>NZ_CP077097.1:4727878-5060757 GCF_014269225.2 Pseudomonas anuradhapurensis
CAACGGCGACTCCAACGTGCCGTTCTACAAGGAACTGGCCAACCAGGGCCTGAAGGCCACCGACGTGCCGGTGGTGGCGTTCTCGGTCGGCGAAGAAGAGCTGCGCGGCATCGACACCAAGCCGCTGGTCGGCCACCTGGCGGCGTGGAACTACTTCGAGTCGGTGGATAACCCGGTCAACCAGAAGTTCGTCGCCGACTGGAAGGCCTACGCCAAGGCCAAGGGCTTGCCGGGTGCCGACAAGGCGGTGACCAACGACCCTATGGAAGCCACGTATGTGGGTATCCACATGTGGGCCCAGGCCGCCGAGAAGGCCAAGTCCACCGACGTTGACAAGGTCCGCGAGGCGCTGGCCGGGCAGACCTTCAAGGCACCGTCGGGCTTCACCCTGACCATGGACAAGACCAACCACCACCTGCACAAGCCGGTGATGATCGGCGAGATCCAGGATGACGGGCAGTTCAGCGTCGTGTGGGAAACCGAGCAGCCGCTGCGGGCGCAACCGTGGAGCCCGTTCATTCCCGGGAACGACAAGCGCCCTGATTACGCAGTGAAAGGTAACTGAGTGCATTGGGGCCGCTTTGCGGCCCATTCGCGGGCAAGCCCGCTCCCACAGTTTCAAACCTTTCACCGCACCTGTGGGAGCGGGCTTGCCCGCGAAGCATCCACCACTGTATTCCAGGACTGCCCGAATGCTCAGACTCCTGCTCACCCTCCTGCTGCTCTTGCCCCTGGCAACCCAGGCCAGCGAGGGCGAATTCTTCCTCACCGCCAAGCCCGCCGAGCAAGCCCAACTGCTCGAAAGCTGGGCGGCACAACCCGATGCCGCACGCCTGCCGCTGCTGGACAACCTGCGCCAAGGCCACATCGCCGCCGATGACACCCGCAAGGTGCGCCTGAACAATCGCCTGCGCGGCCTGATCGACAATGCCTTGGCCAGCCACCAATTGCTCGACAACGACAGCGCCACGCGCCTGGCCGCCGCCCAGCAACTGCAAAAGAGCGCCCAGCCCGCGCAGATGGCCTTCCTCGACCGGCGCTTCTCCCTCGAGGTGGACCCCGCCGTGCACGCCGCCCTCGGCCTGGCCCTGGCCAACCTGCAACTGGGCGCCAGCGAACCGGCCGTACGCCTGGCTGCCGTGCGCCTGCTCGGCGAAACCGGTGACCCATTGGCGCGCACCCGCCTCGAAGCACTGCTGCAACCGGGCGCGGAAGCCGACCCGGGCGTACGCACCGCAGCCGAAACCAGCCTGGCCCAGGTGCAGCGCAAGCTGTTGGTCGGCGAACTGCTCGGCCAGGCATTCAGCGGCCTGTCGCTGGGTTCGATCCTGCTGCTGGCGGCCCTGGGCCTGGCGATCACCTTCGGCCTGCTCGGCGTGATCAACATGGCCCACGGCGAAATGCTCATGCTCGGTGCCTACAGCACCTACATGGTCCAGGTGCTGCTGCAGCGCTACGCCCCCGGCGCCATCGAGTTCTACCCGCTGCTCGCCCTGCCGGTGGCCTTCGCCGTCAGCGCCGGGGTCGGCATGGCCCTGGAGCGCACGGTGATCCGCCATCTCTATGGCCGCCCCCTGGAAACCCTGCTGGCGACCTGGGGCATCAGCCTGATCCTGATCCAGGCCATCCGCCTGCTGTTCGGCGCGCAGAACGTCGAAGTCAGCAACCCGGCCTGGCTGTCCGGTGGCATCCAGCTGCTGCCCAACCTGGTGCTGCCGTACAACCGCCTGGTGATCATCGGCTTCGCCCTGGCCGTGGTGCTGCTCACCTGGCTGCTGCTCAACCGCACGCGGTTGGGCCTGAACGTGCGTGCGGTTACCCAGAACCGCAACATGGCAGCCTGCTGCGGCGTTTCCACCGGGCGCGTCGACATGCTCGCCTTCGGCCTCGGCTCGGGCATCGCCGGGCTGGGCGGCGTGGCCCTGAGCCAAGTCGGCAACGTCGGCCCCGACCTCGGCCAGAGCTACATCATCGACTCGTTCCTGGTGGTGGTGCTCGGCGGTGTCGGCCAGCTGGCCGGCAGCCTGTGGGCAGCCTTCGGCCTAGGGATAGCCAACAAGCTGCTGGAACCGCAGATCGGTGCAGTACTGGGCAAGATCCTCATCCTTGCGTTGATCATTCTGTTCATCCAGAAGCGCCCGCAAGGCCTGTTCGCCCTCAAGGGACGGGTAATCGACTGATGAACCAGCCACTGCTTGTCACTGCTGCGCAAAAGGCCGGGCCGCGCCTGTCGCTGGCCATCGGCGCCGTCGTCGTCCTGCTGCTGGTGGCCCTGCCGCTGCTGTCGCTGCTACCGGCGGAGCATGCCCTGCAGGTGTCGGCCTACACCCTCACCCTGGTCGGCAAGATCCTCTGCTACGCCATCGTGGCCCTGGCGCTGGACCTGGTCTGGGGCTATGCCGGGTTGCTGTCGCTGGGCCACGGCCTGTTCTTCGCCCTCGGTGGCTACGCCATGGGCATGTACCTGATGCGCCAGGCCGCCGGTGACGGCCTGCCGGGGTTCATGACCTTTCTGTCGTGGAGCGAACTGCCCTGGTACTGGGCCGGCACCCAGCACTTCGCCTGGGCCTTGTGCCTGGTGGTGCTGGCACCCGGGCTGCTGGCGCTGGTATTCGGCTGGTTCGCCTTCCGCTCACGCATCAAGGGCGTGTATTTCTCGATCATGACCCAGGCCCTGACCTTCGCTGGCATGCTGCTGTTCTTCCGCAACGAGACCGGCTTTGGCGGCAACAACGGCTTCACCAGCTTTCGCACCATCCTCGGTTTCGATATCGCCGCCCAGGGTACCCGTGCCGTGCTGTTCCTGTGCACGGTCGGCCTGCTGCTGGCCAGCCTGTACCTGTGCTGGGGCCTGACCCGCAGCAAGTTCGGCCGCCTGCTCACCGCCGTACGCGACGCGGAAAACCGCCTGATGTTCTGCGGCTACGACCCGCGCGGTTTCAAGCTGCTGGTGTGGGTGCTCAGTGCCGTGTTGTGCGGCCTGGCCGGCGCGCTGTACGTGCCGCAGGTGGGCATCATCAACCCTGGCGAAATGTCGCCGACCAATTCCATCGAAGCCGCCGTGTGGGTGGCGTTGGGCGGGCGCGGCACGCTGCTCGGCCCGCTGCTCGGCGCCGGCCTGGTCAATGGCATGAAAAGCTGGTTCACCGTGGCCTTCCCGGAGTTCTGGCTGTTCTTCCTCGGCGCGCTGTTCATCCTGGTCACCCTGTACCTGCCCAAAGGTGTGGTGGGCCTGCTGAAGAAAAGGAGCCAGCCATGAGAGGCGTGCCCCCGGTCCACCCGGAATTCATGCTCGAACCTGTGTTCGACACCCTTGGCAGCGGCCGCGATGCGATCGGCCTGGGCCAAAGCCGCAAGGCTGGCCTGGACACCCGCCATGGCACGGTGCTCAGCCTTGAAGACATCAGCGTCAGCTTCGACGGCTTCAAAGCCCTCAACGCGCTGAACCTGTACATCGGTGTCGGCGAACTGCGCTGCATCATCGGCCCCAACGGCGCCGGCAAGACCACGATGATGGACGTGATCACCGGCAAGACCCGGCCCGACATCGGCAGCGCCTTCTTCGGCGACACCCTCGACCTGACCCGCATGAGCGAATACCAGATCGCCCAGGCCGGGATCGGGCGCAAGTTCCAGAAGCCCACGGTGTTCGAAGCACTGAGCGTGTTCGAGAACCTGGAGCTGGCGTTGAAGACCGACAAGTCGGTGTGGGCCAGCCTGGCCGCGCGCCTGAACGGCGAACAGCGCCAGCGCATCGACGAGGTGCTGACCACCTTGCGCCTGCTGCCGCTGGCCCAACGCCAGGCGGGCCTGCTGTCGCACGGGCAGAAGCAGTTCCTGGAGATCGGCATGCTGCTGGTGCAGGAGCCGCAACTGCTGTTGCTGGACGAGCCGGTAGCCGGCATGACCGATGCCGAGACCGAGTTCACCGCCGAGCTGTTCAAGGGCTTGGCCGGCAAGCACTCGCTGATGGTGGTGGAGCATGACATGGGCTTTGTCGGCAGCATTGCCGACCATGTGACCGTGCTGCACCAGGGCAGTGTGCTGGCGGAAGGGTCGCTGGCGCAGGTGCAGGCGGATGAGCGGGTGGTCGAGGTGTATCTGGGCCGCTAGCCATGGAAACCTGTGCCGGCCTCTTCGCGGGCTTGCCCGCTCCCACAGGTTTTGCACCAGCTTCCAGAGCTGTGCAGTAGCTGTGGGCGAGCCCGCGAAAGGGCCGGCACAGGCACAGCAACAATTTCAGGAATACACACATGCTCAAGATCGACACCCTGCACCAGTATTACGGCGGCAGCCACATCCTGCGCGGCCTGTCCTTCGAAGCCAGGGTCGGTGAAATCACCTGCCTGCTGGGGCGCAACGGGGTGGGCAAGACCACCTTGCTGCGTTGCCTGATGGGCCTGGTACCCGTGCGCGACGGCAGCATCGAATGGGAAGGCAAGCCGATCACCGCACTCAAACCCCAGCAACGGGTCCATGCCGGCATCGCCTACGTACCCCAGGGCCGCGAGATCTTTCCGCGCCTGAGCGTCGAGGAAAACCTGCTGATGGGCCTGTCGCGCTTCCCCGCCCGCGAAGCCCGTGAAGTGCCAGCGTTCATCTACGAGCTGTTCCCGGTACTCGAGCAGATGAAGCAACGCCGTGGCGGCGACCTGTCCGGCGGCCAGCAGCAACAGCTGGCCATCGGCCGAGCCCTGGCCAGCCGCCCGCGCCTGCTGATCCTCGACGAGCCGACCGAAGGCATCCAGCCCTCGGTGATCAAGGAAATCGGCGCGGTCATCCGCCGCCTGGCCGAACGTGGCGACATGGCCATCCTGCTGGTGGAGCAGTTCTATGATTTCGCCGAGGCGCTGGCCGACCAGTACCTGGTGATGGCCCGTGGCGAGATCATCCAGCGTGGCCGTGGCGAAAACATGCAGGCGGAAGGTGTGCGCGGGCTGGTAACCATTTAACCTGCACACAACGAACCTGCGAGACGCTGTCATGACGCACCACATCCGCGACGCCCTACCCACCGACGTGGCGGGCATCCTCGACATCTACAACGACGCGGTGCGCAACACCACGGCGATCTGGAACGAAACCCCGGTTGACCTGGGCAACCGCCAGGCCTGGTTCGAATCACGGGCGCAGCAGGGCTACCCGATCCTGGTGGCGGTGGATGACAGCGGCGTGCTCGGCTATGCCTCGTTTGGCGACTGGCGGCCGTTCGAGGGCTTTCGCCATACCGTGGAACATTCGGTGTATGTCCGTGGCGACCAACGTGGCAAGGGCCTGGGGCCGCAGCTGATGGCGGCACTGATCGAACGCGCGCGGGATTGCGGCAAGCATGTAATGGTCGCGGCCATCGAGAGCGGCAATGCCGCGTCGGTGCGCCTGCACGAGCGGCTGGGCTTCGTGGTGACCGGGCAGATGCCGCAGGTGGGGGTGAAGTTTGGCCGCTGGCTGGACTTGACCTTCATGCAACTGGTGCTGAACCCAGGGGCTGAACCCAACTGATACGCCACGGGTGCTGAACCCGGGGGCTGAACTCAACTGATACGCCACGGGTGCGCCCCCTGTAGGAGCGGCCTTGTGTCGCGATGGGCTGCAACGCAGCCCCGACAATCTTGATCCAGAGCGACGATCAGGGGCTGCTTTGCAGCCCATCGCGACACAAGGCCGCTCCTACAGGGACCATCATCAGCCGTCCCTGCACCAGCTCACATCTGGATGAACCTGCCCAAGCGCTGCCTCAGCATGCTGTTCTCGCTACGCAACTGCCGCACCTCCTGCAACAGCTCCAGCGCCAGGGCCACCCCTTCCCACTCCAGCTCCAGCTCCTCGTGCAGCTTGGCCGCGCGTTTGGCCAGCAACGGTGCCTGATCGTCGAACAACCAGTCCTCCGGCGTTCGCCCGGAGGGTTCGACAATGCCGTGCTCGACGATTTCGATCACGCAGTCAGCCGTGAGGTCGGCCTCCTGACACAAGGTACGCATGTCCAGTTGAACGATCAGGGTGCTGCTCATGATCACTTACTCCATTGTGTCCTCGGGTTGAACGCAGCCTTCTCGGAAAGCTTGGTCCACAGTTCGCGGGCAGACTCGTCGGATGCTGGCGGCATGACCACTTTCAGTTGCGCGTAAAGGTTGCCACGCTCGCCACTCTTGTTGGCCAGGCCCTTGCCCGGTACGCGCAGACGCTGGCCGCTCTGGCTGTCGGGGCGGATGGTGAGGTTGATCTTGCCGTCCAGGGTCGGTACGGCCACCTTGGCGCCCAGTGCTGCCTCCCACGGTGCCAGTGGTACGGTAATGATCAAGTCATGACCTTCGACATCGAACAACGGGTGCGGTGCCATGCGGATGGTCAGGAACAGGTCGCCGTTGGCCCCGCCTGCGCTGCCCGGCGCGCCCTGGCCCTTGAGGCGGATACGCTCGCCATCGGTCACCCCGGCCGGGATCTTCACGTTCAGGGTCTTGGTGGTGAAGCCGGTGCGCTGGCCCATCGCATTGGTCTGCGGCACCTGGAAGCTGATCTGCTTGGACTCCTTGTTCAGGGTCTCTTCAAGGAATACCGCCAGTTCAAGCTCCACGTCCTGCCCTCGCCTGCCGGCACTGCGTTGCTGTTGCCGGGCGCCACCAAAGGGGTTGCCACCCCGGGCACCGAATATCGAACTGAAGAAGTCGGAAAAATCACCGCCCTCGAAGCCGCCGCCACCGCCACGGCTTTCCCAGCCCGGTGGCGCCTGGAACGGCCGGCCATGCTGGCCGCCGTACTTGCGGATTTCGTCGAACTCGGCACGTTTCTGCGCGTCGCCCAGCACTTCGTAGGCCTCGTTGGCCTCCTTGAATTTTTCCTCGGCGTCGCGCTCCTTGCTGACATCGGGGTGATACTTGCGCGCCAGCTTGCGGTACGCGGCCTTGATCGCCTTCTCGTCCGCCGTGGGCTCTACGCCAAGTATCTTGTAGTAGTCTTTGAAGTCCATCTATGGATCACCAATGTGAATGTGCGTGTTGCCACTGAAGATAGGGCTCAAGCATAGCCTTTCAAGACCGCTTTGGGTTTGCTCCAGGGCAGATGACCGGTCTTGATTCTGTGGCCAACTGGCATACACTGCGCGGCCGTTTTGCCTCCGGAAGCTCATTCCCCATGTCTGACGTATCCCCGGCCCGCGCCCTGGGCATCGATTTTGGCACCTCCAACTCCACGGTTGGCTGGCACCGCCCGGGTGTCGAGTCGCTGATTGCCCTGGAAGACGGCAAGATCACCTTGCCCTCGGTGGTGTTCTTCAACATCGAGGAACGTCGGCCGGTGTATGGCCGCCTGGCGCTGCACGAGTACCTGGAAGGCTATGAAGGGCGTCTGATGCGCTCGCTGAAAAGCCTGCTGGGTTCCAAGCTGATCAAGCACGATACCAGCGTGCTGGGCAGCGCCCTGCCGTTCAAGGACCTGCTGGGCATGTTCATCGGCGAGCTGAAGAAGCGCGCCGAGGCCACTGCCGGCCGTGAGTTCGAACAGGTAGTGCTGGGCCGCCCGGTGTTCTTCGTCGACGAAGACCCGGCCGCCGACCAGGAGGCCGAGGATACCCTGGCCGAAGTGGCGCGCAAGATCGGCTTCAAGGACGTGTCGTTCCAGTACGAGCCGATTGCCGCGGCCTTCGACTACGAGTCGGGCATCAGCCGCGAAGAGCTGGTGCTGATCGTCGATATCGGCGGTGGTACCTCGGACTTCACCCTGATCCGCCTGTCGCCCGAGCGCCACCTGGTTGCCGAACGGCAGAGCGACATCCTCGCCACCGGCGGCGTGCACATCGGTGGTACCGACTTCGACAAGCAACTGAGCCTGCAGGGCGTGATGCCGCTGTTCGGCTACGGCAGCCGCATGAAGAGCGGCGCGCTGATGCCCACCAGCTACCACCTCAACCTGGCCACCTGGCACACCATCAACGCCCTGTACTCGCAGAAGTCGCAACTGGCCCTGGGCAGCATGCGCTACGACATCGAGGACACGCTGGGCATCGACCGCCTGTTCAAGCTGATCGAAGAGCGTGCCGGGCACTGGTTGGCGATGGAAGTGGAGGCCAGCAAGATCGAGCTGACGGAGCAGCAGAGCCGGCGCGTCGACCTCGGCCGCATCGAGCGCGAGCTGGGCGTGGACCTGTCCCGTACGTTGTTCGAGGCGGCTATCGAAGGGTTGCTCGAGCGCGTGCGTGGCAGCGTGAGCGAATTGCTGGCCAAGGCGGGTGTCAGCGAGACCCAGGTCGACACGGTGTTCTTCACCGGCGGTTCCAGCGGGATCCCGGCGCTGCGCAACAGCGTGGCGGCGATGCTGCCGAATGCGCGGCATGTGGAAGGCAACATCTTTGGCAGCATTGGCAGCGGGCTGGCCATCGAGGCACGCAAGCGCTACGGCGTGGCCTGATTGCTTTGGGGGCTGCTTTGCAGCCCATCGCGACACAAGGCCGCTCCTACAGGACCATGCCTCCACCTGGCTACGCGGTCCCTGTAGGAGCGGCCTTGTGTCGCGACGGGCCGCAAAGCGGCCCCAGCCACCTCAGACCAACTCCGCCCGCTTCAGCTCGCTCTTCAGGTAGGCATAGTAGACCGGCCCCGCCACCACCCCCGGCAAGCCGAACGCCGCCTCGAACACCAGCATCGCCAGCAGCAATTCCCATGACTTGGCGCTGATCTGCCCGCCCACGATCCGCGCGTTGAGGAAATACTCGACCTTGTGGATGACGATCAGGTAACCCAGCGCCGCCGCCGCCACCCAGATCGACAGCGACAGGCCGACGATGGTGATCAGGGTGTTCGACATCAAGTTGCCGATCACCGGCAGCAGGCCGAGCAGGAAGGTCAGCACGATCAGCGTCTTTGTCAGCGGCAGGTGCACGTCGAACATCGGCAGCACCACCGCCAGGAAGATGCCGGTGAAGGTGGTGTTGAGCAGCGAGATCCTGATTTGCGCGAAGACGATGTTGCGAAACGCCTGCACCAGCAGGCTCAGGCGTTCGAACAGCGCCGCCGCCAGGGGTTTGCGCCGGGAAATGTCAGGGATGCGCTGCAAGGCGACGATGGCACCGAGGATCATGCCGATCAGCAAGGTGACGAACATGTGCGCCATGCCCTTGCCGACCAGTTGCAGGTCGCTCAGGTGGCTCTTGATCCAGTCACCGATGGCCACCTTGAACTCCGCCGCACTGGCCGGCAGGTAGCCTTCGATGAACGGCGGCAGCTGCCCGCGGGCACGCTCCACCAGGGCCATGAACTTGTCCAGCGAGGCACCGGGGTTTTCTGCCTCGTGCAGCAGGAAACTGAAGGCACCGGCGATGAGCAAGGCCAGGGTAATGACCACCAGTGTGCCAAGCAGTGCAACGGCCAGCCAGCGCGCGCGTTGCCCGGCAATCAGCGGCTGCAGCCGCGGGGTGAGCATGTTGACCAGCTCGAACACCAGCAGACCGGCCAGCAGGCTTGGCAGCAATTTCAGGGGCAACGCCAGCAACAGGCCGGCAAATACGATGATCCAGCTGGCCAGGGTGACCTGGCGGGGGGTGAAGGTCATACAGCCTCAACGGCAGACAACGGGAAAGACCCGCAGTCTGCCAGCGTTACGCTTGCAGGCATAGGCGCAGGTCATTTCTTCTTCAGACAGTCACTCATGAACGCCTTGCGCTCATCCCCCTTGAGGGCTTTGCTGGTGGCGTCAGCGTTGCAGGTTTTCATCTTCTCCTGCTGGGTTTGTGGCACCTCCTTCTTCAGGCAGGTGCTCATGAAGGCTTTGCGCTCATCGCCCTTCAGGGCCTTGGCGGTGGCGTCGGCGTTGCAGGTTGTCATCTTTTCCTGCTGCGCGGTCGTGGCAGCGAAGCCTTGGGCGCTGAACAACACCGCCAATACCAGTAAAGGGATCTGCAGCACTTTCATGGAGTGGTCTCCTTGGCTCCGCGCCCGATGCGCGGGGGTCGAGCTGAGTGTAGCCAAGAATTCTCAGCGCTTTGCCCGCGCCTGGCGACGGTATTGCTCGGGTGTGCATCCGGCCTGGCGCTGGAACATGGCGATGAACGCTGACGCGCTGCTGTAGCCAAGGTCGAAGGCGATGGCCTGGATCGGCAAGCCGGCTTCCAACGCATCGATGGCGCGCAGGAAACGCAGGCGCAGGCGCCATTCGCCGAAACTGATGCCCAGTTCACGCAGGAACTGACGGGCCAGGGTACGTTCGCTGACATGCACCCGCGCAGCCCAGTCAGCCAGCGGGCGGTTGTCGCCGGGCTCGGCGGCAAGGGCATCGAGCACCTGGCGCAGACCTTCGCTGTGGGCCAACGGCAGGTAGCAGGCCTGGGTCGGTGCCAGCAGCAGTTGGTCGAGCAGCACCTGTACCAGGCGCTGGTCGCGCTCGCCCTCGGCTACCCGCAGGTCGCGCCGGGCGAAGTCGGCGAGGATGGCCTTGAGGATATCGCTGATGATCAGGCTGCACGGTTGCTGCGGCAAGGCGGTACACAGGCTGCGGTCCAGGTAGATCGAACGGTACACGATGGCGTGCGGGTTGTAGCAGCCATGCTCGGTATCGGGTGGTACCCACACCGCATACTGCGGCGGCGACAGGAAGCGTTGGCCGGCAACCTCCAGCTGCATCACGCCGTGGGCGGTGTAGTTGAGCTGGCCCCAGGTGTGGCGGTGCAAGGCACTGTGGGTGTCGGCACCGAATTCGTCGTGGCGGAAATACACCGGCGCCGGCAGTTGGGTGAATTGGGGGAGGTCGAGGTATTTGCGCGGCATGCTGACTGTTTCGCGGGGTGGGTTGTCTGGCTGGAAGTATAGGCTTGTAGACAGACAGTTGATAATGAGTGGCATCGGGGCCTGCTGCGCAGGCCATCGCGACACAAGGCCGCTGCTACACGGCACAGGCGATCTCGTATCGTAGCGGCCTTGTCTGGCGATGGCCGGCAAAGCAGCCCAATCTGCCCGCAACGAGTATCTCGCTCCATGAACTACCTCTTTCCGCTCACCGCCATCCTCATCTGGGCCGGTAACACGGTGGTCACCAAGATGTCCGCCGGCGCCATCCACCCCGCCGAGATCGGCTTCTACCGCTGGCTACTGGCCGCCCTGTTGTTCACCCCGTTCCTGCTGCCCGCCGTATGGCGCAACCGCACAGCCATCCGCCCGCACCTGGCCAAGGTGGCCGTGCTGGGCGTGCTCGGCATGGCGCTGTACCAGAGCCTGGCGTACTTCGCCGCCGGCATCACCAGTGCCACCAACATGGGCATCATCCTTTCGCTGATGCCGTTGATGGCGCTGGCGCTGTCCATCGCCGGGCTGGGCCAGCGGCTGAGCTACGGGGCCTTGCTGGGGGCCGTGGTGTCGTTCTTCGGTGTGCTTGAGGTGGTCAGCGCCGGTGACCCCGCCAGCCTGCTGGAGCAGGGCCTGAACAGCGGCGACCTGCTGATGCTGGTGGCCACCCTGGCCTACGCGCTGTATAGCTTCCTGCTGAAGAAGTGGCAACTGCGCCTGCCACCGATGCAGTTGCTGTACCTGCAGGTGCTGGTGGCCATCGTCGTGCTGCTGCCGTTGTTCCTGCTGTCGGAAAAAACCGGCCTGAACAGCCGCAACATCGGGCTGGTGCTGTACGCCTGCGTGCTGGCCTCGATGCTTGCGCCGTTGCTGTGGATGCAGGCGGTGCACCGCCTGGGGCCAAGCCGCACCACCTTGTTCTTCAATCTGCTGCCCCTGGTCACCGCAGTCATCGCCGCCGTGGCTCTCGGAGAGCAACTGGCCCGCTATCACCTGGTCGGCGGTGTGCTGACCCTGGCCGGCGTGCTGCTGGCCGAGCGCTGGACCACGCCGATTCGCCGCTAGAGCCCGGCCGCCTTCAGCCGGGCGGCATGCTCGGTGAATAGCCGCACCGGCTCGGCAGCCTTGCCGATGGCCCCCAGGGACTGGTTGACGATGTCCAGGTGATCGAGCGGGTAATCGTCGCCAATCACTTGCCCAAGGTGCGAGCTGAAGCGCCCGACCATGCCATCGCACTGGCCCTTTTCCTTGCTGAAACTGCGCGCGAACAGGCGGCAGAAGTAGCTGCTGCCATCGAAACGGTTGCGTCCCCGGTCGGTCAGGCCAGGTTGCAAGGTGCCGGACCAGGAGTAATAGCGTACGCCATCGACCTGATAGGCCCCTTCCCCGCCCCAGGTATCTGGCAGCCCCTGTGGATAAGCCTGGTTGAAGCGCGCCACCCCGCTGCTGGTCAGCGCCTGGTGCGAGGCGTGCACATCCACCGGCAGCGGGTCGCGGCGCCAGCTGGTTTCCAGCCACACCAGCAGCACGGCAATACCGTGCAGCAAGGCCTTGAGCAAACGCCCCTGGGGCGAATCACCCGGTGCCATGCGCTCCAGCCAGTCAGCCAGCTCCGAGCCATGGTTGGGCCCCGCCACCGACGTGACCGACGCCACACGGTCGGGGCGCCTGGCTGCAGCGTAGCGTGCGTCCAGCGCACCTTGGCTGTGGCCAATGAGGTTGACCTTTTCGGCATTGCTGCGCTGGCAGATGTCTTCGATGATCGCCAGCAGCTGCTCGCCGCGCACCTCGCTGCAATGCAGTGGCGAAACCTGCACCGGGAACACCTGCGCCCCGCCCTTGCGCAGTGCCGGCACAATGCCGAACCAGTAGGGGTAGAGCACCACCCGCACGAACCCCAGCATGCCCGGCACCAGCACCAACGGGTATCGCGTGGTCAATTCCTGTGGCATGGCCAGCCCCTTTCCGTGGACGACCGACCCACACTACAGCGGCCCTGATGAACAGCGCAATCGAACTCTGGCCACCCGCTGCGGTTCCAAAGCCAACAGACCCTTTGCAAGGAGCGGGACCATGTACAAGCAGACCCTGGCAATCCTCCTGGCTAGCGCCACCCTCGCCGCCTGTGGCAGCCGCCCGGAAAACCCCGTGGATTACGTCACCTACCGCGACGAACCGCTGGTCAAGCAGGTGGAAAATGGCATGACCATGCAGAAGGTCATCGCTATCGGCGGTAGCCCATCCAACGTGACCGACCTGCCTCACGGCGGTACCTGCAATGACTACATCCTCAACCGCGACGGCCACCAGCAGCCCTACTACGTGCGCTTCGACGCCACTGGCCATGTCGATGCCAAAGGCTTCAAGACCTGCAAGCAACGCCAGGAAGACAGCGACGCCGCCCACGGCGCATGACACCCACAGGACACGCCATGACCACCTTGATGCTTTCGGAGATGAATATGACTGCGATTGAACTGACCGATGTGCAAACCCTACGCCAGCGTGCCCGCCAGCACGTCGAGAACGGCGCCGTGACCGAGGGCTACCACGCCGACCGTGAGCGCATCATCCGCCTGCTCAACGAAGCCCTGGCGACCGAACTGGTGTGCACGCTGCGCTACAAGCGCCACTACTTCATGGCTTCGGGGGTGAAAGCCAGCATAGCGGCCGAAGAATTCCTGGAGCATGCCAACCAAGAAGCCGAACACGCCGACAGGCTCGCCGAGCGTATCGTGCAGCTGGGCGGCGAACCGGACTTCAACCCGGACAACCTCAGCAAGAACTCGCACGCCCAGTACGTGGCGGGTACCACGCTGAAGGAGATGGTGTTGGAGGACCTGGTGGCAGAGCGCATCGCCATCGACAGCTACCGCGAGATCATCCAGTACATCGGTGACAAGGACCCGACCACGCGGCGGATCTTCGAGGACATCCTGGCCCAGGAAGAAGAACACGCGGACGATATGTCCGATCTGCTGCAAGGGCTGTAATTGCCAGGGGCTGCTCGGCAGCCCAGCGCCCTCCTACCGGTACCGCGTCAACTGTAGGAGCAGATTTATCCGCGAAGCAGGCGGCGCGGTGGATGGCACCGGCTGTGCCGGTGCTCGCGGCTGAAGCCGCTGCTACAGGTGTCGCGTCAAGTCGAAGCCGGCGCGGTACCTGTGGGAACTGGCTCGCCGGCGATGGGCCGCAACGCGGCCCCCTCATTGCTTGCCTTTCACCGCAGCTGGCGCCTTGCCCGCCTTCATCTGCTGCAACAGCGGCGTGCATTGGTTCGGGTCATCCCCGCTGCTGGGGGCAACCAACGCCAGCAAGCCCGCCGCCGGCCCGGCCACCACGCCCAGCGCCACCATCCCCGCCCCGCGCAATGCCAGCGGCACCGCCTGCACCCCGGCACTGGGCTTGGCGAACGGCCCGCGCACGTATAGCGGCGAGCGCAGCGAGAACAGCCGCAGCCCTTTCGATTCCGGGGTGATTTTCAGGTCCAGCTGCTCGCTGGCGAAATTGGCCGTGCCGTTGATGTAGATGATCGCGTTCTCGGTATCGAAGATGAACAGGCGCGTGGTCGCCAACCCATCCTTGATGCCGACATCGGCTGCTGCGCAATTGATCTTCACGTCTTCATCGCCGAACAGCTTGCCGACCACGTAGTTGCCCACGTTCAACCCGGCAATCTCCATCAGGCTCCGGCTGATAGCGCCATCGTTGACCAGCATGCGCAGGTCGCCATTGGCCGTACCCAGCAGCGCAGCTACCGAGTTACCCCGGCCTGTGATGTCGGCATCGCCATTCAACTCGCCAAAGCTGGTCTGCATTGGCGCAAAACCAGGGAACAGTTGCTTGAGCTTGAAGCCCCGCGCGGTCAACCGGGCACGCCCCTGCAGCGGCACGTTGCGGCCATCCAGGCGGATCTGCGAGGCCAGGTTGCCACCGGCCACGCCAAAACGCAGGGGTTCCAGGCGCAGCAGGCCATCTTCCAGGATCACGTGGGCCGACAGGTCATTGAAGGGCAATTGCGCGCTGTGCACGATGCGCTTGCCGGCAAAGGTGACGTCGGCATCCATGGCACGCCAGCGCTCGGTGCGGAACTCCTCCACTGGCAGAACCTTGCCTTGCGGCTGCTTGCTGGCGCCACCACGGGTTTTCTGTTCGGCATTGGAGTCGGCACCGATCAGTGGCGCCAGGTCCTTGAACAGCAATTGATTGGATACCAGGTTGCCCGACAGCCTGGGCCGTGGCTGGCTGGCAACGAAGACCAGGTCACCATGGATGTCGCTGTCACCGATCTGGCCGTTGAAGCCCTGGTAATCGAAGCTCGCCCCTTGCGCCGCGTGCAGGTTGGCGCTGAGGTGGCCATCGGTGGAATAGGCCGGGGTGTCCGGCAGGGTCACACCGGTCAGCGGGTAGAGGTTGCCCAGGCTGGCCCCGGACAGGCGCAGGCGCAGGTCGAGGGCGCCCAGGTTGCGCGGGTCGGTCAGGGTACCGGCGAGCACCACATGGGTGTCGGCGATACGCACATCGGCCTGCAGCGGGAACGGTTGGCTGGCGTCCTGCAGGGCCAGCAGGCCGCCTATCTTGCCGGAGCCGGCCACCGGCTGGCCTTTGTAGCGGCCCTGCACCTTCAGGCCGAAGGCGTAATCCTGCGCTGCACCGGCCTTCTCGGCCCTGGCCTTGCCGACGATGTCACTGAACGGTATTGGCTTGCCCAGCGGGTCGATCTGCACCTTCATGCTGGTTTTCAGGGTTTGGTCATCGAAACTGACATTGCCCTGGTCAAAGCCGATGGCGCCGATGTCCAACTGCCATTTCGAAGGTTCGGCGTTGTCATCCTTGGGGCCGAAATCGAAGGTCCAGTTGGCGCGGCCATCGGCCAGACGGGTCAGGCTGGCAGTGGGTTTGGTCAGGTCGATGCGCGGGATGCTGATCTGCCGGAACAGCAACGGTAACGGCGCCAGGCGGAACGCCACACGTTCCAGGCCGACCATCTTCTGCTCGTTGAGCCACGCCGGGTTGCCCAGGCTCAGGTCCTCGGCAATGAAATGCGGCCAGGGTACCCAGGCACGCCAGCCGCCCTCTTGCGCTTCGGTGCGCCACTCGACGGCAAGGTTGCCATTGATCGCGAAGGGCCGCTGCAGGGCTTCTGAGACTTTGTCGTTGAGCAGGGGTTTGACGCGGTTCCAGTCGAAGGTGGCGATGATCACCACCAGGATCGCCAACAAGGTCAGCAGGCTGGTGAAGGTCCAGACGAGGATTCTGGCGGGACGCGTCATTGCGTGATTCTCCTTGCGGTATGGCACAGAAACAGGCGTAGCGGGGCATTCACTATCTGGGACTGACGAAAACCCGCGGGGTTTTATGGTTGGCCCATGATAGCGAAGTTTTTCCTGGCCATTTGTTCAGCAATTCATCGCGTCAGGCTGGATGTGTAACCGGCTCACAGCAATATCAAAAAGCCATTACTCAAGCCATAAAGGCTGTGCTAGAGCCGTTCGAGGTCTCTATCAATATGGTCGATTGTTACCATTACCCGTATGAACTTCTCTCTGGCGTTACCCGGCGTAGCATTGACTCCGTACCCACTTTCCAGCCCCCGAGAGGAGCACCGAAGTCATGAAACGCCACCTGCTGACCCTGACCCTGTCCATTCTGGCTGCCAACGCTTTTGCCTTGCCAGCCGACGAGCAACACCTGACCGCCGAATCGCGCTCCAGCGCTGCCGAAATCGCCCAGCCGCTGAAGACTGTTGCCGAAGGTGGTTCTGATCGCCTGATCGAACGTACTGGCCGCGTTGCCGAAGGTGGCTCCGATCGCCTGATCGAACGTACTGGCCGCGTTGCCGAAGGTGGCTCCGATCGCCTGATCGAACGTACTGGCCGCATTGCCGAAGGTGGCTCCGATCGCCTGATCGAACGCACTGGCCGTGTTGCCGAAGGTGGTTCTGATCGCCTGATCGAACGCACTGGCCGTGTTGCCGAAGGTGGCTCCGATCGCCTGATCGAACGCACTGGCCGTGTTGCCGAAGGTGGCTCCGATCGCCTGATCGAACGCACTGGCCGCGTTGCCGAAGGTGGCTCCGATCGCCTGATCGAACGCGCTGGCCGTGTCGCCGAAGGTGGTTCTGATCGCCTGGTCGAAATCAGCCGTGTGAGCTGACCCCATGACCGAAAAGAACAATCTCTGTCGCAACACCGCCTCCCCTCCAGGCCCGGTCCATTGACCGGGCTTTGTTTTTTTCACTAGAGTGCCCAGCCTCACCGTCACAGAAGCTCGCACCATGCTGCCGCGCGCCGAACAGAAGCTACAGACCCGCCAGGCCCTGCTTGATGCCGCCTGCCAGCTCATGGAGAGTGGCCGTGGTTTCGGCAGTATCAGCCTGCGCGAAGTGGCGAAGACCGCCGGCATCGTACCCACCGGCTTCTACCGGCATTTCTCCGACATGGACGCCCTGGGCCTGGCCCTGGTGGCCGAGGTCGATGCCACGTTCCGCCAAACCATCCGCCTGGTACGCCACAACGAATTCGAACTGGGCGGCATTACCGATGCCTCGGTGCGCATCTTCCTCGACGTGGTCGCCGCCCACCGCGCACAGTTCCTGTTCCTGGCCCGCGAGCAGTACGGCGGTTCACAGGCAGTCCGCCAGGCCATTGCCCGCCTGCGCCAGAACATCAGCGACGACCTGGCCACCGACCTCGCACGCATGAAACGCTGGCAGCACCTGGACAGCGCGGCGCTGGCGGTAATGGCCGACCTGGTGGTGAAGACCGTGTTCGCCACCCTGCCGGAACTGATCGACAGCCCGGAGCCGGGTTATCCACAGGCGCTGACGCCGCAGGAAAAGATCACCCAGCAGTTGCGCTTCATCTTCGTCGGCGCGCGACATTGGCAGGGGTTGGGCAACCCGGGCTGATGGTTGCCGGTACTGGCCTCTTTGCCGGCACAGGCTACCGAAAACCCCAGTTCTGCTACCATGGCGCCCTGCCCGACAGCGACGAGCGCCTAAATGTCCAACCCCCGCCACACCCTGCCCGAACTGGCCCGCTTCAACCAGCATTTCGCCGAACGCATCGTGCCGTTGTGGCAAGGCCCGGGCTGGAACGCCGACATGGCCCTGCCCTACGAAGCCCTGGACGCCGAGCAGCGGCCCTTGCCGGTGCAGCGCTACCGGGCCATGGCCTGCGCGCGCCAGCTGTACCTGTTCAGCAGCCGCATCGGGCAGCCCGGTGCCGCCGAACGCGCGGCCGCCCTGTTCCGCTCGTTGCAAAAGCACTTCCACGACGCCGAACATGGTGGCTGGTTCTACAGTATCGACGCCCAAGGCAAGCCGCTGGACCGGCGCAAGGACCTGTATACCCATGCCTTCATCGTGTTCGCCTGCGCGCACTACTGGGGCAAGGTGCGCGAAAGCCTGGTGGAGTCCACCTTGAATGCCGCTCTGGGCATCATCGACCAGCAGTTCGCCCGTGGCGACGGCCTGTACGAAGCCAGCCTGGGTGAAGACTGGGCCGACCTGGGCAGCGGCCCGCTGCAGAACCCACAGATGCATCTGGCCGAAGCTTTCCTGCAAGTGCTGGCAGTACGTGAAGACGAACATACCCGGCAGTCGCTGCTGCAGCTGTGCGATGCCCTGCAGGCGCACTTCATCGAACCGGCCCATGGCCTGATGCTGGAAAAACCCCGCGACGCTGTGGATAACTGGTTCGAACCAGGGCATCAGTTCGAGTGGTTCTACCTGCTGCACACCTCGCCGCTGCTGCGTGACACGCCGCTGCATGCCTCCATCGACCGGGCGTTCGGCTTTGCCGAGCAGTACGGGGTGAAGGATGGGGCAGTGTTGGCGATGCTGGCTGTGGATGGCCAGGTACTGGATGCCACCCAGCGGATCTGGGCGCAGGCCGAATACCTGCGGGCGTTGGTGTTGCGCGTCGGTGGCGAGGCGAAGCTGGCGGGGCAGTTGCAGGCGCTGGAAGCGCGGTTCCTGCGGCAAGCGGGCTGGTATGAGTGCCGGGACGGCGAGGGAGCGGTCAGCCGGCATGATATGCCTTCGACCACCCCCTACCACCTGGCGACGTGCCTGGAAGGCTTGCAACGCCTGGGCTGACGCTGCAGCGGCCCGTAGATGCGCATTGCCCGTGTAGGAGCGGCCTTGTGTCGCGAAAGGGCTGCAGAGCAGCCCCGGGGTTTCAGCGTATATGCACAAATTGCCGGGGCTGCTTCGCAGCCCTTTCGCGACACAAGGCCGCTCCTACAAAGGGCGCACTAGCCGACCAGGTGGATACTCAACCGTTGGCTGACCGGTCGATCGAGAACCCTGCCCAGTCCTGGCTAACCGGCATCAGCTCCAGGCTGTTGATGTTGATGTGCGCCGGCTGGTTGAGGATCCAGAAAATGGTCTCGGCGATGTCCTGCGGCTGGATTGGCTCGGCACCGGCGTAGGTCGCATCGTACTTGGCCTGGTCGCCGCCGAAGCGCACCAGCGAGAATTCACTCTCGCACAGGCCCGGCTCGATGTTGCTCACGCGCACCCCGGTGCCGCGCAGGTCGCAGCGCAGGCTCAGCGAGAACTGGCCGACGAACGCCTTGGTACCGCCATACACGTTGCTGCCCGGGTACGGGTAGTTGCCTGCCACCGAGCCCACGTTGAGGATCGAGGCGCCGCGGCCATGGGCGATCAGGCGTGGCAGCAGCAGGCGGGTGGTGTAGATCAGCCCCTTGATGTTGGTATCGACCATGGTTTCCCAGTCGTCCAGGCTGCAGTTCTGCGCCGCATCCACGCCCAGCGCGAGGCCGGCATTGTTGACCAGCCCTCGCAACTTGTCGAAGCCTGCCGGCAGGTTGGCGATGGCTTGCTCCATGGCCTTGCGATCGCGCACGTCGAGCACCAGCCCATGCACTTCGGTCTTGGCTGACAGCTCGGCGCACAGGGCGTCCAGGCGCTCCTTGCGACGACCCGTGAGGACCAGTTTCCAGCCGGCCTCGGCAAAGCGGCGAGCAGTCGCCTCGCCGAAACCGGAAGTCGCGCCAGTGATGAATACGGTGGACGTCATGCTCTGTTCCTCACGGTAGGTTGTCATCGGCAGCTTTGCAGCATGCCCGCGCCGGACGCTGGCAGCAAGCCGTCGAGGCCGCTGGTCATTTTTTGTTCATAACCGGCAAACCCTTGCTGCAGAGGGCGCGGCGCCAGCTATGCGCATGTTATCCACAAGACTTTCCCCATGGATTGGGGGCAACTTGTCTGCTGGGCGGAACCCTTTCAGCGTGGCGGGGTTGGTGGATATCTTCAAGGTGATGGCGCAAGGCTTTCAAGCATGCCGCGTGTAGCGGTCTGTCCAAGGGTTTTTCACAGAGTTATCCACAGGGTGTTCGCTGCGTTGGGCGAGGCTGCAGGGCTCGCCAGAGCAGTGAAAATCACCCACAGAAGGCTTCTGATCAAAAAATAACCATGCAGCTGCAACCCTTGCTGTTCAAGGGCTCGCGCCAGGTGCCACCATGTTTTCCACAGGCGGCTCCACATTAACCGTGGAAAACATCAGCCTGTGCAAACAATGGCTTGCGACGCGCTTGTGGAGTAATTCCGGAAGGATGTGAAACAGGTTGTCCACATAGCGGACGGGGCTGCGTTTGCAGCCCCGGATACCACTCAATGACCGCCCAGATAAGCGTTGCGCACTTCCTCGTTGACCAGCAGCTCCTGCCCGGTGCCGGTCATGCGAATCTGCCCGTTGACCATCACATAGGCCCGGTCCGACAGCTTCAGTGCATGGTTGGCGTTCTGCTCGACCAGGAAGATGGTCATCCCGGTCTTGGCCAGTTCGCGCAGGGTCGAGAAGATCTGCTTGACCACGATCGGCGCCAGCCCCAGCGATGGCTCGTCCAGCAGCAACAACTTCGGACGGCTCATCAGCGCCCGGGCAATCGCCAGCATCTGCTGCTCGCCACCGGACATGGTCATGGCCCGCTGGTTGCGCCGCTCCTTCAGCCGCGGGAACAGCTCGTACATGCGCTGCATGTCTTCGTCGGCATGCTTGTCGCCGATGGGGATGGTGCCCATCATCAGGTTTTCCTCGACGGTCATGTCGGGGAACACCCGGCGCCCTTCCGGCGACTGGGCGATGCCGTTGGAAGCGATGTAGTGCGACGATTTGCGGGTAATGTCGGTGCCGCGATAGACGATATGCCCCGACGCTGCCCGCGGCTGGCCGAAAATCGACATCAGCAAGGTCGACTTGCCGGCACCGTTGGCGCCGATCAGGCTGACCGTCTCGCCCTCGTTGATGTGCATCGACACCTTTTTCAGCGCCTGGATCGGCCCGTAGAACACGTCCAGGTCCTTCAGTTCGAGAATGGGTGCAGTCATACCAGTTCCTCTTCATCGGCACCCAGGTAGGCGGCGATCACCGTCGGGTTGTGGCGGATATCCTGCGGCGCGCCTTCGGCAATCACGTTGCCGTGGTCGAGCACCACGATATGGTCGGAGATGCTCATGACCATGCCCATGTCGTGCTCGATCAGCACCACGGTGATGTCGTGCTCGTCGCGCAGCACGCGGATCATGCGGCTGAGGGCCTCGGTTTCCTGCGGGTTCAGGCCAGCCGCCGGTTCGTCCAGGCAGATGATCTTCGGCCGCGTGCACATGGCCCGGGCGATTTCCAGGCGGCGCTGCTGGCCGTACGACAATTCACCGGCCAGGCGGTTGGCGCAATCGACCAGGTCGACCACTTCCAGCCAGTAGAACGCATGGTCCAGGGCATCGCTTTCAGCCTTGCGGTAGGCCTTGGTGTTGAGCACCCCGGCCAGTAGGTTGCGGTTTACCCACATGTGCTGGGCCACCAGCAGGTTTTCCACCACCGACATTTCCTTGAACAGGCGAATGTTCTGGAAGGTCCGTGCCAGGCCGGCGCGGTTGACCAAGTGGGTACCGCCGAACATCTTGTAGTACAGGCGGTTGGCAAAGCGCGCCGGCGAGACGAAGTCCGCAGCCTGGAAGCGCTCGCCGAGCAGCTGGATGACATTGGTGTGGCTACCGCGCACGTTCAGCTCGATGCGCCCACCACTGGCCTTGTAGAAGCCGGTGAGGCAGTTGAACACCGTGGTCTTGCCGGCGCCGTTGGGGCCGATCAGGGCGAAGATCTGGTTGCGCTTGACCTTCAGGCTGACATCGCTGAGCGCCTTGATGCCACCGAACTGCATCATCAGGTTGTCGACCGAGAGAATGATATCGTCGCTCATGGCGCCACTCCTTTACGCGGGGTCACACCGGTACGGCTGATGCGGATCAGCCCACGCGGTCGCCAGATCATCATCAGCACCATGAGCACACCGAACAGCAGCACCCGGTATTCCGAGAAGCTGCGCAGCAGCTCTGGCGCCACGGTCAGGACGAAGGCCGCGATCACCACGCCCACGGTCGAGCCCATGCCGCCGAGCACGACGATGGCAAGAATCAGTGCCGACTCGAAGAAGGTGAACGAGGACGGGTTGACGAAGCCCTGGTAGGTTGCGAAGAACACCCCCGCAAGGCCAGCAGTGGAGGCGCCCAGGGTAAACGCCGAGAGTTTCACCAACACATGGTTCAGGCCCATCGAGCGGCAGGCGATCTCGTCCTCGCGCAGCGCTTCCCAGGCCCGGCCGACCGGCATGCGGGTCAGGCGGTGCTTGATGTACAGCACCGCCAGCACGACCATGAACAGCACCGCGTAGATGAACACGAACTTGAGGTTGGCGTTGTATTCGAAGCCGAAGAACTCGTGGATCGGTACCCCACCGTCCTTGGCCCGGCGGCCGAATTCCAGGCCGAAGAAGGTTGGCGACGGCGCCGGCATGCCGTTCGGGCCACCGGTGAACGACAGCCAGTTGTTCAGTACCAGGCGGATGATCTCACCGAAGCCCAGGGTCACGATCGCCAGGTAGTCACCGTGCATCCGCAGCACCGGGAAGCCGAGGACACAGCCCGCCAGCGCCGCTGCGATGGCCGCCAGTGGCAGCACGCTCCAGAAGCCCAGGCCGAGGTACTGGTAGCCCAGCGCCAGGCCGTAGGCGCCGATGGCATAGAACGCCACGTAGCCGAGGTCGAGCAGGCCGGCCAGGCCGACCACGATGTTCAGGCCGAGGCCGAGCAGTACGTAGATCAGGCCAAGGATGACCACGGTCAACAGGTACTTGTTGGCGAAGATCGGGAAGACGATGGCAATCACCACCAGCGCCGGGATGATGTAGCGCAGCCGCGACACGTAGTCCGGCGCGCGCACATGCACGCCCGAGCCACCGCTTTCGAAGCCCTGCAGCATGCGGGTGCCGGCGGCGGTCTGCAGGTACAGGCTGAGCAGGAAGCGCCCCAGCATCACCCCACCGACCAGCCAGGCCACGCGACGCGGCTCGGCATTGAAGCTGTAGCCATCGAGGACCACGCCGACGACCGGGCCAAACACGATGAGTGCCAGCAAGCCGGCGACGATGGTCTCCAGCAGGCTGCGTTTAAGGTCGAAACCCTTGGTTTCGGGAACAGCGGCAGTTTTGGCAATGGACATGTTCACACCTTAGCCACGAGCGGGCGACCCAGCAGGCCTTGCGGGCGGAAGATAAGGATCATCACCAGCAGCGAGAAGCTGAACACGTCCTTGTAGTCGGAGTTGATCAGGCCAGAGAACAGCGACTCGGAAATACCCAGGATGATCCCGCCGAGCATGGCGCCAGGCAGCGAGCCGATACCGCCGAGCACCGCGGCGGTGAACGCCTTGATGCCGATGATGAAGCCGGCGTAGAAGTCGAAGGTGCCGTAGTTCATGGTGATCAGCACGCCAGCCAGGGCGGCCATCACCGCACCGATGACGAACACGTAGGAGATCACCCGGTCGGTGTTGATGCCGAGGATCGAGGCCATCTTGCGGTCTTGCTGGGTAGCCCGGCACATGCGGCCAAGCTTGGTGTACTTGATCACGTAGGTGAGCAGGCCCATGCCCACGAATGCGGCCACCAGGATGAAGATCTTGGTGTAGGTCAGTTGCACGAAGCCGGTGCCCACTTCGACGCGCCAGGCGCCTTCGAGCAGGGTTGGCACGCCTTGCTGGCGGGCGCCCTGGCTGATCTGCGCGTAGTTCTGCAGGATCAGCGAAATGCCGATGGCACTGATCAGCGGTGCCAGGCGGGTGGAGTTGCGCAGGGGTTTGTAGGCGATGCGTTCGATGGTGAAGCCGTACACACCGGTGACGACGATGGTGAACAACAGGGTGCCCAGCATCAGCAGGGGGAACGACTCGATACCGAAGTAAGCCAGCAATGCCAGGCTGATTGCCGCGAGGTACGCGGAAATCATGTACACCTCGCCGTGCGCGAAGTTGATCATGCCGATGATGCCATAGACCATTGTGTAGCCGATGGCGATCAGGCCATAGACCGACCCGAGAGTCAGGCCGTTGACCAGTTGCTGCAGGAAAATACCATCCATAACGCAATCTCACCTGATTGAGATTGCACGAGCGCCGACCACGGCGGGCCTTGGGACTAGGCGGCCCTCGCAGCGCAGTACTGTGCAGATCTACGGATAAAGACAGGTACCGCGGGGCTTGGGCCCGGGCGTGAACCCGGGCCGTGGGCCGTTGTTATTTTTGTTTTTCCAGCTGGTGGTACTTGCCTTGGGCATCCCACTGGTAGACCACGTAGTCGGACACGGTCAGGTCACCCTTGCTGTCCCACTTCTTCTCGCCCATGACGGTCTGCACCGGGTTGGCCTTGAGCCACTTGGCAGCGTCTTCGCCCTTGTTCGACTTGGCGCCGTTGAAGGCAGCGGCCAGGGCCTGCAGCGAAGCGTAGGCGTACAGGGTGTAGCCTTCCGGCTCGGTGCCATTCTTGCGGAACTCCTCCACCACCGCCTTGCTGTCCGGCAGCAGGCGCGGGTCGGCACCGAAGGTCATGTACACGCCGTCGACGTACTGCGCGCCGCCTGCGGTGGACACCAGTTCGTCGGTGACGATGCCATCATCGGACATGAACTTGACGTCCTTCAGGCCCTGCTCGCGCAGCTGGCGCACCAGCGGGCCGGCTTCCGGGTGCAGGCCACCGAAGTACACCACGTCGGCACCGGTGGAGCGGATCTTGGTGACCACGGCACTGAAGTCTTTCTCGCCACGGGTCAGGCCTTCGTACAGCACCGGCTTGACGCCGCGTTTCTCCAGCTGCGCCTTGGTCGCGTCAGCCAGGCCTTGGCCGTAGGTGTCCTTGTCGTGCAGCACCGCGACCTTCTTGCCCTTGAGCACGTCGACGATGTAGTCGCCAGCGACGATGCCCTGCTGGTCGTCACGCCCGCACATGCGGAACATGGCGGAAAGGCCGCGCTCGGTCACCTGCGGGTTGGTCGAGCCCGGGGTGATGGCGATCACGCCAGCCTCGTCATATACCTCGGAAGCCGGGATGGTATTGGAGGAACAGAAGTGGCCGACCACGCCGATCACCTTGTCCTGGTCGACCAGGCGGTTGGCCACGGCCACGGCCTGCTTCGGTTCGCAGGCGTCATCGCCCTTGACCAGGACGATTTTCTCGCCATTCACGCCACCGGCGGCGTTGATCTTGTCGGCCGCTGCCTGCGCACCTTTCATGTACTGCTCGCCAAACGCTGCGTTTGCCCCGGTCATCGGGCCCGCTACACCGATCTTGACGTCGGCCTGAACATACGAAGAAACACCCAGTGCCGTAGCTACGGCCAGAGCCAGGAAACCTTTCTTGTAAAACGTCTGCGACATGAGGTGGTGCTCCTAGAGTTTTTTTGGTTGGCACTACAACTTCTCAGCCCTGTGCTCCGAGCAAGGGCCGTGCCATCGGTTTTGTCTTCCGGAAAAACACACCGTAGAGGGCGTCTGCAGGCGACCGACGGCCTTTTCTTTATTGAGCGTGCAACCGTCTGCCGCGCGGCGGGCGCCACCACACGTACAGACAAGGAGCAACCGTCGAGTGCCATCATTGCAACCCCGGCAAGTGTTTACGTGCAACCGGCCTGTAACAGCGGACGTCACCGAACTGCACACTGCTGGTGCGCGACTGCTACAGGCGGCACCGTTACAAGGCCTGCGCGCGCACCGAAAAACACGCTGTTTTGGCTGTTCCGGCCTCTTCGCGGGCTCGCCCGCTCCCACAGGTACTGCACCGTTCCTGAGCTCGGAGGTGTTCCTGTGGGAGCGGGCAAGCCCGCGAAGAGGCCGGAACAGCCACACGAGGCGCAAAAGGCTGGCACAATGTCCGCCATTCGCCGCTTCCGGAGCCCCTTTGATGAGCGAGAGCGCATTCGCCGAGCGCATCGTGCACAACCTGCTCGACACTGACTTCTACAAACTCACGATGATGCAGGGCGTGTTGCACAACTACCCGGACGCCGACGTCGAATGGGAATTCCGCTGCCGCAACGGCGAGGACCTGCGCCCCTATCTCGGCGAGATCCGCAACCAGCTGGAAAAGCTCAGCGACCTTACCCTCGACGACGGCCAGCTGGCCTTCCTCGAACGCATCAGCTTCCTCAAGCCCGACTTCCTGCGCTTTCTGCGCCTGTTCCGCTTCAACCTGCGTTACGTGCGCCTGGGGATAGAAGACAACCAGCTGTTCCTGCGCCTGAAAGGCCCGTGGCTGCATGTGATCCTGTTCGAAGTGCCGCTGCTGGCGATCATCAGCGAAGTGCGCAACCGCCACCTGCACCCCCGCATGCGCCTGGCCGAAGCGCGCGACCAGCTGTACCGCAAGTTCGACTGGCTACGCGCACATGCCAGCGCCGATGAACTGGCCGAACTGCAGGTGGCCGACTTCGGCACCCGTCGACGCTTTTCCAGCCGCGTGCAGGAAGAAGTGGTCCGCGTGCTGCGCGACGACTTCCCGGCCCGTTTCGTCGGCACCAGCAACGTCGACCTGGCATGGAAACTGGATGTCAAGCCGTTGGGCACCATGGCCCACGAATGGATCATGGCCCACCAGCAACTCGGCCCGCGGCTGATCGACAGCCAGATCGCCGCGCTGGACTGCTGGGTGCGCGAGTACCGCGGCCTGCTCGGCATCGCCCTGACCGACTGCATCACCATGGATGCCTTCCTCGGCGATTTCGACCTGTACTTCGCCAAGCTGTTCGACGGCTTGCGGCATGACTCCGGCGAACCGGTGGCCTGGGCAGAAAAGGCCATCGCCCACTACCAGAAACTGGGTATCGACCCGATGACCAAGACCCTGGTGTTTTCCGATGGTCTCAACCTGACCCGCTCACTGGAAATCTTCCGCGCCCTGCGTGGTCGCATCAACGTGAGCTTTGGCATCGGCACCAACCTCACCTGTGACATCCCAGGCGTGGCACCGATGAACATCGTGCTTAAAATGACCGACTGCAATGGCGCGCCGGTGGCGAAGATTTCCGACGAAGCCGCCAAGACCCAATGCCGCGACGAGAACTTCGTCGCCTATATGCGCCACGTATTCAAAGTCCCCAGCAAGGAGTAACCCATGCAAGCGGTTCAGCAAGAGATTGCCCAGGCGCTGAAGGTACAGCCGCCGTTCGCCGACGCCGCCGCGCTCGAGGCCGAAGTGGCCCGGCGCGTGGCGTTCATCAAGGATTGCCTGGCCAACGCCCGGCTCAAGACCCTGGTGCTGGGCATCAGCGGCGGCGTCGACTCGCTGACCGCGGCCCTGCTCGCCCAACGTGCCATCAACGAGCTGCGTGCCGAGACCGGTGACAAGGCCTATACCTTCATCGCGGTGCGCCTGCCTTACCATGTCCAGCATGATGAACACGACGCCCAGGCCTGCCTGGAGGTGATCAAGGCCGATGAAGTACACACCATTGATATCGCCCCGGCGGTAAAAGCCCTGGCTGGCGAAGTAGAGGAACTGAAGAACGGTTCGCCGACCTTGGTGGATTTTGTCGTCGGTAACGTCAAGGCTCGCACCCGCATGATTGCCCAGTACACCCTGGCCGGTGCGCGCGGGGGGCTGGTGATCGGCACCGACCACGCTGCCGAAGCGGTAATGGGCTTCTTTACCAAGTTCGGCGATGGGGCATGTGACCTGGCACCGCTGAGCGGGCTGGTGAAAAACCAGGTGCGGGCGATTGCGCGCAGCTTTGGTGCGCCAGAATCACTGGTGGAGAAGGTGCCGACCGCAGACCTGGAAGACCTCGAGCCGGGCAAGCCGGATGAAGCGTCCCATGGCGTGACCTACCAGCAGATCGATGCCTTCCTGCATGGGCTACCGGTTGACCAGGAAGCGTTCGACATCATCGTCGCCACCTACCGCAAGACCCAGCACAAGCGCGAAATGCCGTTCGCCCCTTAAAAGCTTCGCGGGCTCGCCCGCTCCCACAGGTACACCAGTTGCTGAGCATTATGGTGTACCTGTGGGAGCGGGCGAGCCCGCGAATAGGCCCGAACTGCCTACACAGCTTTGATTACTTGACGACGACCGTGCCTTTCATCATCGAGATGTGGCCTGGGAACGAGCAGAAGAAGCCGTAGTCTGTGCCAGCTGCCAACTTGGACACATCAAAGGTCACAGAATCTTTTTCGCCCGCGCCAATGATCTTGGTGTGAGCGATGACACGCTCGTCACCCTCTTTCAGATAGGCCTTATCGATACCAGCACTCAGGCCTTCGGTAGCGATCGGCTGCATATCAGCTGCCTTGCTGATGACAATGTTGTGGCCCATGACGTTCTTCGGCAGGTTGCCCGAATGCTCCAGGTTCACAGTGAATTGCTTGCAGCTCTTGTCGATGACGATTTCCTTGGTGTTGAAGGACATCTGGTCGGTCGAGTCGACAGTTACCGAGCACTCGGCTGCGAAGACAGAGGCGCTGGCGAGGGTCAGCAGGGATACCGCTACAGCTTTCGCAAACATCATGAATCTCCTTGGCAGGGTTTTATCAATTGCGAGACTGCCTGAAACCGTTCAGCCCCTTGCTGATATGGGTCAAGGGGCTGTCAAGCGGTCAGCCAGTAGAATTGTTCAATCGATTGTATACAACCAATTCAAGAGCACATCATGCCCTTTTATTGGACGATGGGACAACCTCTCATTTAGGAGCAATACGAAATGACCCTAGGTAGCCTGATGAACAGCCTGCTCGCGGCCTACGCCCATGGCGCGACGGGTGCGATCTGTGAATTCTCCCGTCCGGAGTGAAACCTGCCTTGGAACGGTAGCGCACGGGCCTTACCCTGTCTGCCTGAGTGACTGGAGATGAGCAATGCCCGTACGTTCCGTTTGTGTGTTCTGCGGCGCCAGCATCGGCGCCAACCCTGCCTACCGTGAAGCGGCCGTCGCGCTGGGCCAGGCGATTGCCCATCGCGGCCTGACCCTGGTCTATGGCGGTGGCGCGGTTGGCCTGATGGGCGCCGTCGCCGACGCAGCCATGGCGGCCGGTGGCGAAGTGGTCGGGATCATCCCTGAGAGCCTGATGAATGCCGAAATCGGCCACAAGGGCCTCAGCCGCCTGGAAGTGGTCGACGGCATGCACGCGCGCAAGGCACGCATGGCCGAGCTGAGCGATGCGTTCATTGCCCTGCCGGGTGGGCTGGGTACGCTGGAAGAGTTGTTTGAAACATGGACCTGGGGGCAGCTGGGATATCACGCCAAGCCGCTGGGCCTGCTCGATGTGGATGGCTTCTACGAGAAGCTGGGCGGGTTCCTCGACCATATCGTCGCAGAAGGCTTCGTGCGCCCACAGCATCGGGCGATGTTGCTGCTGGCGCAGCAGCCTGATGAACTGCTGGACGAAATGGACAACTTCGTCGCGCCGGCGGCGCCGAAGTGGGTCGACAGGAAACCTGACTGAACCTGTGATTTTGGGACCGCTTTGCGGTCCATCGCGACACAAGGCCGCTCCTACAATGAGCGTGCAAACCCTACAGTTCCGGGTGCTCGCGGTCGGTGTAGGAGCGGCCTTGTGTCGCGATGGGCTGCAAAGCAGCCCCAAAATCGCCAGTTAACGCGGGAGAACTGGCTGACGCGGCTTCTTCTTGCCCTTGCCGCCCTTGCCCGCTTCCTTGCGCTCCTTGGCCGCCTGCTGGTTACGCGCAAACGCTTCGGCCTTGGCCTTCTCGCGCTTGTCCCACGGCTTGCTGCCATCACTGCCACGTGGCGGCAGGCCGGTGTGCTGGGTAAGGATCTTCTGCTCCTTGCCGACCTTGTGGCTACCCGCCGGGGTCGAGTTCTTGCGGCGCGCGCTCTGGTAACTGTCGGTCTGTGGCTGGTGCAGCGGAATCAGCTGGTGCTTGCCCGGCCCGATCAGGTCGGCGCGGCCCATGCGCTGCAGCGCTTCACGCAGCATCGGCCAGCCCTTCGGGTCGTGGTAGCGCAGGAACGCCTTGTGCAGGCGGCGCTGCTCCTCGCTCTTGACGATCTCCACGCCTTCGCTCTTGTAGGTCACCTTGCGCAGCGGGTTCTTGCCCGAGTGGTACATGGCCGTGGCCGAGGCCATCGGCGACGGATAGAAGGCCTGCACCTGGTCGGCGCGGAAGCCGTTGCCCTTCAGCCACAGGGCCAGGTTCATCATGTCTTCGTCGGTGGTGCCCGGGTGCGCGGCGATGAAGTACGGGATCAGGTACTGCTCCTTGCCCGCCTCTTTCGAGAACTTCTCGAACATGCGCTTGAAGCGGTCGTAGGTACCGATGCCCGGCTTCATCATCTTGTCCAGCGGGCCACGCTCGGTGTGCTCCGGGGCAATCTTCAGGTAACCGCCGACATGGTGGGTGACCAGCTCCTTGACGTACTCCGGCGACTCCACGGCCAGGTCGTAGCGCAGGCCCGAGGCAATCAGGATCTTCTTCACCCCCGGCAGGGCACGCGCCTTGCGGTACAGCTCGATCAGCGAGCTGTGGTCGGTGTTGAGGTTTTCACAGATGCCCGGGAACACGCACGACGGCTTGCGGCAGTGTTTCTCGATGTCAGGGCTCTTGCAGGCGATACGGTACATGTTGGCGGTCGGGCCGCCCAGGTCGGAGACCACGCCGGTAAAGCCCGGCACCTTGTCGCGCATCTCCTCGATCTCATGCAGGATCGATTCGTGCGAACGGTTCTGGATGATGCGGCCTTCGTGCTCGGTGATCGAGCAGAAGGTGCAGCCACCGAAGCAGCCGCGCATGATGTTTACCGAGAAACGGATCATCTCATAGGCCGGGATGCGCTCCTTGCCATAGGCCGGGTGCGGCACGCGGGCGTAAGGCATGCCGAACACGTAGTCCATTTCCTCGGTGGTCATGGGAATGGGTGGCGGGTTGAACCACACATCCACCTCACCGTGCTTCTGCACCAGGGCGCGGGCGTTGCCGGGGTTGGTTTCCAGGTGCAGCACACGGTTGGCGTGGGCATACAGCACCGGGTCGTTACGCACCTTCTCGAACGACGGCAGGCGGATGACCGATTTGTCCCGGGTCATGCGCGGGCTGTCGAGAATCTGCACCACCTTGGCTTCGTTCGGGTCTTCCACCTCGCCCTTGGCCTGCTCGATGGCGCAGGCCTGGGTGTCCTGGGTGTTCACGTACGGGTTGATGATCTTGTCCACGCGGCCCGGGCGGTCGATGCGCGTGGAATCGATCTCGTACCAGCCCTCGGGCGTGTCGCGGCGCACGAAGGCCGTACCGCGCACGTCGGTGATGCTTTCGATCTTCTCGCCGCTGGCCAGGCGCTGAGCTACCTCAACCACTGCACGCTCGGCGTTGCCGAACAACAGGATGTCGGCGCTGGCGTCGATCAGGATCGAATGGCGCACCTTGTCCTGCCAATAGTCGTAGTGGGCGATCCGGCGCAGCGACGCTTCGATGCCGCCCAGCACGATCGGCACGTGCTTGTAGGCTTCCTTGCAGCGCTGGCTGTAGACCAGGCTGGCGCGGTCCGGGCGCTTGCCGGCCAGGCCGCCGGGGGTGTAGGCGTCGTCGGAACGAATCTTCTTGTCCGCAGTGTAGCGGTTGATCATCGAGTCCATGTTGCCCGCAGCCACGCCGAAGAACAGGTTCGGCTCGCCGAGCTTCATGAAGTCGTCCTTCGACTGCCAGTTCGGCTGGGCAATGATGCCCACACGGAAGCCCTGGGCCTCCAGCAGGCGGCCGATGATGGCCATGCCGAACGATGGGTGGTCGACGTAGGCATCGCCGGTCACGATGATGATGTCGCAGGAATCCCAGCCGAGCAGATCCATCTCCTCCCTGCTCATCGGCAGGAAAGGTGCTGGCCCGAAGCATTCGGCCCAGTACTTGGGATAGTCGTAGAGTGGTTTGGCTGCTTGCATGTCAGTGACCGGTTCTGGTGTGCAGGAAAATCGCGGGCGCGGAATATAGCACAAATTTTGACCAAATCCGACGATGGTTGTCGGATTCATGGATACCGATGAGCAAGGCCGCTCTGTTGGAACGGCCTGTGTCGCGATCGGGCGCGACACAAGGCCGCAAGCCAGGGGACCGCAATTGCCAGCGATAACCTGGTTCGCAGGTTTTACGGCCGCTTCGCGCCCGATCGCGACACAAGGCCGCTCCTGCACGGGCCCGGTTATTCGTCGTCGTCGAAGTTGTACATGCCCGGCGCAAGGTTTTCGAAGCGGGTGTACTTGCCGATGAATGCCAGGCGTACGAAGCCGATGGGGCCGTTACGCTGTTTACCGATGATGATTTCCGCCACGCCCTTGTGCTCGGTCTCGGGGTGATACACCTCGTCGCGGTAGACGAACATGATCACGTCGGCGTCCTGCTCGATCGCACCGGACTCACGCAAGTCGGAGTTCACCGGGCGTTTGTTCGGCCGCTGTTCCAGGGAACGGTTCAGCTGCGACAGGGCGATGACCGGGCAGTTGAACTCCTTGGCCAGGGCCTTGAGCGAGCGGGAGATCTCGGAGATCTCGTTGGTACGGTTGTCACCGGCCGAACCAGGGATCTGCATCAGCTGCAGGTAGTCGACCATGATCATGGCGATTTCGCCGTGTTCACGGGCCAGGCGACGGGTGCGCGCGCGCATTTCCGAGGGGCTGATGCCGGCGGTATCGTCGATGAACAGCTTGCGGTCGTTGAGCAGGTTCACCGCAGATGTCAGACGCGGCCAGTCATCGTCGTCCAGTTGACCGGAACGCACCTTGGTCTGGTCGATACGGCCCAGCGACGACAGCATACGCATGATCAGCGACTCACCTGGCATCTCGAGGGAGAACACCAGCACTGCCTTGTCGGTACGCAGTACGGCGTTCTCCACCAGGTTCATGGCGAAGGTGGTCTTGCCCATCGACGGACGGCCGGCAACGATGATCAGGTCGGCCGGCTGCAGGCCGCTGGTCTTCTCGTCCAGGTCGGTGAAGCCGGTGGAAACACCGGTGATGTCGCTGTCGGAGTTGAACAGCGTGTCGATACGGTCGATGGCCATGGTCAACAGCTCGTTGACCCCTACCGGGCCGCCGGTTTTCGGCCGCGCCTCGGCGATCTGGAAGATCTGCCGCTCGGCATCGTCGAGAATTTCTTCGGCATTGCGCCCTTGCGGGTTGAATGCGTTGTCGGCGATATCGGTACTGATGCTGATCAGCTGGCGCAGGGTGGCACGCTCGCGAATGATCGCGGCGTAGGCCTTGATGTTGGCCACCGATGGGGTGTTCTTGGCCAGTTCGGCCAGGTACGCCAGGCCACCGACCTGCGATGACAGGCCTTCCTTGTCCAGTTGCTCATGCAGCGTGACCACGTCGAATGGCTGGTTGGCATCAGCCAACTTGTGCACGGCGCGGAAGATCAGGCGGTGGTCATGCCGGTAGAAATCGCCGTCCGACACCTGGTCCAGTACCCGCTCCCAGGCGTTGTTATCCAGCATCAGGCCACCGAGCACGGCCTGTTCGGCCTCGATGGAATGCGGCGGCACCTTCAGGGCTGCGGTTTGCAGGTCAAGCTGTTCGGGGGTGGTGATCTCGTTCATGGCCACGAAAGAATTCTTGAGGATGAAAAAGACAAAGGGCACGGCCTGTCAAAAACAGGACCGTGCCCGATGTTAACCGCCCGGCTCACGAGGAGCCAGCCAGTCAGCGCAGCTTAGGCAGCTACGACGACCACGCGTACGGTGGCTTCAACGTCGCTGTGCAGGTGCACGGCTACGTCGTATTCGCCAACCTGACGGATGGTGCCGTTCGGCAGACGAACTTCAGCCTTGGCCACTTCAACGCCGGAGGCGGTCAGGGCGTCAGCGATGTCGTGGGTGCCGATCGAACCGAACAGCTTGCCTTCGTCGCCAGCGGTGGCAGTGATGGTCACTTCCAGCTCGGCCAGTTGGGCAGCGCGGCTTTCAGCCGAAGCTTTCTTGTCAGCGGCTGCTTTTTCCAGCTCGGCACGACGCTCTTCGAACGCAGCCAGGTTGGCGGCGTTGGCAACGGTGGCCTTGCCGAATGGCAGCAGGAAGTTACGGCCGTAACCAGCCTTAACCTTTACTTTGTCGCCCAGGTTGCCCAGGTTAGCGACTTTTTCCAGCAGGATCAGTTCCATTTGGTAAAACCTCTTAACTTTTAACCTTCACCGTTCGCGGAGTCATTCCCCTTGGGGGACTTGCGACCGCGAAAATCAATCAGGCTGTCGACAATGGCCAAAACCACCAGCAACGGATAAATCAGCTGCATGATCAGCGGCAACGTCACGTACATCCCCACCAGCCAGAAACCGGCCAGTCGGCCCTGTGCCACCAGCCCGTGCATCAAGGCGATGCCGGCCAGCACCAGTACCAGGCTCGAGGCCGATGCCAGGACGATGAACTGCGGCCCGATGAACGGGGCCACCACCATCACTGCCACCAAGACCGCCATGGTCTGTTTCGGCAACTTCAGGGCGCGAAACTCGCGACCGAAGCCTCCAGGGTTGTACAACGCTGCCTGCCAGTAGCGCGCCAGCACCAGGGCCAACACGCTGAACAATTGCACCGTCACTGCTGTGGAAGCGACCAGCACAGGGCGGATCAGCTCACCGGAAAGCACCGGTTGCCCTTCGATTTTCGGCATGGCTTCGGCAAACGCCTTGGCCAGCCCGTCGAAGGTTTGCGCCAGCGCCAGATCGAGCACGAGGCTGAAAGCCACGGCGAACACGGCACTGACCACCAACACCCGGCTCCAGGGATGCTCGGCGCGCAGCAGCGCAGCCAGGCCCAGGGCACCCGCGATCACCAGGAAGGTGATCGGATCGCCCATGACCCACACGGCCAGCCCGGCCAGCAGGCCGCCGGCGATGACCGTAGTAGCATCCTTGAACCCACGCCGCAGCAGCACAAGGCTGCTGGCAGCGGCACTCAACCAGAACAGCAGCGGCAATACCGCGCTGATGACCACCACCAGGGTGGCCTGCACACGACCGCGCATGATGAAACTTGCTAACGCTCGCATGCTAATCCCTTACTGCTTGTCGACGACCCGGTCTCAGCGGCCGTGGCTGTCGGTGTAGGGCAGCAGGGCCAGGAAGCGGGCGCGCTTGATAGCGGTAGCCAGCTGACGCTGATAACGAGCTTTGGTACCGGTGATACGGCTTGGAACGATCTTGCCGGTTTCGGATACGTAAGCTTTCAGGGTGTTGAGATCTTTGAAGTCGATCTCTTTCACGTCTTCAGCAGTGAAGCGGCAGAATTTACGACGACGGAAGAAACGTGCCATTTAATAGGCTCCTCTAAAGGTCCGTGGATTACTCGTCAGCGTTATCGCTGGAGTCGCTGTCATTGCTGTCGTCGCCGTCGGCGGATTCAGCATGCTCAGGACGCTCACGACGCTCACGGCGCTCGCTGCGGTTTTCTTCAGCCTTCAGCATCTCGGACTGGCCGGTAACGGCTTCGTCGCGACGGATGACCAGGTTACGGATAACGGCATCGTTGTAGCGGAAGTTGTCTTCCAGCTCGGCCAGGGCCTTGCCGGTGCACTCAACGTTCAGCATCACGTAGTGAGCCTTGTGAACATTGTTGATTGCGTAGGCCAGTTGACGACGGCCCCAGTCTTCCAGGCGGTGGATCTTGCCACCATCTTCTTCGATCAGCTTGGTGTAACGCTCAACCATGCCGCCGACTTGCTCGCTCTGGTCCGGGTGAACCAGGAAGATGATTTCGTAATGACGCATGAATGCTCCTTACGGGTTAGTAGTCTGCCAGTGGATCTGGTCAGACAAGGAGTGAATGACACTGGTGTGTCTTGCCAGGGAGTAGAGGCACATGCGCACCTGCCAGCTCGGCAAGGGGCGCAATTGTAGAGAAGGCGGGACACACAAGCAAGGAAATTGGCGATTATTTGAACAGCCAGAAACATATTCACAATGTGCAAGGCCCCATTCGCGGGCACGCCCGCTCCTACAGGTTCAGCGCAGCCTTTGGCATTGCAGATTACCTGTGGGAGCGGGCGTGCCCGCGAAGAGGCCGGTACAGGCTATCGATCAGCGCTTGGCCTGCCGCTGGCGCACGGCCTCGAACAGGCAGACCCCGGTCGCCACCGAGACGTTCAGGCTGCTGACGCTACCGGCCATCGGCAGCTTCACCAGGAAATCGCAATGCTCGCGGGTCAGCCGGCGCATGCCCTTGCCTTCCGCGCCCATGATCATCACCAGCGGCCCGGTCAGGTCCTGCTGGTAGATCTCCTGCTCGGCTTCGCCAGCGGTACCGACCACCCACAGGCCACGCTGCTGCAACTTCTCCAGGGTGCGCGCCAGGTTGGTCACGGCCACCAGCGGGATCACTTCCGCCGCTCCGCAGGCCACCTTGCGCACCACCGGGGTCAGGGTTGCAGACTTGTCCTTGGGCACGATCACCGCCGTGGCACCGGCCGCATCGGCGGTACGCAGGCAGGCACCGAGGTTATGCGGGTCGGTGACGCCGTCCAGCACCAGGATCAGCGGTGGCGTTTCGCTACGCTCAAGCAGCTCCTCGAGCATCAACTCGCCCCACACCTGGCTTGGGCTCACCTCGGCAACCACGCCCTGGTGCACGCCTTCGACCCAGGCATCCAGCTCGCGACGCTCGGCCTGGCCAACCGCCACGCGGTTTTCTGCGGCCAGCGCCAGCAACGCCTGGATGCGCGGCTCGCTGCGCCCTTCCGACAGCCAGATCTGCTTGACCCGCTTCGGATGGTGCTGCAGCAATGCCTGCACGGCGTGCACGCCGTAGATCTTTTCCAGCTGACTCATGACTTGTTCTTGCTCTTGCGTGGCGCGCCGGACTTCGACGGCCCTTTACGGTGCTTGGTCGGCTTGCCAGAGGCCTTGCCACCTTTGTCCGACTTGCTGCCGGCATGGCCGCTGCTGCGCGCCTCGCTCATCAGCGCCTTCTTCATTTCGCGGCTCTTGCGCACTTCGGCGTTACGCTGCACGGCGTCCTTCGGGAAGTACGCCTCGGCGGTCTCGCTCTTGCGGCTGCGCGGCTTCGGCGTGGCCTTGGCCTCGACCGGGGCCTGCTCGGCCTGGCCGGCAGCCGGTGCGGCGCCACGCTGCTTGCGGCCGATCGGCGCGGCAAGGGTGCTTTCCGACACTTCGAAATCGATCTTGCGCTCGTCCAGGTCGACGCGCATGACCTTGACCTCGATCGTGTCGCCCAGGCGGAAGCTGCGCCCGGTGCGTTCGCCAGACAGGCGGTGGTGCACCGGGTCGAAGTGGTAGTAGTCACCCGGCAGCGCACTGACGTGCACCAGGCCTTCTACATAGATATCGGTCAGCTCGACGAACAGGCCGAACCCGGTCACTGCGGTGATCACGCCCGGGAAGGTCTCGCCCACGCGGTCTTTCATGAACTCGCACTTGAGCCAGTTGACCACGTCACGGGTGGCTTCATCGGCCCGGCGCTCGGTCATCGAGCACTGCTCGCCGAGTTGCTCGAGGGTGTTCTCGTCATACGGGTAGATACGCGCCTTGGGAATGCTCATGGCGCCGGCACGCTTGACGTGCGGGGTATCGACCCTGGAGCGGATGATGCTGCGGATGGCGCGGTGCACCAGCAGGTCCGGATAGCGACGAATCGGCGAGGTGAAGTGGGTGTACGCCTCGTAGTTCAGGCCGAAGTGGCCGTTGTTTTCGGTGCTGTACACCGCCTGGCTCAACGAACGCAGCATCACGGTCTGGATCAGGTGGAAGTCCGGGCGCCCGGCGATGCTCGCCAGCAAGGCCTGGTAATCCTTCGGCGACGGATCCTTGCCCTTGTGCAGGGTCAGGCCCAGCTCGCCGAGGAAGGCGCGCAGCTTTTCCAGGCGCTCTGGCGGCGGGCCGTCGTGCACACGGTACAACGCAGGCACGCCATGCTTCTGCAGGAACTCGGCGGTGGCCACGTTGGCCGCCAGCATGCATTCCTCGATCAGCTTGTGGGCATCGTTGCGCACGGTCGGGCGGATTTCCGCGATCTTGCGCTCGTCGCCGAAGATGATGCGGGTTTCCTGGGTCTCGAAGTCGATCGCGCCACGGGTGTGGCGGGCAGCTACCAGCACCTTGTACAGGTTGTACAGGTTCTTCAGGTCCGGCACGACTGCCTTGTACTCCTCGCGCAGCGCCTTGCCCTCACGGGTGCGGGAGTGCTCGAGCATGCTGCTGACCTTGTTGTAGGTCAGGCGGGCTTGGGAGTGGATGACACCTTCATAGAACTGGTAGTCGACCATCTGGCCGGCCTTGTTCATAGTCATTTCGCAGACCATGGCCAGGCGATCGACATGCGGGTTCAGCGAGCACAGGCCGTTGGACAGTTCCTCGGGGAGCATCGGCACCACGCGCTCGGGGAAGTACACCGAGTTGCCGCGCTGCTGGGCTTCGACGTCCAGGGCCGAGCCCAGGCGCACGTAGCTGGACACGTCGGCGATGGCCACATAAAGGCGCCAGCCGCCGGAGAACAGACGCAGCTTGCCCAGTGGTTCGCAATACACGGCATCGTCGAAGTCGCGGGCGTCCTCGCCGTCGATGGTAACGAACGGCAGGTGGCGCAGGTCGACACGCTTCTCCTTGTCTTTCTCTTCGACTTCGGAGCGGAACTTGCGCGCTTCCTTGATCACTTCCTTGGGCCAGACGTGCGGGATGTCGTAGCTGCGCAGGGCAACGTCGATTTCCATGCCCGGCGCCATGTAGTTGCCGATGACTTCGACCACATCGCCTTGCGGCTGGAAGCGGGGGGTTGGCCAGTGGGTGATCTTGATCTCGACGAACTGGCCGATCTTCGCGCCACCATTGCGCCCGGCAGTCACCAGCACTTCCTGCTGGATCTTCGGGTTGTCCGGGGTCACGTAGCCGATGCCGCCTTCTTCGAAGTAACGGCCGACCACGCTTTCGTGGGCACGGGAAATGATCTCGACCAGCACGCCTTCGCGGCGGCCACGGCGATCGACGCCAGACACGCGGGCCAGGCCGCGGTCGCCATCGAACACCAGGCGCATCTGCGCCGGGCTGAGGAACAGGTCTTCGCTGCCGTCATCGGGGATCAGGAAACCGAAGCCGTCACGATGGCCGGAGACGCGGCCGCAGATCAGGTCCAGCTTGTCCACCGGGGCATAAGTGCCGCGCCGGGTATAGATAAGCTGGCCGTCACGTTCCATGGCGCGCAGGCGACGGCGCAGGGCTTCGATCTGGTCTTCGTCGTGAAGACCGAACTCGGCCGCCAGCTCCTCGCGCGCGGCCGGTTCGCCACGGTCGGCAAGGCGCTGCAGGATCAGCTCACGGCTGGGAATGGGGTTGTCGTATTTTTCCGCTTCGCGAGCGGCCTCGGGATCGAGGGATTGCCAATCGGCCATCAGAAGGGGTTCACCTTGGGGTATATAGATAGGAATTCTGGCATAGGCGTATTGAAACCGGAAATGTCAGCCTTGGACAGCCCCACCGGCATCTCCGGCGGGCAGGAATAGGCCTGCGGAATCAACAAGTTGAATTTTTTGAAATTTTTTTCGCTCAGGGGGTTTACAGCCCCCCGGACCGTCCGTATAGTGCGCACCACAACGACGGACAACCCCGAAGTTGTAGTAGAGATGAACGACGCTGTAAAGCATCTTTTAATCTCGAATGTGTGCCCAGGTGGCGGAATTGGTAGACGCGCTGGTTTCAGGTATCAGTGGCTTAACGGCCGTGGAAGTTCGAGTCTTCTCCTGGGCACCAAATATTTTCAAGTAATAGATGACCAAGGATCTGTTACTACTGTGTGAAAGCGAACGATAGTCGCCTTCTCCAGATGATGCAAAGCTTTGCCCAGGTGGCGGAATTGGTAGACGCGCTGGTTTCAGGTATCAGTGACTTAACGGTCGTGGAAGTTCGAGTCTTCTCCTGGGCACCATACAAAAACCCACTAGCTTGCTAGTGGGTTTTTTCTTGCCTGCGATTTTTGTATCCCTTCTCTTTTCGGTCATAGGTGCAAACCTGTGCTGGCCTCTTCGCGGCTAAAGCCGCTCCCACAGGTATTTCACCCCCTCAAGACCCGTGATGCAGCTGTGGGAGCGGGTTTACCCGCGAAGAGGCCAGCACAGCCAACACACCTTCAGACTCTTGCACCATGGTCTGACCATGAATTTCTCCTCATCCGGCCACTTGAGAAACGATTTCGTTTACCATTGTTTCCAAATATGTAGCCGTAAGCGAGGAAGTACCCGCATGACGATCCGCCCGCAACCGCTGATGCGTACCTTGGCCGCCGCCGTGCTGAGCCTGGTCATCGGCGCTCCGGCCGCCATGGCAGATGCACCGGTCACCCTGACCATGTACAACGGCCAGCACAAGGAAATCGGCGAAGCCATCGCCAAGGCCTACGAGGCCAAGACCGGTATCCACATCAATATTCGCAAGGGCAGCAGCAACCAGCTGGCCAGCCAGATCATCGAGGAAGGCGACCGCTCGCCGGCCGATATCATCTACACCGAAGAGTCGCCGCCGCTGAACAACCTGGGCGAGCTGGGCCTGCTGGCGAAGATCGACGATGCCACGCTGAACATGCTGCCCAAGGAGTACGTTGGCGCCAACGGCACCTGGATGGGCGTCACTGCACGTACCCGGGTCGTCGTGTACAACCCGAAGAAGATCGACGAGAAAGACCTGCCAACCACCGTCATGGATTTTGCCGGCCCTGAATGGGATGGCCGCGTCGGCTATGTACCCACCAGCGGCGCATTCCAGGAACAGGCCGTGGCCATCCTGAAGATGCACGGGCGCGAAGCCACCGAAGAATGGCTCACCGGCCTGAAAGCCTTCGGCAAGACCTACACCAACAACATGGTCGCCCTGAAGGCCGTGGAAAAAGGCGAAGTCGCTGCCGTACTGGTGAACAACTACTACTGGTATGCACTGGAACGCGAGCGCGGCAAGCTCGACTCCAGGCTGTACTACCTGGCCGACGGCGATGCCGGCAACCTGGTAACCATCTCCGGCGCTGCAGCGGTCAAGGCCAGCAAGCACCCGAAGGAAGCCCAGGCCCTGCTCAACTGGATGGCCAGCGAAGAAGGCCAGCGGGTGATCACCCAGACCACCGCCGAGTACCCGCTGCACAAGGGCATGGTTTCCGACCGTGGCCTGAAGCCGTTCGAAGAGCTGCGCCCGCCAAAGATCTCGCCGGCGGACCTGGGCAATGCCGAGGAAGCCATCGAGCTTGAACGCGAGGTCGGCCTGCTCTGATGACTGCCGCCCTGTCCGAGCCGGTACCGGTACGCTTCGTACCGCGCCGCAAGCGCCCTTCCGCCTGGGTGGTGCTGCCTGTGCTGTTCCTGGTGGCCATGAGCTTGCTGCCATTGGCCTATGTCGCCATCAAAGCCTGGGAAGCCGGCTGGCGCGAAGCCTTGCACCTGCTGTGGCGGCCGTTTGTCTGGGGGCTGATGCGCAACACCCTGATGCTGATGGTCGGGGTGACGCTGGCCTGCATGGTGGTCGGCCTGGCCCTGGCCTGGTTGCTGGAGCGCAGCAACCTGGTCGGGCGCAGGCTGTGGGGCGTGGTGCTGTGCCTGCCGTTCGCCGTACCGTCGTTCGTCAGCAGCTTCACCTGGGTATCGCTGAGCTCGGACTTCGAAGGCCTGGGCGGGGCGATCCTGGTCATGGCCCTGTCCAAGTACCCGCTGGTGTTCCTGCCGGTGGCGGCGACCCTGCGCAACCTCGATACCTCGCTGGAGGAGTCGGCACGCACCCTCGGTTGCAGCCGCTGGGGCGTATTCGTCAAGGTCACCCTGCCGCTGCTGTGGCCATCGATGCTCGGCGGTGCGCTGTTGATTGCCCTGCACATGCTGGTGGAGTTCGGCGCGCTGTCGATTCTCGGCCTGCAGACCTTCACCACGGCGATCTACCAGCAGTTCGAACTGGAGTTCAGCAATGCCAATGCGGCCATGCTCTCGGCAGTACTGCTGGCGCTGTGCCTGGTGATGCTGTGGCTGGAATTGCGCGTGCGCGGCAAGGCCCGCCACGTGCGCATCGGCCAGGGCGTGGCACGCCGCGCGCAGCCGGTGCGGCTACGCGGCTGGGCCGTACTGGCGCAGCTGTTCTGTGTCGCCCTGGCAGTGCTGGGCAGCGGCATTCCGCTGGCCATGCTCGGCTACTGGCTGAGCGTGGGCTCATCAGCGGCCTTCCCGGTTGCGGCCATCTCCAAGGCGCTGTTCACCTCACTGTCGGTGTCGCTTGGTGGTGCCGGCTTCTGCGTGCTCCTGGCCCTGCCGATCAGCTTCCTGGTGGTGCGCTACAAAGGCCGCCTGGCAATCTGGGCCGAACGCCTGCCGTACCTGCTGCACGCCCTGCCCGGCCTGGTAATTGCCCTGACCCTGGTATTCTTCGCCCTGCACTATGTGCCCGCGCTGTACCAGACCACGGCCTTGTTGTTGCTCGCCTACGCGCTGCTGTTCCTGCCACTGGCCCAGTCGCCAGTGCGTACTGCGCTGAACAAGGCTTCGCCGACGCTGGAGGAAGCCGCACGTACCTTGGGCGCGAACAGCTTTGCCGCGTTCTGCCGGGTGACCTTGCCGATCATCTTCCCGGCCATGGCCGCGGCCTTTGCGCTGGTGTTTCTGGATGCCATGAAGGAATTGACCGCGACATTGCTGCTCAGCCCTACCGGCATGACCACCTTGGCCACCGAGGTGTGGGCCCATACCGCCAACGTCGAGTTCGCGGCAGCAGCGCCTTACGCGGCATTGCTGATCGTGGTGTCAGGGTTGCCGGTTTACCTGCTGACTACGCGGATGTATCTGAACAAGGCGTAACCTGCTTCGCGGGCTTGCCCGCGAAACGGCCTTCAGGCGATGTTGCGCAGCATGCGCCGCACGATAGGCCCGTGAGCCTTGCCGACCGGCAGCATGTAGAGGCGGCCGAACCTGTTGAAGCACTGCACCGAGGTGGTAACGCGCAAGTGTTGCTGCCCCTGCCCTGCTTCAGCCAGGTCCAGGCTCACCATTACCGCCAGGTGTATGTCGCGCGAAGTCAGCACCAGTTGCCGGTCACTGATCGCCTCGACAGTGAAGAAATCCAGAAGCTCGCCCACTGCTGGCACCTGCTCGGGCCTGCGTGACGAGAAACCGTGGATGGCGGCAACATGGAACCGCCGCGAGATGCCATCGCGCAGGCGGAAGGCCACGGCCAGCCAGCCCGGGACGTGCGAGGTCATGGCGCAGTAGGCCTGGAAGGCGGTCATTGGCGCAGTGACGACGGTGCCATCGCAATGAAGAAAATCCAGTTCCGCCGGGGCGGCGACCAGTTGCGCAGACATGAACAACTCCCTTTGCCATCTGTCGCCGCCATCATAGCAACGCAGCCCCTTGTAGGAGCAGCCTTGTGTCGCGATGGGCTGCGCAGCAGCCCAGGGTATCGACGCCAACGCACAAATCGCCGGGGCTGCTGCGCAGCCCATCGCGACGCAAGGCCGCTCCTACAGCGATCGCATCAGGCCCTGAACTGGCCCAGGCTTGCCCGCAGTTGCGCGGCCAGGTCATCCAGTACCTTGCTGCTGGCCGTGGTCTGCATCACCACCTCGGCCGAGCGCTCGGCCTGTGCATGGATGTTCTCCACCCGCCCGCGTACCGCCTGTGCGCCATGGGCCTGCTGTTCGGCGGCCCGGGTCGCCAGGCCGATCGCCGCATGCACCTGCTCGACCGCCACCTGCACCGACTGCTGGCGGCGCTCGTTGTCGCGCAGCACCAGCAGCCCTTCGCTGGCCTTGAGCCCGGCCTGGCTGATGGTCGCCACGGCTTCCTTCGCACCTTTCTGCAAGGCGGCGATATGCGCCTGTATGTCACCGGTGGAGCTTTGCGTCTTGCTCGCCAACGCCCGCACTTCATCAGCCACGACGGCAAACCCGCGCCCGGTCTCGCCCGCCCGGGCAGCCTCGATGGCAGCGTTGAGGGCCAACAGGTTGGTCTGTTCGGCAATACCGTGGATCACCGTCAGCACCACTTCAATCTGTTCACTCTGCTTGGCCAGCCGCTCGATCACCTGCGAGCCGGTCTCCACCTGCTCGGCCAGGTTCTCGATCAAGCCGGCCAGCTGGGTCGAAGTGCGGCTGTTTTCATTGGTGGCCTGGCGGATATCCACGACTTGTTGCAGCGCCGCCTGCATCGCATGGCTTTCGGCCTGGGCCTCATCAGCCATGCTCGACAGGTCGCGCAGGCTGGCCGCCACTTCATCGCGCTGCAACGCAGCGGCGGCATCGGCGCCCGCATTGCGCTGGGCCATCGCGCCGATCTCGACCCCGGTACGCTGGGCCACCTCGCCGGCCTCGCGCACGATGGGTTGCAGCTTGTCGACGAAGCGGTTTACCGCCGAGGCCATGTCGCCGATTTCGTCACGGCTGTCCAGCGGCACTCGCTTGGTCAGGTCGCCTTCGCCGGCCGCCAGGTCATCGAGCGCAGCAATCAACAGGCGCAACTTGCTCAGCACCCGACGGCCAAGCACCACGGCCACCACCAACAGAACGCCCAGCCCCACCAGCACCAGGCCCAGGCCGATCCGCCAGCGCAGCTCGGCGGCGGCATCGCGCACGGTCTGGGCGGTGTTGGCCTGCATGGCAGCAGCACTGCCCTGCGCCTTTTCCAGGCGCTCACGCAGGGTCTTGCCACTGTCGGCAGCCGCACCGACCAGGCTATCGCCAACCAGCTGCTCGCCGCTGGCGATCAGGGCTGCGAAGCGCTGGTCGAGGGCTTTCAGTTCCTGGTCGATGCCAGCGGTGGATACCCCCATCACCACCTTGCCGATTTCCGCGCCATTGGGGCTGATCGAGGCTTCGACGAAGTACACCGCCGGGTCATGCCGGGCGGCATCGATCACCTTGTCCAGCGCACGCTCGCCCTGACCCTTGTCCATCAGCGCCTGGTTGATCGGGTTTTGCCGGTTCAGGTAGCGGGTCAGGTGCTGGCCTTGGGCATCGTCATAGACCACGAACAACACGTTGGGGTTGCGCTGGGCACGGCGGGCAAAGTCCGAGAGCACTGGCACATCGTTATCCCAGATCGCACGCGGGGCGACCGAGGCCAGCAGTTCGGCCATGTCGTTGGCGGAGTCCTTGAGGTTCTTTTCCAGGGTACTGCGCAGTTGCTGCTGTTCGCTTTGCAGGCGCGCCGACAAGCCGGCGCTCAGGCGCTGGCGGGTGCTGCTGGACAGGCTGTCGAGGCCCGAGCGGACATCTTGCCCGGCTTGCTCGAGGTCGCCGGCGAGTTCGCGACTGTCGTTACCCAGGCGCTCGCCCAGTTCGGCCTCCAGGGCCGTGACCGTGCTGCGGGTAAGCGCAACGGCCACCAGCACCTGCACCAAAAGAGCGATACCAAGGGCAACAAACACAGGCCGCAAAAGGCGGCTTCGTAACAGTGAGAGAATGGCAGACACGGTGAAACCCTCGTGTATTCTGGCGCCACTACTTTGATGGCATCTTCAGAAGCTTCTTACAGCAAGGGTTGTGCCGGGGGCAGCAGGGATAAGTGCCAAGGTTTAGCAATGGGTTTTCCTGAACCGGCCTCTTCGCGGGCTTGCCCGCTCCCACAGGGACCCCGCACATTCTGAAATTTGTGGAGGCTCTGTGGGAGCGCGCAAGCCCGCGAAGAGGCCGGTTCAGGAAAGCACAAATGAAAACGCCGCAGCCCCTTTCAGGGCCACGGCGTCAGATCAGCCTGGAAGGCAGATCAGGCGAACGGATGACGCAGCACGATGGTCTCGTTGCGGTCCGGGCCAGTGGAGATGATGTCGATCGGCGCACCGATCAGCGCTTCGATGCGCTTGATGTAGGCGCGAGCGTTGGCTGGCAGTTCTTCCAGGGTTTTAACGCCCAGGGTCGACTCGCTCCAGCCTGGCATCTCTTCGTACACCGGCTCCAGGCCGATGTAGCTGTCGGCATCGGAAGGCGCGTCGATGACGGCACCGTTCTCGTTCTTGTAGCCCACGCAGATGTTGATGGTTTCCAGGCCGTCCAGTACGTCCAGCTTGGTCAGGCAGATGCCCGAGATGCTGTTGACGTCGATGGCACGACGCAGGATGACGGCATCGAACCAGCCGCAACGGCGCGCACGGCCAGTGGTGGAACCGAACTCGTGGCCACGCTTGGCCAGGGTAGCGCCGGTCTCGTCGAACAGTTCGGTCGGGAACGGACCGGAACCCACGCGAGTGGTGTAGGCCTTGGTGATACCCAGAATGTAGTCGAGGTACATCGGGCCAACGCCGGAACCAGTGGAAATACCGCCAGCGGTGGTGTTGGAGCTGGTGACGTACGGGTAGGTACCGTGGTCGATGTCCAGCAGCGAACCCTGGGCGCCTTCGAACATGATGTCCTTGCCGGCGCGGCGCAGGTTGTGCAGCTCGGCAGTGACGTCGAGCATCATCGGCTTGAGCTGTTCGGCGTAGGCCATGCATTCGTCCAGGGTCTGCTGGAAGTCGATGGCCGGCTCTTTGTAGTAGTTCACCAGCTGGAAGTTGTGGTAATCCAGCAGCTCACCGAGCTTGGCAGCGAAACGCTCGCGGTGGAACAGATCGCCGACGCGCAGGCCGCGACGTGCAACCTTGTCTTCATAGGCTGGGCCGATACCGCGGCCGGTGGTGCCGATCTTGGCTTCGCCACGGGCTTTCTCGCGGGCTTGGTCCAGGGCCACGTGGTACGACAGGATCAGCGGCGCAGCCGGGGAAATGCGCAGGCGCTCACGCACCGGTACGCCCTTCTCTTCCAGCTTGGTGATTTCACGCATCAGCGCGTCCGGTGCAACGACCACGCCGTTGCCGATCAGGCACTGTACGCCTTCACGCAGGATGCCCGAGGGAATCAGGTGCAGAACGGTCTTTTCACCATTGATCACCAGGGTGTGACCCGCGTTGTGGCCACCCTGGTAGCGCACTACGGCGGCAGCATGTTCGGTCAGCAGATCGACGATCTTGCCTTTGCCCTCATCACCCCACTGGGTACCCAGGACGACGACATTCTTACCCATTACATTGGTCCTCATTCACGCAAACTTGGTTGTCGGCCTGTTGCCGACGCAGAAACTCACTGGGTCAGCGGCAGAACCTGCCAGCGCCCGTCTTGCTGAATCAATTGCCGATCACAATCCGCCTCGAGGGCAGCACTCAACGGCTGGCCAGGCAGGGCCTGAACCACACGCTGGCCCTCGTTGCGCAACTGGCAGACTTGCTGCCAGAGGGCCGCGTCGCCACTGTCCGGCATCCAGATGCCGCCAGCTGGCAATACGACCTCCGCTCGCCCCAGTGTGACCAGGGTCTTCAAATCCGTGGAGAAGCCGGTGGCCGGGCGCGCCCGGCCAAAGTCGGCGCCGATGTCATCGTAGCGCCCGCCCTGGGCGATCGATTGGCCTTCGCCAGGCACGAACACGGCGAACACCACGCCGGTGTGGTAGTGGTAACCACGCAGTTCGCCGAGGTCGAAGTACAACGGCAGCTCGGGGAAGCGCGATGCCAGGCGATCGGCGATCGCCAGCAGGTCATCCAGCGCCGCCAGCACGCTGGCCGGGGCACGGCCCAGGCGCACGCGGGCCTCGGCCAGCACCTCACGACCACCGCACAGCTCGACCAGCGCGCGCAGCATGTTGCCCAAGTCATTTGGCAGGTCGGCGGTCAACGCCTGGACCTCATCGACGGCCTTGCGCTGCAGGGCGTCGAACAGCTGCTGCTCGACCGCACCAGACAGACCGGCAGCACGGGCCAGGCCGCGGTAGATACCGACGTGGCCGAGGTCCATGTGCACATCCGGGACATCGGTCAGTTGCAACGTGGCGAGCATCAGGCTGATGACTTCGACATCACTGGTAGGGCTGGCATCGCCGTACAGCTCGGCACCCAGCTGGATCGGGCTGCGCGAGGTGGACAGGGCGCGCGGCTGGGCGTGCAGCACGCTACCGGCATAGCACAGGCGGCTCGGGCCTTCACGACGCAGGGTGTGGGCATCGATGCGTGCCACCTGCGGGGTGAAGTCGGCGCGGAAGCCCATCAGGCGGCCGGACTGCGGGTCCACCACCTTGAAGGTGCGCTGATCCAGGTCCTGGCCGGCGCCGGTGAGCAGCGACTCCAGGTACTCGATATGCGGGGTGACGACCAGTTCGTAGCCCCAACTCTGGAACAGGTCCAACACCTGGCGGCGCGCGATTTCGATGCGCGCAGCCTCAGGTGGCAGTACTTCCTCGATGCCATCTGGCAGCAGCCAGCGGTCTACCGTTGCCATTACGCCATTTCCCCTCTGGTCCGGGTGGCTTGCCAGCAGGCGAGCCGTCAGTAAAGCCGGTATCGCGCACAGCAGCGGGCAGCACTGATCCCAGCGCAGCCACCGTACCCGATACCCTCGAATTGCCATGCGACCTGACCAAACCGTCAACTGGCGGTTTGCCAATCAACCTTGCAGACGCAAAAAAGCCGGGAAATTTCCCGGCTGCCTCATCATACACCCCTTTTCCATCAGGATGCACCCCGCCAGGCGTTTTAGCTGCCAGGCGGGGGCCGCTGCATTGGAATCAGGGCCTGAGCATCACGGCTTGCTCTTGTCCAGGAAGCGGAAGAACTCGTTCTTCGGGTCCAGGACCAGCACGTCGCTCTTGCTCGAGAAGCTCTCGCGGTACGCCTGCAGGCTACGGTAGAACGCATAGAAATCGGCGTCCTGGGTGTAGGCCTTGGCGTAGATGGCGGCCGCCTGGGCGTCGCCGTCACCGCGGGTTTCCTCTGCCTCGCGATAGGCCTCGGCCAGCAGTACACGACGCTGACGGTCAGCATCGGCACGGATACCCTCAGCCAGCTCGTTACCCTTGGCGCGGTGCTCGCGGGCTTCACGCTCACGCTCGGTGCTCATGCGATCGAACACGCTGCGGTTGACTTCCTTCGGCAGGTCGATGGCCTTGACGCGTACGTCCACCACCTCGATACCCAGCTCCTTGGCGGCCATGCGGTTGAGCGATGCAGTGATGTCAGCCATCAGCGCGTCACGTTCACCGGAAACCACCTCGTGCAGGGTACGTTTACCGAACTGGTCACGCAGGCCGCTTTCCAGACGACGCGACAGACGCTCGTCGGCAATCTGCTTCATGCCGGAGGTAGCGGTATAGAAGCGCTCGGCATCCTTGACGCGCCACTTGGCGTAGGCGTCGACCATCACCGCTTTCTTCTCCAGGGTCAGGAACCGCTGGGTCGGGGCGTCGAGGGTCATCAGGCGGGCGTCGAACTTGCGTACCTGGTTCACGTACGGAATCTTCACGTGCAGGCCCGGCTGGACATCCGCCTGGACTACCTTACCGAAGCGCAGCATTACCGCACGCTCGGTCTGCGACACGATATAGAAGCTGTTCCAGGCAACGATGGCCAGGACCACGGCGGCGATCAGGGCGATCAGCGATCGGTTGCTCATCAGCGGCTCTCCCTAGTGCGCAGCGGCTGCTGTTGCTGTTGCAGGTCCTGCGCCGCACGGGCGGCCGCATCGTTGACCGATGGCGACACGCTGGTGGTTGGCGCGGACGGGTTGCGGCTGCCTTCGACCATCTTGTCCAGCGGCAGGTAGAGCAGGTTGTTCTGCCCGTCCTTGGTTGCCACCATGACCTTGCTCGAATTGCTGTAGACCTCCTGCATGGTCTCCAGGTACAGGCGCTGACGGGTCACGTCAGGTGCCTTGCGGTACTCGGCAACCAGCTTGGTGAAGCGGTCGGCCTCGCCCTTGGCACGGGCAATGACTTCGTCACGGTAACCGTTGGCATCCTCGATGATGCGCTGGGCCTGGCCACGCGCTTCCGGCACCACGCCGTTGGCGTAGGACTCGGCCTGGTTGCGCGCACGCTGCTCGTCTTCACGGGCACGGATCACGTCGTCGAAGGCTTCCTGCACTTCACGCGGGGCTGCCGCGCTCTGCACGTTGACCTGGGTAACGGTGATACCGGTGCGGTAGTTGTCGAGGAAGCGCTGCAGGCGTTCGCGGATATCCACGGCCATCTGCTCGCGGCCTTCGGTCAGCACCTGGTCCATCGAGGTGGAGCCCACCACGTGGCGCAGGGCACTTTCGGTCGCGTGCTGCAGGCTGACCTCCGGCTGGTCGACGTTGAGAACGAAGTCCTGCAGGTTGCTGATCTTGTACTGCACCGTCAGCGGCACCTCGACGATGTTCTCGTCTTCGGTCAGCATCTGGCCCTGCTTGGTGTAGGCACGCTCACGCGTGACGTTTTCCATGTACTTGCGATCGATCGGCGGGAAGTAAATGTTCAGGCCGGGACCGACCGTTTCATAGTACTTGCCGAAGCGCAGCACCACGGCCTGCTCCTGCTCGTCGACGACATACACGGCGCTGTACAGCCAGATGGCCGCCAGTACCGCCAGGCCGATGCCCAGCAGGCCCAGGCCACCGCCCTTGCCGACATTGCGGTCGCCGCCGCCACGTTTCTTGCCACTGCCGAACATGCCGTTCAGGCTGTCCTGCAATTTGCGGAAGGCCTCGTCCAGATCCGGCGGACCTTTCTTGTCACCACCGCCGCCACCGCCACCACGGCGGCCGCCCCAGGGATCCTGATTGTTCGAGTTGCCACCCGGCTCGTTCCAAGCCATAGCGCTCTCCATCTGATAAAGCAAAGACGCGCCCACGGCGCGCCGTCCAATGCTACAGAATGCCTGTCACTGCTGCCCGGCGACCTCGACGAGCATTTATTGCAAAGTGTGTTGCTCGACAAACACTTGCGGCTCCATGCCTTCGCGGCTGACCAGGCGATTCAGTTCCACCCTGGGCAGTCGCACGCTCAGCAGGCTGCGCCCTTCTTCATCATGCGCTTCACTCTGCACGGCACCCAGGGCAAAGAATTGCGCGCGCAAGCGGGCAAAACGCTGCTCCAGACACAGGGTACCGACAAACAGATCATCCCCCAGCAACTCGGCAATCGCCTGGCCGACCAGCTCCAGGCCACGCCCATCGCGTGCCGATACCCAGACCCGCTCAGGCTTGCCATCGGCATTGCGCTGGATCTGCGGCTCGACATCTTCGAGCAAGTCGAGTTTGTTATACACCTCGAGGATCGGCAACCCTTCGGCACCAATCTCGCCCAACACCGCCAGCACCTGCTCGATCTGCTCCATGCGCTCTGGCTCATGGGCGTCGATCACATGCAGCAACAGGTCGGAGTTGCTCGACTCTTCGAGCGTAGCCCGAAATGCCTCGACCAGCTTGTGCGGGAGGTGGCGAATGAAACCCACGGTGTCAGCCAGCACGATCGGCCCCAGGTCGTTCAGTTCGAGCCGGCGCAGGGTCGGGTCGAGGGTGGCGAACAGCTGGTCCGCGGCATACACCTCGGATGCGGTCAGGGCATTGAACAGCGTGGATTTGCCGGCGTTGGTATAACCCACCAGCGACACCGACGGGATATCCGCGCGCTTGCGCCCGCGACGCGCCTGCTCACGCTGGCTGCGCACCTTTTCCAGGCGTGACTTGATCTGCCGAATCCGTACCCGCAACAGGCGGCGGTCGGTTTCCAGCTGGGTTTCACCCGGGCCGCGCAGGCCGATACCACCCTTCTGCCGTTCAAGGTGGGTCCAACCGCGGACCAGCCGCGTGCTCATGTGTTCGAGCTGGGCCAGTTCGACCTGCAGCTTGCCTTCATGGGTACGCGCCCGCTGGGCGAAGATATCGAGGATCAGCCCGGTACGATCGAGCACACGGCACTCGAAAACGCGTTCGAGGTTGCGCTCCTGACTGGGCGTGAGGGTGTGATTGAAAATCACCAGGTCTACCTGTTCGGCATGGACCAGGTCGTGCAACTCCTCGACCTTGCCAGTGCCAATCAGGTATTTGGCGGAAGGCTGATGCCTTGACACCGTGACCAGCGAGACGATGTCGGCACCTGCCGACAATGCCAGCTCCTGAAACTCCTGCGGGTCTTCGCGCGCCTCAGGGTTCTGACCTTCCAAGTGAACGAGCAACGCCCGCTCACCACCACCGTGGCGCTCAAAGAACAATGCAGGCTCCTATCAGGCGTTGCCTGGCTCGCTGTCGCCGTGATCGGAATCGGACGGGCTTGGCAGGCGAACCGGACGTGCAGGAACCACGGTCGAGATGGCGTGCTTGTAGACCATCTGGCTGACGGTGTTCTTCAGCAGTACCACGAACTGGTCGAAGGATTCGATCGAGCCCTGCAGTTTGATGCCGTTGACCAGGTAGATGGATACCGGGACCTTTTCTTTTCTCAAGGTGTTCAAGTAAGGGTCTTGTAGCGAATGCCCTTTTGACATATGCCGCACTCCTGTAAGGATCAATAATAGAAAATCAAGAAAATCGATAAATTAGGCCGCCCCTTCGCAAGAATAGACGGCAATCAGCAGGGACTCAGCTCAATATGGAGATGGCCCCAAGGTATTTCAAGGTGCGGGACAGATTGTCGCAGGCCAGGCTGTCAAGCCAATGCACTTCCGGCCAGCCACGCAACCAGGTGAACTGCCGCTTGGCCAGCTGCCGGGTAGCAATGATACCGCGTTCACGCATCTCATTCTCAGTCAGCTTGCCGTCAAGGTAGTCCCAGACCTGCCTATACCCCACTGCCCGTATAGACGGCAGCCCGGCGTGCAAGTCACTTCTGGCTCGCAGCGATCGGACCTCCTCGACAAAGCCCTGTTCCAACATTTGCGAAAATCGTAACGCAATTCGCTGATGCAAAATGTGACGATCTGTAGGAGCAATCGCCAAACTCGCGACAGTATAGGGCAAATGTCCGCCAGCGCCTGCGTCTGCGCCGCGACTTTCCGCGAATTGACGCTGACGATGGACTGTCATGCTTTCGCCACTCACCCGGTATACCTCCAGCGCCCGGATCAACCGTTGCGGGTCGTTGGGGTGGATGCGCGCCGCCGACTCCGGGTCGACTTCGGCCAGCTGGCGGTGCAGCTCGGCCAGCCCCAGGGCCTCGGCCTGGGCTTCCAGCTCGGCACGTACCGCAGCATCGGCGGCCGGCATGTCGGCCAGCCCCTCGATCAACGCCTTGTAATAGAGCATGGTGCCGCCCACCAGCAAGGGGATCTTGCCGCGGGCAGTGATTTCAGCCATGGCCTCCAGGGCATCGGCACGGAACTGCGCAGCCGAGTAGCTCTCGGCCGGATCGCGAATGTCGATCAGCCGGTGCGGGTAGGCGGCGAGGATTTCCTTCGAAGGCTTGGCCGAACCGATGTCCATGCCGCGGTAGACCAGGGCCGAATCGACGCTGATCAGTTCACAGGGCAGGACCTTGGTCAGTTCGATGGCCAAGTCGGTCTTGCCGGCCGCCGTCGGGCCCATCAGGAATATTGCAGGGGGCTTGCCGCTCATGTCATCGACCGCGCAGGAAGAGTTTGTCCAGGTCGTCCAGGCCCATCTGGGTCCAGGTGGGACGGCCGTGGTTGCACTGGCCACTGCGCTCGGTGTTTTCCATGTCGCGCAGCAGGGCGTTCATCTCGGGGATCGCCAGGCGCCGATTGGCGCGCACGGCCCCATGGCAAGCCATGGTGCCGAGCAGCTCGTTCAGGTGCGCCTGGATACGGTCGCTGGTGCCGTATTCCATCAGGTCGGCGAGCACATCCTGCACCAGGCGGTTGGCCTCGGCCTGCTTGAGCAAGGCCGGGATCTGGCGGATCGCCAAGGTCTCGGGGCCCAGGCGCTGTAGTTCGAAGCCCAGGCGCTGGAACCACTGCGCGTGCTCTTCGGCGCAGTCGGCTTCGCGCTGGCTCAGGGCCAGGGTCTCGGGCACCAGCAGCGGCTGGCCACTGAGGCCTTCGCTGGCCATGGCCACCTTCAGGCGCTCGTACATGATGCGCTCGTGGGCCGCGTGCATGTCCACCAGCACCAGGCCGATGGCGTTCTCGGCCAGGATGTAGATGCCCTTGAGCTGGGCCAGCGCGTAGCCCAGCGGGGGAATATCGCCCTGGCTTTCGGGCAACGCCGACGCCGCGACCACACCTTCCTCCAGCGGCTTGTAAAACTCGCGATACACCGCCTGCGCCTCGGCGGCCGGCAGCGCTTGCGCGGGCCGCGGGGTGTACTGGTACTGGTAACCCGCGCCACCGCCGCCACCGGCGTATGACTGCTGCGGGGCACGTGGCTGTTCGAGCACCGGCGAGGCCAGGCGCATTTCGCCCTGAGGGCCGAACTCACCAGCCTGCGGCCCGGTTGGGCGGATGATTTCAGGCACGGCGGCAGGCGCGGCCAGCTGGTCTTCCGGGCGCACGTCGGCCAAGGCGCGATGCAGGGTGCCATAGAGGAAGTCGTGCACCGAGCGCCCTTCACGGAAACGCACCTCATGCTTGGTCGGGTGCACGTTGACGTCGACGCCGTTGGGCTCCAGCTCCAGGAACAGCACGAAGGTGGGGTGCCGGCCATTGAACAGCACGTCACGGTAGGCCTGGCGCACGGCGTGGGCGACCAGCTTGTCGCGCACCGCACGGCCATTGACGAAGAAATACTGCAAGTCGGCCTGGCTGCGTGAGAAGGTTGGCAGGCCGACCCAGCCCCACAAGCGCAGGCCATTGCGCTCTACGTCGATTGGCAGCGCCTGCTCCATGAAGCCTGGGCCGCAAATGGCGCCTACCCGCCGTGCACGGGCGGTTTCGTCGTGGGCTTCGTGCAGGCTGAGAATGCTCTTGCCGTTGTGGCGCAGGTGGAAGCCGACATCGAAGCGCGCCAGCGCCAGGCGCCGGATGACTTCCTGCAGGTGGTCGAATTCGGTTTTCTCGGCTTTGAGGAACTTGCGCCGCGCCGGGGTGTTGAAGAACAGGTCGCGCACTTCCACCGACGTGCCTACCGGATGCGCCGCCGGCTGCACCCGTGGGGTCATGTCGCGGCCTTCGGTTTCCACCTGCCAGGCTTCGCTCGCACTGGCGGTACGCGAGGTCAGGGTCAGGCGTGCCACCGAGCTGATCGAGGCCAGGGCCTCACCGCGGAAGCCCAGGCTCAATACCCCTTCGAGGTCTTCCAGCTCGCGGATCTTGCTGGTGGCGTGGCGGGCCAGGGCCAGTGGCAGGTCATCGGCGGAAATGCCGCTGCCATCGTCACGCACCCGCAGCAGCTTGACGCCGCCCTGCTCTACTTCCACATCAATGCGTCGGGCACCAGAGTCCAGGCTGTTCTCCAGCAGCTCCTTGGCGACCGAAGCCGGCCGCTCGACAACCTCGCCGGCGGCAATCTGGTTGGCCAGCCGCGGGCTGAGCAGCTGGATGCGCGAACCGCCACTCATTGCGCGGCCAAGGTGGTGGCAGGGATATCGAGGCGCTGGCCGACCTTCAGCTCATCGCTCTTGAGGCTGTTGGCGTTGCGCAGGCTGGTCACGCTGACCTGGTAGCGGACCGCGATCATCGCCAGGGTCTCGCCAGGACGGACCGTGTGCTCACGCGGGCCTGCGGCGATCTTGCCGGTGTCGCGCAGCCAGGCAATGTAGGTGCCAGGCGGCGGGTTCTGCTGGAAGTACTGGCGCACACCGGTGTGGATCGAACGGGCCAGGGCCTGCTGGTGGCTCGCGGTAGCAAGCTTGGCGGCTTCGTTGTTGTTCGAGATGAACCCGGTTTCAACGAGGATCGACGGGATGTCCGGCGACTTCAACACCATGAAGCCGGCCTGTTCCACACGCTGCTTGTGCAGCGAGGTGATACGCCCCATGTTGCCCAGCACCTTCTGCCCGACATTGAGGCTGGAGCTGAGCGTGGCGGTCATCGACAGGTCGAGCAATACCCCGGCGAGCATGCGGTCCTTGTCGTCGAGGCTGACGTTACCGGCACCGCCGATCAGGTCGGAACGGTTTTCCGTGTCGGCCAGCCAGCGCGCGGTTTCGGAAGTGGCGCCGCGGTCGGACAGGGCGAATACCGAGGCACCGAAGGCGGCACGGGACGGCGCGGCATCGGCATGGATCGAGATGAACAGGTCAGCGCCCTTCTTGCGGGCGATCTCGGTGCGCTTGCGCAGCGGGATGAAATAGTCGCCGGTGCGGGTCAGCTCGGCCCGGAAGCCTTTTTCGCTGTTGATCTGGCGCTGCAGTTCCTTGGCGATCTGCAGCACGATGTCCTTCTCATGCTGGCCACGCGAGCCGGAAGCGCCCGGGTCTTCGCCGCCGTGGCCGGCGTCGATGGCCACCACGATGTCGCGTTTGCCGTTGGGCACCGGCGGCAGCTTGATGGCAGGCTGGGCCGGGGTGACCGGCACGGCTGGCGTGGTTGCAGGCGCTTGCACCGGCGTCGGCGGCGGGGTTGGCGCACTGGCGGCGATGGCGTCGGCTTCCTGGTCGTACAGGTCGACCACCAGGCGGTTGCCGTACTGGGCATTGGGCGCCAGGGTAAAGCTTTTCGGGGTGACCGACTTTTTTAGGTCGACCACCACACGCAGGTCGGTCGGGGTGCGCTGGGCCGAACGCACGCTGCTGATCGGCGTGTTGGAAGTGGCCACGTTCAACGGCGCGGCCAGGGTCGCGCCATTGATGTCGATAACCAGGCGGTCCGGTGCGCTCAGGGTGAAGACGCTATGCTGCACGGGGCCAGACAGGTCGAAGACCAGCCGCGTGTTGTCTGGCGCGCGCCACAGGCGCATGCTCTTGACTTGAGTGACGGCCAGAGCGTCAACGGTCACCGTTGTCAGCAGCAGCCCAACGATGGCGACCAGTGCGCGTATGCGCATACCTACCCCACTTACTGTTTATGATGTTCGGCCAGTGCCACGCACCAGGCCTCGCCGCGAGCCCCCTGCGGCGAAAGGTTCAGCGAGCGTCCGCCCGCTTGGGGGCTTATGGTAATGGTCAGGTCAGGCTTTGGCAAAACGCCCGCACCCTTTTGTGGCCACTCGAACAGGCACAGCGGGTCGCCCTCGAAATAGTCACGAATGCCCATGAATTCCAGCTCTTCCGGATCGACCAGGCGGTACAGGTCAAAGTGGAAAGCTCGGACCTCACCGATTTCGTAGGGTTCGACCACGGTGAAGGTCGGGCTTTTCACTGCACCAGTATGGCCCAGGCCACGGATCAGGCCACGCGACAGCGTGGTTTTGCCCGCGCCCAGGTCACCTTCCAGAAAGATCACGCCGTGACCGCCGGTCACCTCGGCCAGTTGTGCGCCGAATTTGACCGTGGCCGCTTCATCGGCCAGAAACAGGTTTAAGCCAGACACGCAGAATGCTCCTCCAACAACTCTCGAATGACCGGTGCCAGATCGCTGGCGGCCAGGCCTCTACCTTTGACGCCCAGGCGTTCGCCCGCACAGGCGTGCAGCCATACCCCCAGCCCAGCGGCCTGCCAGGCATCCAGGCCCTGGGCCAACAGCGCCGCCAGCACGCCGGTCAGCACATCGCCCAGGCCGGCACCGGCCATGGCCGGGTGGCCGCGCTCGCACAGCAGCAGCTGCCCGGCCGGGTCGGCGACCAGCGTGCCAGCGCCCTTGAGCACGCAGACACTGTTGTAACGCCGCGCCAGCTTGCGCGCGGCGCCCTGGCGGTCGACCTGCACCGCCTCGGTAGAAATCCCCAGCAGCCGCGCCGCTTCCCCCGGGTGCGGGGTGAGAATGCTGCCACTGGGCAAGGCCAGCGGGGTGCGCGCCAGCAAGTTCAGGGCATCGGCATCCCACACCTGCGGGCGCTCGGCATTGGCCACCGCCGACAGCAGGCTGCGGCCCCAGGCCGCCTGGCCCAGGCCGGGGCCGACCACCAGCACCGAAGCACGCTCCAGCACCGCCATCAACTGGTTGGCCGATTCGACCCCCAGGCACATGGCCTCGGGCATGCGGGTCAGGCCGGCAGCAACATGTTCAGGGCGGGTTGCCACACTGACCAGGCCGGCACCACAGCGCAGCGCGGCTTCGGCACTGAGCAACGCGGCGCCCCCGGTACCGAGGTCGCCACCGACCACCAGCACATGGCCGAAGTCGCCTTTGTGGGCCTGCGCCTGCCGCGCCGGCAGGCGGGCGACGCTCACGCTGCTGAGCAGTTGCGGGGCATGGCTGGGGTGTTTGGTCTGCGGCATGCGGTCAAAGGCTCCAATGTCTGGCAGAATTATACGCACCTGAGCCCGTTATGCCTTGCCCATCCATGTCCGCTTGTACGCCTGACCTCGCCCAACTGGCCCAATCCATCAAGATTTGGGGCCAAGAACTCGGTTTTGCCCATGTTGGCATCGCCGGGGTCGACCTTGGCGAGCACGAACATCACCTGCAACGCTGGCTCGATGCCGGCTACCAGGGCGAGATGGAATACCTCGGCGCCCATGGCAGCAAACGCGCACACCCGGAGCAACTGATTCCCGGCACGGTGCGTGTGGTATCGCTGCGCATGGATTACCTGCCCGGCGACACGCAGATGGCGCAGCGCCTGGCACAGCCGGAAAAAGCCTACGTGTCACGCTATGCCCTGGGTCGGGACTACCACAAGCTGGTGCGCAAACGCGTGCAGTTCCTGGCCGACCGCATCCAGGAAGCCATCGGCCCGTTCGGCTACCGCGCCTTCGTCGACAGCGCCCCCGTGCTGGAAAAGGCCCTGGCCGAGCAGGCCGGGCTGGGCTGGATCGGCAAGAACACGCTGTTGCTCAACCGCAAGGCAGGCAGCTACTTCTTCCTCGCCGAACTGTTCGTCGACCTGCCGCTGCCGGTGGACGAGGCCACTGCCAGCGAGCATTGCGGGCGTTGCCAGGCCTGCCTGGACATCTGCCCGACCCAGGCATTCGTCGGGCCCTATGTGCTCGATGCACGGCGTTGCATCTCCTACCTGACCATCGAGCTGAGGGGGCCGATCCCGGTCGAGCTACGCGCCAAGATGGGTAACCGGGTGTTCGGTTGCGATGATTGCCAGATCGTCTGCCCATGGAACCGCTTTGCCAGGCACAGCCAGGAGCAGGACTTCCAACCACGCCACGGCCTGGAAAATACCGAACTGGCCGAGATGTTCCTGTGGGATGAAAGGACCTTCCTGCGCAAGACCGAGGGCGGGCCGTTGCGCCGGGCCGGGTATGAGCGCTGGTTGCGCAACCTGGCGGTGGGGCTGGGCAATGCGCCGTCGACGATCCCGGTCATCGAAGCCTTGAAAGCGCGGCGCGAGGATGCCTCGGAGCTGGTGCGCGAACATGTGGAGTGGGCGTTGGCGCAGCACGGCGTTCAATAGCGAACCAGCCCCAGAGCTTACGCCACCCTTGTGGGAGCGGGCGTGCCCGCGAATCAGACAACGCGGTGGATGGCACCGGCTCTGCCGGTGTTCGCGGGCACGCCCGCTCCCACAGGGGCCATGTTGTGCCAGAACTGCGTTACTGCTGGTCGTTGTAGTGAAACTTGGGCATTTCCCAGTGGAAGCGGATCGCCAGCAGGCGCAACAGGAAGCCGCCAAACAACGTCAGCAGCATCGCCTGCTCCGCCGGCACCTTGAAGTACACGCAGCCCAGGTAGAACCAGGCCGCCGCAAACGAGACACTGGCGTACAACTCGCGACGGAACACCAAGGGAATGTCGTTGCAGAAGATATCCCGCAGGATCCCGCCAAACACCCCGGTAATGACCCCGCTGAGGGATGCCACCAGCATGCCCTGCCCCATCTCCAGTGCAGTCATGCAGCCAATCAGGGTAAAGGCCACCAGCCCCAGGGCATCGAGCACCAGGAACAGCGAGCGCAAGCGGCGCATCATCGGCGCAATGAAAATGGTCAACAGCGCCGCACAACTGGTCAGTACCAGATACTCCGGGTGCTTCACCCAGGTCAGCGGGTAGTGCCCGAGCAGTACGTCACGCACCGAGCCCCCCCCAAGGGCGGTGACGCAGGCAATCAGCACCACGCCGAACCAGTCCATGCCGCGACGGCCGGCAGACAACGCACCGGTCATGGCTTCGGCGGTGATGGCAATCAGGTAGAGCATCAACAACATGGCGCGGGGTCCGTGCGGGCAGGCGAGAAAGGCGCGCAGTCTAACCAGTTGCACATGGCACCAAAAGGGGGCGCAGAGAGAATATCTGCGCCTTTTCGACTCACAGCTTGATGAAGTGCTCGCGGTAGTGACGCAGTTCGGCGATCGATTCGCGGATGTCATCCAGCGCCAGATGGGTGTTGCCTTTCTTGAAGCTGTCACGCACCGATGGCGCCCAGCGTGCAGCGAGCTCCTTCAAGGTCGAGACATCCAGGTTGCGGTAGTGGAAGTAGTTTTCCAGGTTGCGCATGTGGCGATAGAGGAAGCGGCGGTCCTGGCAGATGCTGTTGCCGCAGATCGGCGATTTGCCTTTTGGCACCCACTGTTCGAGGAAAGCGATGGTCTGCGCCTCGGCTTCGGCCATACCGACCTTGCTCTCGCGCACGCGCTGGGTCAGGCCCGAAGCGCCATGGGTGCGGGTGTTCCACTCGTCCATGCGTGCCAACACTTCGTCACTGTGATGGATGGCAATCACCGGCCCTTCGGCCAGGGTGTTCAGCTCGCTGTCGGTAACGATGGTGGCCATCTCGATGATGACATCGCTGTCCGGATCCAGGCCGGTCATTTCCAGGTCGATCCAGATCAGGTTCTGTGGGTTTTGCATGCAGGGGCTCCTCGTATAGGCGTTCATAGTAGCGTAGTGGCCAGGGCACGCCCATTCACGGCACGCAAGCCAGCGAATTGATCCGCTGCCTGGCGTGCTAAACTGCCTGCCGTTTTCCACCCGCCTCACCACGCACGGAACCTTCATGGCCAAACGCCAGCTCAACCGCCGCCAGAACTGGCGCATCGAAAAAATCCAGAACGAGCGCGCCGCGCGTGCGGCCAAACGCGAGCAGCACGTGCTGCAGGAACTGGAGGGTGGCGACCTGGGGCCGGAGCAGCTGGGCCTGGTGATCGCGCACTTCGGTGTGCAGGTAGAAGTGGAGGCTCAGGACGGCGAAGCCGCAGGCCAGGTGTTCCGCTGCCATCTGCGCGCCAACCTGCCGGCATTGGTCACCGGCGACCGCGTGGTCTGGCGCGCGGGCAACCAGGGCATCGGCGTGATCGTCGCGCAGATGCCGCGCAGCACCGAGCTGTGTCGGCCGAACAACCACGGCCAGTTGAAGCCGGTGGCGGCCAACGTCGACCTGATCGTGATCGTCTTCGCTCCCGCTCCCGAACCGCACCCCAACCTGATCGACCGTTACCTGGTCGCGGCGGAGCACGCCGGTATTCGCCCGCTGCTGCTGCTGAACAAGGCCGACCTGATCGATGAGCAGAACGGCCCGGGCCTGCAGGCGTTGCTGGAGGTCTACCGCGAGCTGGGCTACCCGCTGCTGGAAGTATCGGCACACCAGGGTGACGGCATGCAACGCCTGCAGCAGATGCTCGACGGCCACATCAGCGTGTTCGTCGGCCAGTCGGGGGTGGGCAAGTCGTCGCTGGTCAACAGCCTGCTGCCGGACGCCGGTACCCGCGTCGGCGACCTGTCGGAATGGTCTGGCCAGGGCACCCACACCACCACCACCGCGCGGCTGTACCACTTCCCTAATGGCGGGGACCTGATCGACTCACCGGGCATCCGCGAATTCGGCCTCGGCCACGTCAGCCGCAGCGATGTGGAAGATGGCTTCATCGAGTTCCGCGACCTGTTCGGCACCTGCCGCTTCCGCGATTGCAAGCATGATCGCGAACCGGGCTGTGCGCTGCTCAAGGCGCTGGATGAGGGGCGCATCAAGCCGCAGCGCATGAGCAGCTACCGCTCCATCATTGCCAGCCTGCCGGAAGACGCTTACTGACCTGCCCGCTCCCGCAGGTACTACACAAGGCTCAAGGGCCACGCCAATCCTGTGGGAGCGGGCGTGCCCGCGAAGCAGGCACCGCGGTGGTTGGCACGGGCTTCGCCCGTGTTCGCGGGCAAGCCCGCTCCCACAGGTTCCGCGCTTGCTTCAGCTACAGCGCGATCCTGTAGGGTTTACTGCTCCTTGGTCTCATCCATCTTCAACGTCCCCTCTTCGAAGATGTTCAGCTTCTGGCGCAGTTCACGCGGCTGCATGGGTGCCTGCTCGGTCCCCCCTGGCACAGCCGGTGCCGCAGTGGCCGGAGGTGTAGGCTCGGCAGCCGGTGCTTCTGGCGCGCCCTGCTCACCCTCGATGTTGCGCTGGGCCTTTTTGGTCAGCACGATGATGTCGATGCGGCGGTTGACCGGGTTGAACGGGTTGTTGCGGTCGAACAGCGACGACGAGGCATAGCCCACCACCCGCGCCACCTGTCCATCCGGATAGCCACCGGCTACCAGCGCGCGACGGGCGGCGTTGGCGCGGTTGGCCGACAGCTCCCAGTTGCCGAACTCACCACTGCCTGCATACGGCTTGGCATCGGTGTGGCCGCTGATGCTGATCTTGTTCGGCACCGCCTTGATGGTGTCGGCCATGGCCAGCAGGATGTCTTCGAAGTACGGCTGCAGGCGCGCGCTGCCGATGTCGAACATTGGCCGGTTCTCGGCATCCATGATCTGGATGCGCAGGCCGTCCTGGGTGATCTCGAACAGGATCTGGTCCTTGAACTTCTGCAGCTGCGGGTTTTCCTCGACCTTGTTCTGCAGCTCCTGCAGCAACAACTCCAGGCGCTCGCGCTCGACCTGCTCGGCCATGGTCTCGACCTGGTCCTTGTCCAGCTGGATGCTGGTATCAGGCGTCGGCTCGGACTTGGTTTCGGGGTTGATGGTCTTTTCCGGCGCCAGCTGCGGCGAGCCACCCAGGTCGATGATGTAGGGCGTACCGCTTTCCGAGAAGCCGATCGGGTCCTTGAAGTAACCGGCGATGGCGATCTTCTGTTCCGGCGTGGCCGTGGACAACAGCCACAGCACCAGGAAGAACGCCATCATCGCCGTGGCGAAGTCGGCAAAGGCGATTTTCCAGGCGCCGCCGTGATGGCCGCCGCCATAGCGCTTGACGCGCTTGACGATGATGGGCTGATTGTTCTCCATGACTCAGCGACCGCGAACCGCTTGTTCCAGTTCGGCAAAGCTTGGGCGGTGCTTGGGGTACAGCACCTTGCGCCCGAATTCCACCGCCAGCGAAGGCGGCATGCCCGAGGCCGAGGCCACCAGCGAAGCCTTGATCGATTCGTAGAGGTTCAGTTCTTCCTTGGCATCGTGCTCCAGGCACTTGGCCAGCGGACCAAAGAAGCCGTAGGCCGCCAGAATACCGAAGAAGGTACCTACCAGCGCCGCACCCACATGGAGGCCGATGGAGGCCTGGTCACCCTCGCCGAGCGAGGCCATGGTCACCACGATGCCCAGTACCGCCGCAACGATACCGAAGCCTGGCATGCCGTCGGCGATGCCATTCACCGCATGCGACGGATGCTCGAGCTCTTCCTTCATGCTCAACAGCTCCATGTCGAACAGGCCTTCGAGCTCGTGCGGCGCCATGTTGCCGGTGGACATGATGCGCAGGTAGTCGCAGATGAAGGCGGTCATGCGCTCGTCGGCCAGCACTGTCGGGTACTTGGCGAAGATCGGGCTGGCTGCGGCATCCTCGATGTCGGCCTCGATGGCCATCATGCCTTCACGACGGCTCTTGTTGAGGATCTCGTACACCAGGCCCAGCACTTCCAGGTAGAAGGCATGGCTGAAGCGCGAGCCGAACATCTTCATCGACTTCTTGATGACGTGCATGGTCATGTGGCCAGGGTTGGCCTGCAGGAATGCACCGAAGGCCGCACCGCCGATGATCAGTACTTCGAACGGCTGGATCAGTGCCGCGATCTTACCGTGGGAGAGTACGTATCCGCCGAGCACGCTCGCGAATACGACGATGATGCCGATAATTTTAGCCATAGGTTCAAAGCACTTGCTGTCGTGGTCAGGGGAAGAGACGGGAGCCTGAAAACTCTTCTTCTACTTATCGGCAGAACTGCGCCAGACTATAGCCACTCATTGCGAAAAGCCAGTTCGGACTGATGTCAAAATGACAATTGAAACCAAGGTGCCCGCTCAGGCCCCGCGTACGCTAGAGGCCTGGGTAAAGCTGCTCGAGAGTATTCGCATCCCCGTGCCGAAGCACAGCTACGACCGGGTCATGAACGCCATCCACGATAGCCGCCGCTCGCTGCGCGATATCGCCGAACTGATGCAGGATAGCCCGGCACTGGTGCTGTCGGTGATGCGCGAAGCCAATCACCCCACCAACGCCAGCCTCGCCGAACCGGCCGAGAGCCTGGAAATCGCCCTCAACCGCCTCGGCCTGGAGCGCAGCGAACAGCTGCTCAAGCGCCTGCCGGCGGTGCCCGCCGAAGAGATCCCACCGGTACTGTGCCAGTTCCAGCTGATCAGCCAGCACGCCTCGCAGCAGGCCAGCGGCCTGTTCGCCAGCCGCCTGGCACGGCTGTGGCAGGAAATCCACTGGGGCAGCCTGCTGTTCCTGTCGCCACTCTGGCCGCTGGCGCTGGCCTACCCCAAGTTGCTCGACACCTGGGAACTGCGGGTTATCCACAAGGGCGAGGACGCCGCCCATGTCGAGCAGGAGCTGTTTGGCGTGCGCATTCTCACGCTGTGCCAGGCCATGGCAGAGTTCTGGCGCCTGCCACAATGGGTGACCCAGGGTTATCACCTGCTGCTGGACGAGCGCGAACAACTGGCCCAGGTGCTTGCCATCGCCCGCGACCCGGACCTGCTCAGCCAACAGCATCGCCTGGACGCCGAGCCTGGCCTGCGCCGCTGGTTCAACCAGCCGGCCAACACCGTGCTGCTGGCCAACAACCTGGCCCTGGCGGCGCAGGTGGGCTGGGACAACCCGCACCTGCTGCGCTGGCAGCTATTAACCGCACTGTACCTGCAGACCTCGCTGGAAGACGTGCAGCAACAGGTGCACCAGCAGGCTGCGGCAAGTGCGCGTCGCCACGCCCAGCACGCCCTGTTCCACCCGGCCGAAGCGCTGATCTGGCCTTGGCACCAGCGCCGTCCGCACCCGGACATGCTGGCACCGCCACCGCCCAGCAACGACGAGCTGACACGCTGGCGCAAGCTGTGCCAGCACCTGCTGGCCCAGCCCAGCCCGTTCACCAACAGCGTGCACCTGGCCACCCAGGCCCTCGAGGCCCTGCTGGCCTGCGGCATGCAGCGCGTCCTGCTGCTGAGCCTGGACAAGGCCAGCGATCAGCTGCGTGTGCAGCAGTTCGCCGGCCTGCCCAAGGAGGCCGGGGCGCTTGCCCTGCAAGTGTCAGAGAACAAACTGCTGCAAAAGCTGCTGGCCCAGGCCGGCCAATTGCGCATCACCCCGGAAAACCACAGCCAGCTCTCGGCGCTGCTGCCGGCCCCGCTGCGGGCGTTGTTCAACAGCGAACACGCACTGCTACGCTCGTTGGCGGTCAATGACCAAGTGTTGATGCTGGTGGTAGCCGACCAAGGCAGCCGACCCTTGGCCGATGTCAGCGTGCAAGCCTTCGGCAAGACGGCACAATGCACCGAGCGGGCGCTGTCGGTGTTCGCCAACCGCAAGGCCTGAGCCTTGCGCTACAATCGCCCCTCTTTCCACACTGGAGACCGTGGATGACTGACTTTTCCGGCCTGCCGTTGGTGATCGAAGCCGCAGACCTGCTGCCACGCCTGGACTCGAAACAGCTGATCCTGGTCGACCTGAGCAGCAGCAACCGCTATGTCAGCGGGCATATCCCCGGCGCACGCTTCGTCGAAGGCAAGCGCACCCAGCTCGGCCAGCCGCCTGCGCCCGGCTTGCTGCCGGCCCAGGCCGATCTGGAGAAGCTGTTCAGTGAACTCGGCCACCGCGACGACGCGGTATACGTGGTGTACGACGACGAAGGCGGTGGCTGGGCCGGGCGCTTCATCTGGCTGCTCGATGTGATCGGCCATAAGCACTATCACTACCTGAATGGCGGCATTCAGGCTTGGCCGGCCGACAAGCTCTCCACCGAAGTGCCCGCCAGCGGTAATTCCCCTGTGCAGCTGCGCATCGACACGGCGCCCACCGCCACCCGTGAGTACCTGCAAAGCCGCCTGGGCGCGCACGACCTGGTCATCTGGGATGCCCGTGGTCCGCAGGAGTTTCGCGGCGAGAAGGTGCTGGCAGCTCGGGGCGGCCATATTCCCGGCGCGATCAACTTCGAGTGGACAGCCGGCATGGACCTCAACGACCACCTGCGCATCCGCCCGGACATCGCCGAAGTCCTGCTGAACCTGGGGATCACCCCCGACAAGGAAGTGATCACCCATTGCCAATCCCACCGCCGCTCCGGTTTCACCTACCTGGTGGCCAAGGCCCTCGGCTACCCACGCGTCAAGGCCTACGCCGGCTCGTGGAGCGAATGGGGCAACCACCCGGACACGCCTGTAGAAGTTTAAGGAACCTGCATGAAATCCCGTTTGTTCATCATCAGCCAGTACCTGCTGCCGCACCATCTGCTGTCGCGCCTGGCCGGCTGCATCGCCGAATGCCGCGTGCGCTGGTTCAAGAATGCCTTTACCGCCTGGTTCGCCAAGCGCTACCAGGTGAACATGGCCGAAGCCCTGGTCGAAGACTTGAGCGCCTACGAGCACTTCAACGCGTTCTTCACCCGTGCCCTGAAGCCAGGCGCGCGCCCGCTGGATGAAACCCCGGGTGCCATCCTGTGCCCGGCCGACGGTGCCGTCAGCCAGCTTGGCCCGATCGAGCACGGCCGCATCTTCCAGGCCAAGGGCCACGGCTTCAGCGCGCAGGAACTGCTGGGCGGCGACCCGGCGATGGCCGCGCCATTCATGGGCGGCGAGTTCGCCACCATCTACCTGTCGCCCAAGGACTACCACCGCGTGCACATGCCGCTGGCTGGCACCCTGCGTGAAATGGTCTACGTGCCGGGCCGCCTGTTCTCGGTCAACCAGACCACCGCCGAGAACGTCCCCGAGCTGTTCGCCCGCAATGAACGCGTGGTGTGCCTGTTCGATACCGAACGCGGGCCGATGGCCGTGGTGCTGGTGGGGGCGATGATCGTCGCCTCGATCGAAACCGTGTGGGCCGGGCTGGTGACGCCGCCCAAGCGCGAGCTGAAGACCTTCCGTTACGACGAAGCCAGCCGCGCGCCGATCCACCTGGAAAAAGGCGCCGAGCTGGGCCGCTTCAAGCTGGGCTCGACCGCTATCGTGCTGTTCGGGCCAGAGCAGGTGAAATGGGCCGAGACGCTGGGGGCCGGCTCTGCGGTGCGCATGGGGCAACAGTTGGCGATGCCTGCGCAGGCTTGATTGCCTGATAGAACCTGGGGCCGCTTTGCGGCCCTATCGCGACACGAGGCCGCTCCTACAGGATTTTCGCAGTTTCAAATATTGCACTGCCCTGTAGGAGCGGCCTCGTGTCGCGATAGGGCTGCGAAGCAGCCCCAAGACTCTCGAATCAGCCGCGCGCGTCGCGGTCACGTACGCCCAGCAGGTACAACACCCCATCCAGCCCCAGGGTGGAAATCGCCTGCTTGGCCGACTGGCGTACCAGCGGCTTGGCGCGGAACGCCACGCCCAGGCCAGCCAACGACAGCATCGGCAGGTCGTTGGCGCCATCGCCCACGGCGATGGTCTGCTCCAGTTCCAGGCCTTCTTCGCTGGCCAGCTTCTGCAGCAGCTCGGCCTTGCGCTGGGCATCGACAATCGGCTCCACGGCCACGCCGGTCACCTTGCCATCGACCACTTCCAGCTCGTTGGCGAACACGTAGTCGATACCCAGGCGCGCCTGCACCTGGCGCGCAAAGTAACTAAAGCCACCGGACAGGATCGCGGTCTTGTAACCCAGGCGCTTGAGTTCAGCGAACAGGTTCTCGGCCCCCTCGGTCAGGCGCAGCGACGCGCCGATCTCGTCCAATACCCCCACATCCAGGCCCTTGAGCAGTGCCATGCGCTCTTTGAAGCTGGCACGGAAATCCAGCTCGCCGCGCATCGCGCGCTCGGTGATGGCCGCCACCTGCTCGCCTACCCCGGCAGCCTTGGCCAATTCGTCGATGACTTCGGCTTCGATCAGCGTCGAGTCCATGTCGAACACCGCCAGGCGGCGGTTGCGGCGGAACAGGTCGTCCTTCTGGAAGGCGATGTCGATGCTCAGTTCCTCGGCCAGGGCGAAGAAATCGGCACGCAGGGCCTGGCCATCGCTGGGCACGCCACGCACGGAAATCTCGATGGCCGCCTTGCCTTTGCCGACGTGGGCGTCCAGCGCCACACGGGCCGACAGGCGCTCGATACGCTCGATGGTCAGGCCGTACTGGCTGATCACCGCACTCACCCGCTGCAGTTGTTCGGGGGTGATCTTGCGGCTGAGCAGGGTGACGATGTGGCGCGCCTCGCCCTGGCCGTCGGCCCAGTGCTGGTAGTCCGCCTCGGAAATCGGCGTGTAGCGGGCCTGCAGGTTCAGTTCGTGGGCCTTGGCCTGCACGCTTTGCAGCAGGGCGGTAGCCACTTCGTTGTCCGGGATATCGACCAGGATGCCGAACGACAGGGTGCCGTGCATGACGGCCAGGCCGATGTCGAGGATACTCACACCGCCCTGCAGCAGGACGCCGGTGATGGCCGCAGTGAGACCGGGACGGTCCTCACCGGTGATGTTGATCAGGACGATTTCGCGCACAACCTGGCTCCGACTTCGATGAAAAATGCGCATTCTACCGATTTTCCGTGACCATCGGGCGCCAACGATACTTTGCCGACAAAACCCGGCTCGCTATACTCCCCACACTTCATGCCATTAAGAGCCGAGCTCAGTGAACCGGCCCACGCCCGTCAAACCAGACAACTTCTTCCTGATGATCTATCGTGCCCTGAGTCAACGTCGCGTGCCACTGGCACTGCGCATCGCCTGCACCAACATTTTCCTGGTGGCGCTGGCGCTGGTGATCTATGCCTGTGTGATGGGCCTGCAATTCAAGCAGGCCATGCACGAACAGGCCGATGCCCTGGGCCAGAGCCTGACCACCCAGACCGCCACCTCGGCGACCGAACTGCTGGTGGCCAACGATATCCTCAGCCTCAACGTGCTGCTGGGTAACCTGGTGAAGAACCCGCTGGTAGCCCATGCCGCCATCTATAGCGTGGACAACCGCATCCTCGCCGAAGCCGGCCAGCGCCCGCGCAACAGCCTGCTGGGCGAGGCCGAAGGCCTGTACCAGACCAAGATCACCTTCCAGGACGTGACCGCCGGGCAACTGCGCATCAGCCTGGACATGAGCCAGTTCCAGCAGCCGATGCTGATCAGCTTGCAGAGCATGGGGATCCTTGCCGCCATCCTGCTGGTGCTGGCCTTGACCCTGAGCCTGCGCCAGGGCCGCTTCATCACCCTGCCGCTGCTGCAACTGCGGGTGTGGCTGCGTGACCCGCAACCCTACACGCCGGCCACCGATCGCCAGGACGAAATCGGCGATATCGCCCGCCAGTTGCACGCGCGCCTGGCCCCGCCACCGCCGCCCGAGCCGGAGCCAGAGGAAGACGACGACGAGCCGTTCGATGACCTGCACGGCGATGCCCCGGCGGCAAAGGCCGCACCGCGCGCCAGGGTTGCCACCCAGGCGCACGAGGATGACGACGAGGCCTTCGCCGGCCTGCTCGACGACGACAACATGCCCAAGGCCTCGGTCGTCGAGTCCGACGAGCCGCAGTACAGTGCCGTGCTGGCCGTGCAGCTGGGTTCGCAGGAACAGCTGCGCCGCCTGCCACGCACGCGCCTGACCGAGCTGACCGAGCGCTACCGCGACTGCCTGGAGCACGCTGCTTCGCTCTACGACGGTGAAACCCACACGCTCAACGACGGCAGCACCCTGGTGCTGTTCCACAGCCGCGACTGTGGCGAGGACTACCTGACCAACGCCATCTGCTGCGGCGAGCTGCTGCGCGCCCTGGGGCATGCCCTGCAGATCGAAGTGGCGGACAGCGGCATCACCTTGCAGTTGCAACTGGGCCTGGCCCTGGGTAACGACCTGCAAGGGCTGGAACTGGTGGACCTGCTGATGGCCGAGAAGGCTCAGGACGCGCTGGCGCTGTCGCAGCACAGCCGCAACCTGTTGCTGGTGGAGCGCCAGATCAGCGATGACACACTGATTCGCCAGCGCGCCCGCATTCGCCCGATTGCCAGCCCGGAAGGCGCCTGCTGCGTGGAGCGGTTGATGGAGCCCTACCCGTCGATGCTGGAACGGCAGTTGGCGCGGATGCACGAGCACCGGGCCTGACCGGCACAGGCTGACGCGCTGTAGGAGCGGCCTTGTGTCGCGATGGGCTGCGCAGCAGCCCCAGATTTATTGGTGTCGCGAAGATTGCTGGGGCTGCTGCGCAGCCCATCGCGACACAAGGCCGCTCCTACAGGACGGCGCCAACCTTGCAGCCACAAAAAAGCCCGCAACGCAGCGGGCTTTTTTGTGGCTGGCAGTTCGATCAGAACCGATAGACTTCCATATCGGTACGAATCGGCGCAGCCATCGGGATCTTGGACTTCTCCGGAGCCTTTTTCACCTGCACCGGTGCAGCTGCCTTCTTCGGCGCCTCTTCGGCAATGGCAGGCTGGTTGGCCAACGGCTTCACTGCGGAGCTCAACTGCTCGGCCAGCTTCTGCAACAACTGGCCCTGCGCCTGCACCTGCGACGCCTCGCTGCCCTCGTGCTGCTGCTCGAGGTGGACGATGCGGTTGTCGCGTACATGGCCACGGCGGTCCAGCAGGCGCCACTGGGCGTCCAGGATGGCTGGCTGATCCTTGCCCGAATCCAGACGCGTGATCGACAGCAGCACCTGCACGTCCGGGGTGAAGCCGGCGGTCGCCGGCGCCAGTACCACACGCTGGCTGTCCAGGCGCCAGGCAAGCTGGCGCACCAGCAGCTGGTCGATATCCGCCGAAAGGCTACCGGCCCAACGACCGTCGGTCGCCGAACTGAGGCTGCCGTCGGCCTGGCGCTGCAGGAATGTTTCGCGTTGCAGGTAATCGGCTACCGATACCGGGCCGAGCACAACGGCCATGCCTGCACTCTGCGAAGGCTGGCCAGGATCACCACTGTCAAGCTGGTACAGGGCAACCGGCTGGTGCATGGTGCACCCGCCCAGGCCCAGCAGGCCAGTCATCAACAGCGCAAATGGAAGGCGCAGAAGTTTCATCATCCCATCCAGGCGGCCGCCAACAGGCCAACCGCAGTGATACATATAAATTCAAACGGGCACACGGCCACGCCGGCACCGCAAGGGCCATATCATCCGCGAAATAACCGTCCGACTCCAGCATTTCTGCCCGGAACGGCGCTGAAATTGCCGCTCCAGACATTTCAGCCGGTTATGCCGGCACTTCCACCTGCAATCCGTCGACTCGTTGGAACCCTCGCGGCAGTTTGTTGCCGCGCCGTCCACGCTCGCCCTTGTAATGCTCGAGGTCGTCCGCTTTCAGGGATAGGGTACGCTTGCCGGCTTGCAATACAAGTGTCGCACCCTCGGCAATCACCGCCAGATCGGTAACAAATTCTTCACGACTGGCCACCCGATCGCCGGGGATCCCGATGATCTTGTTGCCCTTGCCTTTGCCCAGCTGGGGCAGGTCACTGACCTTGAACACCAACAGGCGGCCTTCGGTGGTCACTGCCGCCAACCAGTCCTGCTCGCGGTTGGCGACCTGGCGTGGGGTCATGACCTTGGCACCGTTGGGCAGGCTGAGCAAGCCCTTGCCGGCCTTGTTCTTGGCCTGCAAGTCTTCGCCCTTGACCACGAAGCCGTAGCCGGCATCAGAGGCCACCACGTACAGCGCGTCGTCATCCGGCAACAGCACGCATTCAAACGTAGCCCCTGCCGGCGGCGTCAGGCGGCCAGTCAGCGGCTCACCCTGGCCCCGCGCCGACGGCAGGCTGTGGGCGGCCAACGAGTAGCTGCGCCCGGTGGAGTCGATCAGCACGGCAAACTGGTTGGAGCGCCCGGTGGCTGCGGCCTTGAAACCATCGCCAGCCTTGTACGACAGGCCAGTGGCATCGATGTCGTGACCCTTGGCGCAGCGTACCCAGCCCTTTTCCGACAGCACCACGGTGACTGGCTCGGTCGGCATCAGCTCGTTTTCCGACAGGGCCTTGGCTTCGGCGCGCTCGACGATCGGCGAACGACGGTCGTCGCCATAGGTCTCGGCATCCTTGATCAGCTCGCTGCGTACCAGCTTGCGCAGCTTGGCATCGCTACCCAGCAGGGCCAGCAGTTTGGCCTGTTCTTTCAGCAGCTCGTCCTGCTCGCCGCGGATCTTCATCTCTTCCAGGCGCGCCAGCTGCCGCAGGCGGGTCTCGAGGATGTAGTCGGCCTGGATCTCGGTCAATTCGAAACGGGCGATCAGGGCCTGCTTTGGCTGGTCCTCGGTACGGATGATGTGGATAACTTCATCCAGGTTGAGGAACGCGGTCAGCAAACCTTCCAACAGGTGCAGGCGCTTCTCCACCTTGTCCAGACGGTGCTGCAGACGGCGACGAACGGTAGCGGTGCGGAACTCCAGCCACTCCAGCAGCAGCGCACGCAGGTTCTTCAGCTGCGGGCGGCCGTCCAGGCCAATGATGTTGACGTTGACCCGGTAGGTGCTTTCCAGGTCGGTGGTGGCGAACAGGTGCTGCATCAACTCGTCGACATCCACGCGGTTGGAGCGCGGGATGATGACGATGCGGCACGGGTTCTCATGGTCCGACTCGTCGCGCAGGTCGGCGACCATCGGCAGCTTCTTGGCCTGCATCTGTGCGGCAATCTGCTCCAGCACCTTGGCCCCGGAAACCTGGTGCGGCAGCGCGGTGACAACGATATCGCCGTCTTCCACGCGGTACACCGCACGCATGCGGATCGAACCGCGGCCGCTTTCGTACATCTTGAGGATTTCTGCCCGCGGCGTGACGATCTCGGCCTCGGTCGGGTAGTCCGGCCCCTGGATGTGCTCGCACAGCTGCTCGATGCTGGCCTTGGGCTCGTCAAGCAGGCGCACACAGGCCGTGGCCACTTCCCGCAGGTTGTGCGGCGGCACGTCGGTGGCCATGCCCACGGCAATACCGGTGGTGCCGTTGAGCAGGATGTTGGGCAGGCGCGCCGGCAGTACGGCCGGCTCCTGCAAGGTGCCATCGAAGTTCGGCACCCAGTCCACGGTGCCCTGGCCGACTTCGCTGAGCAGCACTTCGGCATAGCGCGACAGCCGCGCCTCGGTGTAGCGCATGGCGGCGAACGACTTCGGGTCATCCGGCGCACCCCAGTTGCCCTGGCCGTCGACCAGGGTGTAGCGGTAGCTGAACGGCTGCGCCATCAGCACCATGGCCTCGTAGCAGGCCGAGTCGCCGTGGGGGTGGAACTTGCCGAGCACGTCGCCGACGGTACGCGCCGATTTCTTGTGCTTGGCGTCGGCATCGAGCCCCAACTCGCTCATGGCGTAGACGATGCGTCGCTGCACCGGCTTCAGGCCATCGCCGATGTGCGGCAGGGCGCGGTCCATGATCACGTACATGGAATAGTTGAGGTAGGCCTGTTCGGTGAAGTCAGCCAGCGAGCGGCGTTCGACGCCGTCCAGGCTGAGTTCCAGTGAGTCGCTCATGCGGGCCTCGTCATTTCAGGTTCTGGCGCAGCAGCATGGTGCCGCCGCGCTGGGTAAATTCAAGTTGTTTCAGGGCACTCATGCCCAGCAATACGGTTTGCCCATCCAGGCCCGGCACCACGATAGCGCGCACGTCCTGCAGGCGGATATCGCCCAGCTGCAGGCTGGCCAGGCGCGTCCGGTAGCCTTCGGTGCGGCCGTTGGCGGTACTGAGCTGCACCGGGCTGCCGCGCTCCAGGCCCAGCTCGCGGCCCAACGCCTCGGGGATCGCCACGTCGGTGGCGCCAGTGTCGAGCATGAAGTGCACGAGCTGGCCGTTGATCGCGCCATCCATCACGAAGTGGCCCTGGCCGTTACCCAGCAAGCGCACTTCGATGAAGCCTTCGCCATGCGACGATTGCACCTGGGCATTGGGGTTGCGCTGGCGGTCTTCCCATTGGCCGAAGAAGCGCGTGGCAAGGAACAGCGCCGCCGCCCAGGCGACGATCATCAGTACCTTGCCAGCCCGCTTGCCCGGTGCCTGGCTCATGGTTTGGCGCTCCAGCCGCCCTGCGGTGCATCGAAACGCCAGACGATCGGTCGCGTCTCGCCATCAGCGCGGGCGCCGTTGTTGTTGTCCACGCCGATCCAGGCACCTTCGGCATCGATTACCAATGCCTCGGCCAGGCCGTACGGTTGCTGATAGCGGCGCGACTCGACCAGCGCGTCGGCAGCGAACGACCAGCAGCGCTCGACTTCACCGTTGTCGGCAGCACGCCGGCAGATGCGGTAGGCGTTGCGTTCGAGGGTGAACAACTTGCCCTCGAACCAGGCCAGGTCGGCAAAGTCACGCGACTGGGCCTGGGCATCGGGCATCTGTGGCGGTTGCATCTCGACCCCGGCTTCGCTCAGCAGGACGCAGCTGCGCCCGCAGGTCCACACCGACTGCTGGCGCTCGATAGCCACCAGGCCACGCCGCTCACGTTCGGCGGCCAGCCACAGGCGGTCACCTGCCGGGTTGATGGCCAGGCCTTCGAACAAGGCATTGAAGTTCAGCAGCATGCCGCTGGCTCGGGCCTGGCGGACCATGGCCGGGTCGATCTTCAGCCAATCCACCTGGCCGTCCAGCGGCAGCTGCAGTACGCCGGCATGGGCCTCGCTGACCAGATACAGGTTACCCGCCTGGTCGCAGGTGATGCCCTCGAAGTCCAGCTCACCGCCGCGAATATACGAGGCCGCCCAGTTGCGCGACTTCAGGCCCCAGGGCAGGCCGCTTTCCGGCACCGGCGGCGCGGTGAAGGCCAGCGGCTGCGCACGCCAGGTCGCATCCTGCCGGTCGAAGCGGTAGATGCGATCGTCGTCGCGGTCGGACACGCCCCACAACCCGCCCCGGCATTCCACCAGGCCGGACAGGTTGCCCCCGCGCATGCCGTCGATTGGGTGTTCGCCGCTCATTTTCAGCTCTGGCCAGTTGCCCGCCAGGCTCGGCAGGGCAAGCAGCGCCAGGCAGGCAGCCAGAAGCCACCGAATCAAACCATGACCTCGGCCAGGTTGCCCTTGGTTTCCAGCCAGCTCTTGCGGTCGCCCGCGCGCTTCTTGGCCAGCAGCTTGTCCATCAGCTCGCAGGTGGCCTGCACGTCGTCCAGGGTCAGTTGCACCAGGCGCCGGGTGTTCGGGTCCATGGTCGTTTCACGCAGCTGAGGCGGGTTCATTTCGCCCAGGCCCTTGAAGCGGGTGACCTGCGGCTTGCCGCGCTTCTTCTCGGCCACCAGGCGGTCGAGGATGCCATCGCGCTCGGCCTCGTCGAGGGCATAGTAGATTTCCTTGCCCAGGTCGATGCGGTAAAGCGGCGGCATGGCCACGTACACATGGCCAGCCTCGACCAGGGCACGGAAGTGCTGGACGAACAGCGCGCAGAGCAGCGTGGCGATGTGCAGGCCGTCGGAGTCGGCGTCGGCGAGGATGCAGATCTTGCCGTAGCGCAGTTGTGCAAGGTCGGTGGCACCGGGGTCGACGCCGATGGCCACGGCGATGTTGTGCACTTCCTGGCTGGCCAGTACTTCGCCGCCGTCCACTTCCCAGGTGTTGAGGATCTTGCCACGCAGCGGCAGGATCGCCTGGAACTCCTTGTCGCGTGCCTGCTTGGCCGAACCACCGGCCGAGTCACCTTCGACCAGGAACAGCTCGGCCCGCATCGGGTCCTGGCCGGCACAGTCGGCCAGCTTGCCGGGCAGCGCCGGGCCCTGGGTGATGCGCTTGCGCTCGACCTTCTTGCTGGCCTTGAGGCGGCGCCCGGCATTGCTGATGGCCAGCTCCGCCAGTTGCATGCCCAGCTCGGGGTGGGCATTGAGCCACAGGCTGAAGGCGTCCTTGACCACACCGGAAACGAACGCCGCCGCTTCGCGCGACGACAGGCGTTCTTTGGTCTGCCCGGAGAACTGCGGGTCCTGCATCTTCATCGACAGCACGAAGGTGATGCGTTCCCAGACGTCTTCGGGTGCCAGCTTTACCCCGCGCGGCAGCAGGTTGCGGAACTCGCAGAACTCGCGCATGGCATCCAGCAGGCCCTGGCGCAGGCCGTTGACATGAGTGCCGCCCTGGGCGGTGGGAATCAGGTTGACGTAGCTTTCCTGGATGCTGTCGCCACCCTCGGGCAGCCACAGCAGGGCCCAGTCGACGGCTTCCTTGTTACCCGCCAGGCTACCGCAGAATGGCTCGTCGGGCAGGCGCTGGAATTCGTTGACCGAGTCGACCAAGTAGGAACGCAGGCCGTCTTCGTAGTGCCATTCGACCTTCTCGCCGCTGGCCTTGTCCTCGAAACTGACCAGCAAGCCAGGGCACAGCACGGCCTTGGCCTTGAGCACGTGCTTCAGGCGGCTGATGGAAAACTTGGGTGAATCGAAGTATTTGGGGTCGGGGCTGAAATACACGCTGGTGCCGGTGTTGCGCTTGCCAACCGAGCCGATCACCTCCAGTTCGCTGGCCTTGAAGCCATCGGCGAAGGTCATCTGGTACTCGTTGCCGTCGCGCTTGACGCGTACGCGCACCTGGGTCGACAAGGCGTTGACCACCGAGATACCCACACCGTGCAGGCCGCCGGAAAACTGGTAGTTCTTGTTGGAAAACTTGCCGCCGGCGTGCAGCTTGGTGAGGATCAGCTCGACGCCGGACACGCCCTCTTCCGGGTGGATGTCCACCGGCATGCCGCGCCCATCGTCGCTGACTTCCAGCGAGTGGTCGGCATGGAGGATGACCTGCACCGAACGGGCGTGCCCGGCTAGGGCTTCGTCGACGCTGTTGTCGATGACTTCCTGGGCCAGGTGGTTGGGGCGGCTGGTATCGGTGTACATGCCCGGCCGTTTGCGGACCGGGTCAAGGCCCGAGAGGACTTCGATGGCGTCTGCGTTATAGGCGCTAGCGCTGGGATTGGCCATGGGGTCTCGTCGTCAGTCTGGTGAATGCAAAAAGTCAAAATACAGAAAAATCGAGCGCTGCATACTGCCCACGGGCAATGCCGGCGAAGGCCAGCAGTGCCGGCAGGCGCTCGGCGAAGCCCTGAAAACTGTGGTCGCCGCCAGCCTGGATGCGCAGGGCACAGCCAAGGTAATAGCGTTCGGCGTGGCGATAGTCCAGGGTTTCATCGGCGGTCTGCAGCCACACTTGATAGCGGCTGGCGTCCACCGGGGCCGGTACTTCCAGCTCGGCCAGGGCCTGCACGTGATCATGGGTCAGTTCCCAGGTTTCACCGCTGTAGTGATTGCGCTGGGTGCCGAGGTACCCGTCGAAATGCTTGTGCGGCGCTACCGCCGGGTTCACCAGCAGGGCCTTGAGGCCATGGCGCTCGGCCAGATGGGTGGCATAGTAGCCGCCGAGCGAACTGCCTACCAGCAGTGGCGCACCCAGTTCGGCGATGGCCGCTTCGAGCTGGGCGATGGCCTGGCGCGGGTGGTGGTGCAAGGCGGGCACGCGCAACTGGTCGGCCATGCCGAGCTGCTGCATGACAGCCGCGAGCTGGCGCGCCTTGGTCGAAAGTGGCGAGCTGTTGAAGCCATGGATATAGAGGATGGAACCCGACATGCTGCCCCCGGTTATCTGTGGCTTGGCGCCTGATGATGCGGGCGCAGGGACGCGCAGTGTAGCGCGTTCGCCGGGTTTTGACGCAGTGTCACGGCTTTCGCAACAATTTCGTCAAGAGCGCCGGGGTCGCTGCGCGCCCATCGCCGGTGATCGGCTGCGCAGCAGCCGCAAGATCCTCAATACCCCGGGCTATCGAAGTCGAGCTTCACCTCGAAGTCCAACGCCCGCTCCACTCCGGTCTCCAGCCGCCCGTCGGCGTGCAGGCGCAACCAGCGGTACCCAGGCTGCTCTTCACTGACCTTGAAGTCCTCGCTGCCTGCCGCGAACTGAATACAGGTGGACGGCGTGGCCAGCAAACGCCGACCCGCGCGCATTTCATCCCAGGGTTGGTGCACATGCCCCCAGAGCAGCGCCCGCACCTGTGGATAAGCGTCGACGATAGCGAACAGCGCCTGCGCATTGCGCAAGCCGATCGGCGCGATCCAGGCGCAGCCGATGTCCACCGGCTGATGGTGCAAACACACCAGGCAGTGCCGGTCGCCCGCCGACGCCAAGGCCGCTGTCAGCAGCGCCAGCTGATCATCCTGCAACCACCCGTGGGTCGCCCCGGGCACCGCCGTGTTGAGCATGACGATGCGCCACGCACCGATATCGGTCACCGCCTGCATCAGCTCGGGGGCAACCTGCGCCATCAGCCGCGCCTCGTCATGGTTGCCTGGCAACCAGCGAGTGAGCACGGCGACCGGCGCGGTCAGTTGGCGAAACGCTTCATACGACGCCACGCTGGCGTCCTGGGACAGATCACCGGTGCACAACAGCAGGTCGACAAGTGTTTGCTCGCGGCGCACCTGGGCTACTACATGGTGCAGGCTGTCGCGGGTATTGAGGCCCAGCATGCTGCCGGCCGGGTCGGCGAACAGGTGGGCATCGGTCAGTTGCACCACATGCACGGGGCGCGATTGATCTGGCTGCGGCAACGGCCGTCTCCTCGAACGGATTCAGCACGGATTATGGCGGTACAACGGTTGCGAGCAAACACCCGCAGCCAAACCACGTCACAATTCAGCGAACGCTTGCGAGCTCGTGGCCGCAGGCCAGGCAGTGGCTCAGCCATTCGCCCAGGAACAGGTTGAGCTGGGCCTTTTCGTCCGGCTGGTGCATGGCCGCGTTGGGATAGGGGTAGATGCTGCGCAGGCGCCGGGCATGCTCGGCGCTGACCACTTCGGCCATGCGTGCATCGTGGTACACCTGCACTTCCAGGTGCGGTACCGGCAACCATGGCAGGCTGTGCTCCTGGCGCACGTGCAGGGTGGTGGTGTACGGGCACGCGAGCACCACGTCGAGCACCAGTACGCCGAGCATCTGGTCGCCCTGGGTCATGCCGATGCGACGCGAGCTCTGGGTGGTGCGCATGTCTGGCAACAGGCGCATCAGCCGGGCGTAGTTGGCCTCGCAGGCTGCCTGCAGCCCGACCAGGTCGACCCGATAACGCTCGCGCAGCAGGTTCACTTCCACATACCTCGTACTTCGTCACGGTTCAGCGCCAGCCATTGCAGGCCGATGATGGTTGCCGCGTTGCAAACGCGCCCGTCGCGTACGGCCTGCAAGGCATCTTCGAACGACCATACGCGCACGCGAATGTCTTCGCCTTCTTCCTCCAGGCCGTGCAGGCCACCCGCGCCTTCGCTGCTGCAACGGCCGAGGTACAGGTGGACGTATTCGTCACTGCCACCGGGCGACGGGAAGTAACGGGTCATCGGCCACAGCGCGCTGAAGGCCAGGCCGGCCTCTTCTTCGGCTTCGCGGTGGGCGACCTGTTCAGGTTGCTCGTCCTTGTCGATCAACCCGGCAACCATCTCGATCAGCCAGGGGTTATCGATCTTGCCCAGGGCCCCTACCCGGAACTGCTCGATCAGCACCACTTCATCGCGTTGCGGATCATAGGGCAGCACGCACACCGCATCATGGCGCACGAACAGTTCGCGGCTGATCTCGCGGCCCATGCCCCCGGCGAACAACTCGTGGCGCAGGTGCACCTTGTCGAGCCGGTAGAAGCCCTGGAAGCAGTTATCCCGCTTGACGATCTCGATCGCCTTGGGCACTGAGTTCAACGTGTCTGACATGGAAATCCTCATTACCTCGTTTACAGCATCGCGCCATCCTACTCCGCACGCCAGCGGGTTTCACCCCTTTCCGGTTACCGTTCGCGCAGTCGGGACAGCGCGCTCGCTCTCTGTTAGCTTAGTGGCGAACTGAAGGCCGCGCAGACGGTCAAAGGCCGACTTTCCCTGTTCTGCAAGGATCACCATGACACTTGTCAAACTGACTTCCGTGGCCGTGCTGGCCCTGGCCCTGGGCGCCTGCCAGAGCCTGTTCACGCCCAATTACCGGGCGCCGCTCGAGGTCAAGCGCGATGCCTGGGAGCATGTCAAACCCGGCTGCAGCGAAAGTGACTGCCCGCTGGTGAACATCGACACCATCCACTTCCCAGCCCTGCCCAAACTCGATGGCATCGTCGAAAAACGCCTGCTGCAGTTGACCGAAGACAACCAGCACGGCAACACGCCGACTACCCTGCAAGCCTACGAGCAGCAATACTTGGCCACTGCCGACAAGCGCAACAGCAGCTACCTGCAGGCCAAGGTACGTGAACAGCATGACGGACTGGTGATCATCGAGTTGTCCAGCTACCTGGACAGCGGCGGCGCCCACGGCATGCCCGGTCGCGGCTTCATCAACTATTCGCGCAAGCTCGACAAGGTACTGACCCTGCAGGACATGCTGCTGCCCGGCCAGGAAGACACCTTCTGGAAAACCGTCGAGGAATCGCACCGTGCCTGGCTGATGAGCGTGGGCATGGACAAGGACGCCGAATTCATCAAGACCTGGCCATTCAAGCACTCGCCGCACATCGCCCTGACCTACGGCGCGGTGGTGGTGAAGTACGAGGTCTACACCATCGCGCCCTACTCCATGGGCCACGTGGAACTGAAAATCCCCTACCCGCGCCTGAATGGCGTACTCAAGCCTGAGCTGTTTCCCGGCCGCGGCTGAAACCCAGCAGCCCATGCACCAGCCCTGCCAGTAGCAATGCCGGCAGGGTCGCCCCCAGGTCCGGCGCCTGTGCGGCGATCACATGATATGCCGCCACGCCCACCACCCACGCCAGCAACGCCTGCCAGTGCAGGTTGCGCACCTGTACCGGCAGGCGCCGACGACGGATCAGGTAATGGTCCACCAGCACCACGCCGAACAGCGGTGCGAACACCGAGCCGATCAGCAACAGGAAGTTCTCGTACTGTGCCAGTGGCGCCAGCAGGGCGATCAGGGTACACAGCACGCCAATGATCAGCGCCAGGTGCTCGACCTTCAGGCGCACCAGCACGCCTGTGGAGACTGCCGCCGAGTGGATGTCGGCGAAGGCCTTCTCCGCCTCGTCCAGCAGGATCAGCAGCAGTGGAATGCCCATGCCTGCGCCCGCCAGGGCCAGCAGCAAGGCGTTGACTTCGCCACTGGCGGCGAAGGCCAGGGTGTAGGCCACACCCAGGCTCATCAGCCAGGTGTTGCCGATGAAATAGCCCACTACCGTGCCGCCGAACACATGCTTGCCGTTGCGGGCGAAGCGCGAGTAGTCAGCGATCAGCGGCAGCCAGGACAACGGCATGGCGATGACGATGTCGAAGCCCACCGCCAGCGACATCGAGCCGTCGCCGGCACGCTGCCACAACTCGGTCAGGTCGGCCTTGGCGAACAGGTTCCAGGTCAGCCACAGGCAGGCGCCCAGCAGCAGCCAGATACCCCAGGCGCGCAACACCTTGCGCACGAACGCCAGCGGCCCGCTGACCGCGAGCAAGGTGGCCAGGGCGCCAAAGCACAGAGTCCAGAGCATCGGGCTGTTCCAGGCACTGGCGTCGCCGAATGCGCGCGCGCCCAGCAGGCTGGCGGCATCGCGCATGACGACGATTTCGAACGCGCCCCAGCCTACCAGCTGCAACAGGTTCAGCAGCGCCGGCAAGCGCGCGCCGTAGCCACCCAGGCTGAGTTTCAGGGTGCCCATGGCCGACAGGCCAGTATCGCTACCGATGACCCCGGCGGCGCCCAGCAACAACACCCCGACAGCAGTGCCCAGGGCAATCGCCAGCATCGCGCTGGCCAGGCCCAGGCCAGGCGCCAGCATGGCGCCGACCTGCAACACCATCAGGCCAATGCCCAGGGAGAACCACAGCGAGAACAGGTCGCGGGCGCCGAAGATGCGCTGGGCGGTGGGGACCGGGTGTTCGGGGGAGAATTGGCTGGGTGATGTCATGCTTGCAGGCACTCGGCAAGGTAGTTTGATTGGACGCGGTCGTGGCAGGAGCGGCCTTGTGTCGCGAAAGGGCCGCAAAGTGGCCCCGGGTTTTCAGCTTCGCGACTGAAATTGCCGGGGCCGCTTTGCGGCCCATCGCGACACAAGGCCGCTTCTACAGGGTTAGCGCTGCGGCTTAGACCTTGTGGTACAGCTGGCTGCCTTCCTGGCGGAACCGCTCGGCCTGCTCGCGCATGCCCTGCTCGACCGTCACGTCCACGGTCTCGATCTTGGCAGCGTATTCACGTACTTCCTGGGTGATCTTCATCGAACAGAACTTCGGCCCGCACATCGAGCAGAAGTGCGCGACCTTGGCCGATTCCTTCGGCAGGGTCTCGTCGTGGAAGGCACGGGCGGTGTCCGGGTCCAGGCCCAGGTTGAACTGGTCTTCCCAACGGAACTCGAAGCGCGCCTTGGACAAGGCATTGTCACGAATCTGCGCGCCCGGATGGCCCTTGGCAAGGTCGGCAGCATGCGCAGCGATCTTGTAGGTGATGATGCCGGTCTTCACGTCATCCTTGTTCGGCAGGCCCAGGTGCTCCTTGGGCGTGACGTAGCAGAGCATGGCGCAACCGAACCAGCCGATCATCGCGGCCCCAATGCCCGAGGTGATGTGGTCGTAGCCTGGGGCGATATCGGTGGTCAGCGGGCCGAGCGTGTAGAACGGCGCCTCGTCGCAGCACTCCAGCTGCTTGTCCATGTTTTCCTTGATCAACTGCATCGGCACGTGGCCGGGGCCTTCGATCATGCACTGCACGTCGTGCTTCCAGGCGATCTTGGTCAGTTCACCGAGGGTTTCCAGCTCACCGAACTGCGCAGCATCGTTGGCGTCGGCAATCGAGCCCGGGCGCAGGCCGTCGCCCAGCGAGAAGCTGACGTCGTAGGCCTTCATGATCTCGCAGATCTCTTCGAAATGCGTGTACAGGAAGTTTTCCTTGTGATGCGCCAGGCACCACTTGGCCATGATCGAGCCACCGCGGCTGACGATACCGGTGACGCGCTTGGCGGTCAGCGGCACATAACGCAGCAGCACGCCGGCATGGATGGTGAAGTAGTCCACACCCTGCTCGGCCTGCTCGATCAGGGTGTCGCGGAACAGCTCCCAGGTGAGGTCTTCGGCTACGCCATTGACCTTTTCCAGGGCCTGGTAGATCGGCACGGTGCCGATCGGCACCGGCGAGTTGCGGATGATCCACTCGCGGGTTTCGTGGATGTGCTTGCCGGTGGACAGGTCCATGACCGTGTCCGAACCCCAGCGGATGCCCCAGGTCAGCTTGGCCACTTCTTCCTCGATCGAGGAACCCAGGGCACTGTTGCCGATGTTGCCGTTGATCTTCACCAGGAAGTTGCGGCCGATGATCATCGGCTCCAGTTCCGGGTGGTTGATGTTGGCCGGGATGATCGCGCGGCCACGAGCAATTTCCTGGCGAACGAATTCGGGGGTGATTTCCTTGGGGATATTGGCACCGAAGCTGTGGCCGGCGTGCTGCTCGTTCAACAGGCCAGCGGCGCGGGCCTCCTGCAGCTTCATGTTTTCACGGATGGCCACATATTCCATCTCGGCGGTGATGATGCCCTGGCGGGCGTAGTGCATCTGCGAGACGTTGGCGCCGGCCTTGGCACGGCGCGGGTTGCGCACGTGGGCGAAACGCAGCTTGGCCAGCTCGGCATCGTTCAGGCGCTGCTGCCCGAAGTTGGAGCTCAGGCCGTCCAGGCGTTCGGTATCACCGCGTGCTTCGATCCACGCCGAACGCACATCGGCGAGGCCCTTGCGCACGTCGATGACCACGTTGGGGTCGGTGTACGGGCCCGAAGTATCGTAGACCAGCACCGGGGCATTGGCTTCGCCACCAAAATCGGTCGGGGTATCGTCCAGGCTGATTTCACGCATAGGTACGCGGATGTCAGGGCGCGAGCCTTCGACATATACCTTGCGCGAGCGCGGGAACGGTTGTACGGACTGCTGATCGACTTGTGCCGATTCGCTGAGGTTTATCGCTTTTTCTTGTTTGGTCATCACAGGCTCTCCAGACGGCTTCCGGGCAGTGGAATGTCGGGGTGAACCTGAAAGGCGCGGACGCACCCCTTTACGGGTGCAGTGCCGGATATGGGGGTGCCTGAAGCTGCACGCAGCTGTGACATTCCCGGACCTGGCACAAGAGGCTGGCCGGGAAGGCGAGCAATCTTGTTCCCTACGCAGGCGCTAACCTGATCAGGTTCAACGGGATCCGCAACTTTGCGATCTCAGCCTTTGCTTCAAGGCACCCCGACAAGAACATGCGCAGTCTAGACTGGAGTGGTCGGCAAAGCCAAGCGGGTAAATGCGCGGATGATGAAAGGTACGCCGAGCATTGTTGCCGGGTGCGCATGGCACTACACTGGCCCGTCGCTCGATACTCAACAGTTCAGTAATTAAACTTCGTACAAGGATTGCCTCTATGCTGCGCAAACTCTCACTGGCAATAGCCGTGTCTTGTGCGTCCAACGGAGTGGCCTGGGCAGCGGACGTGCCCTCTACAGTGAAAACCGACCTGGTCAGCGTTTACCAGGAAGCGGTGGACAACAACGCTGACCTGGCCGCAGCCCGCGCCGATTACGGCGCCCGTCGCGAAGTGGTGCCGCAGGCGCGTGCCGGGTTGCTGCCAAACCTGTCGGCCGGTGCCGAGATGATGAACACCCGCACCAAGCTGGATGAGCCATCGATGACCTCCAACCGCAGCGGCAATTCGTGGAGCGCGACCCTGGCCCAACCGATCTTCCGCGCTGACCGCTGGTTCCAGTTGCAGGCCGCCGAGGCCGTCAATGAACAAGCGGCACTGGAGCTGTCGGCCACCGAGCAGAACCTGATATTGCAAACTGCGCAGAACTACTTCGCCGTCCTTCGGGCCCAGGACAACCTGGCCGCCACCAAGGCCGAGGAAGCCGCGTTCAAGCGCCAGCTGGACCAATCCAACGAACGCTTCGATGTGGGCCTGTCGGACAAGACCGATGTCCTCCAGTCGCAGGCCAGCTACGACACTGCACGCGCCAACCGGATCATTGCCGAACGCCAGGTACAGGATGCCTTCGAGGCCCTGGTGACGCTGACCAACCGTGATTACACGTCGATCCAGGGCGTGGTCCACACATTGCCGGTGCAGGTACCTACCCCGAACGACGCCAAGGCCTGGGTCGAGACTGCCGGGCGCCAGAACCTCAACCTGCTGGCGACCAACTATGCGGTTGCCGCTGCCGAGGAGACGCTGCGCCAGCGCAAGGCCGGCCATGCGCCGACGCTGGATGCGGTGGCCAAGTACCAGAAAGGTGATAACGACAGCCTCGGTTTCACCAACCCTTCCCTGCCAGGGGTGCATTACAGCGGTGATGTCGAGCAGACCAGCGTCGGCCTGCAGCTGAATATCCCGATCTACAGCGGCGGCCTGACCAGCTCGCAGGTGCGCGAGGCCTACCAGCGCCTGAGCCAGAGCGAGCAGCAACGCGAGAGCCTGCGCCGCCAGGTGGTGGAGAACACCCGCAACCTGCATCGCGCGGTGAACACCGATGTGGAACAGGTGCAGGCGCGCAAGCAGTCGATCATCTCCAACCAGAGCGCACTGGAAGCCACCGAAATCGGCTACCAGGTGGGTACCCGCAACATCGTCGACGTGCTCGACGCCCAGCGCCAGCTGTATACCTCGGTGCGCGACTACAACAACAGCCGCTATGACTACATCCTCGACAACCTGAGCCTGAAGCAGGCGGCCGGCACCCTGAGCCCGCAGGACCTGCAGGACCTCAAGCAGTACCTGAAACCGGACTACAACCCGGACAAGGACTTCCTGCCGCCGGACCTGGCTGCGGCGGCGGCGAAGAACTTCGAACGGCGCCCCTGAAGCGTGAGCGGCCTTGTGTCGCGATGGGGCGCGCAGCGGCCCTGGGAAAGCACATTCGGTCGTTGAGATGGACCGGGTTTGCTGTACTCGGGGCCGCTGCGCGCCCCATCGCGACACAAGGCCGCTCCTACAGGAATCGCTTCGCTGTGAGGATCTATCTGGAAATCAGTTGATGAGATTGCCAAGGCCATCGAGCAGCCGCTGCAACGCCCCCTGATTGGCTCGCATCACCGCCCTGCCCGCCTCGCCCATGCGCTGGGCATCCTGCGGCAGCTCAATCAACCGGCGCACGGCCTCGGCCAAACCGTCGGCATCGTCCACCTGTTGCAACGCCCCCGCCTCGCGCAGCATGGCGCTGATCTCGAGGAAGTTGAACACATGCGGCCCCATCAGCACCGGCAAGGCCAGCGCTGCGGGCTCCAGCGGGTTGTGCCCACCGGTCGCTACCAGGCTGCCGCCAACGAAGGCAATGTCGGCCAGTGCATAGAGGAACAGCAACTCGCCCATGGTGTCGCCGACCAATACCTGCGTCTGCGCATCGACCGGGGTACCGGCCGAGCGACGCACGCTGGTGAACTGTTCGCTGCACAGCGCGTGCACCGCAGCGAACCGCTCGGGGTGACGCGGTACCAGGATCAGCAACGCATCACCATGTACCTGCAGCAACTGCCGATGCGCCTGCAGGATCAAGGCATCCTCGCCTTCGTGGGTGCTGGCGGCGATCCACACTGGTCGCTGCTCGGCCCCCCACTGTTCACGCAATGCCCTGGCCCGTGGCAGCAGTTGTTGGTCGACCTTCAGGTCGAACTTGATCGAACCGGTGACCTGCACGCACTCGGGGCGCGCGCCCAGCTCACGGAAGCGCTGGGCCTCGGTTTCGGTCTGCACGGCAATCAGGCTCATCTCGGCCAGCATCGGCCGGGTCAGTTTGGCGAAGCGCCCATAGCCACGGGCCGAACGCTCGGAAAGACGCGCGTTGGCCAAGGCCACCGGGATGCCACGCCGGGCACACTGATGGATATGGTTGGGCCACAGCTCGGTTTCCATGATGATGCCCAGCTTCGGCCGCACATGGTCGAGGAAACGCCCCGCCGCCCAAGGCAGGTCGTACGGCAGGTAGCAATGCTGCACGCGTGGTTCGTCGGCGAACAGGGCGCGAATACGCTCGGAACCGGTGGGCGTCATGCAGGTCAGGGTAATCGGCAGCCCAGGGTAGGCCTTGAGCAAGGCACGCACCATCGGCGCCGCAGCGATACTCTCGCCCACCGAAACGGCATGTACCCATATGCCGCCCCGGCGCATGGCCGGCAGCTTGCAGGCAAAGCGCTCGCCGATGCGCTGGCCATAGGCCGGCGCCTTGCGCGCGCGCAGGTACAGGCGCAGCGCAACCAGCGGCAGGCCCAGGTGAAACAGCAAGGTATAGAGTGTTCTGTTCATGGCGGCGGAGTTTACCCGATCGCGCGCAGGTGCACTGCAAAGCGCTCGGCCAACCACTGTGCGGCCGGGCCCAAGGGCGCGTCACGGCGCCAGGCCAGTTCCGCCACCAGGGCCGGCGGTCGCCACTCGCTGTCCAGTTCGACCATGTGCGCCTGGTAGGTCGGGTATTGCACCACGTGTCGCGGCAGCCAGGCCCAGCCCAGCCCGCGCATCAACAGTTCGGCCATGGCGTAGAAGCTGTCGGCGCGCCACACCTGCGGGCTGATCGCCTCACCGCCCGGGTAGCCACTTTGCTGCGGGGTGATCAGCAACTGCCGGTGGCGGGCCAGTTGCTGGCGGGTGACCCGGCCTTCGCCTGCCAGCGGGTGGCCGACCGCGCACACGGTAACCATTTCCACGCTGCCCAAGGCACGCCGGTCCAACGAGGCCGGGATGCTTTCGTGATTGAAAAACAGCCCCAGGTCGGCACGTCGCTCCACCAGTTTGCGCGCGACATCGCCTTGCGCGCCGCTGGCCAGTTGCACTTCCAAGAACGGGTAGCGGCTGGCCAGTTCGTCGAGGCTGTCGATGACCGGCTGGTAGGGCATGGCTTCGTCCTGGGCCACCCGCAGCAAGGCCTCCTGCCCGCGCATCAGCGCCAGCGCGCGCCCATCCAGGCGCTCGCATTGGCGCAACAGTTCACGGGCGTCTTGCAGCAGAGCGCTACCGTTTTCGGTCAGCTTGGGCTGGCGCCCACTGCTGCGCTCGAACAAGGTGACCCCGAGGTCGGCTTCAAGCATGGCAATCGCACTGCTGATCGCCGACTGGGCTTTGCGCTGTTCGCGGGCCACGGCCGAGAACGAGCGCAATTCGGCGACCCGCAGGAACGTGCGCAATTGTTCGAGGTTCCACTGTTCGGCCATCACCTATCTCCACTGTTGATAGGTAATGACTTTACCCCATCCAGGGTGAGTCTAGAATCTGCGGCCTGTTACCGGAGGATCCCGTCATGAATGCCTACACCTACCTCGCCATCGCCATTTGCGCCGAAGTCATTGCCACCGCCTCGATGAAAGCGGTGAAAGGCCTGAGCACGCCGCTGCCGCTGTTGCTGATGGTGATTGGCTACGCCATCGCGTTCTGGATGCTGACCCTGGTAGTCCGTAGCATTCCGGTAGGGATCGCCTATGCCATCTGGTCTGGGTTGGGGATCGTGCTGATCAGTGTAGCGGCGCTGGTGATCTATGGGCAGAAGCTGGATGTGCCGGCCATGCTGGGCATGGCGATGATCGTGGGTGGGGTGGTGGTGATCCAGCTGTTTTCGAAGACGGCTGGGCATTGATGGTTGCCTTGTGCCTGGCGGGAGGTTGGGTCAGAGCTGCCAGGTGCTTGCCTTGATTTTTATGGTGTCGCGTAGATCGAGCGCCGCGCGGGCGGCGCTCGATTTCACAGGCGCAGCAAGCATCAAGGCGGGCCCCTGTCAGCCCTCACACAATCCCAGCCAAGCCCCCCAGCCTGACACCTTCTTCTGCGGCTCAGACGGCTACTCGATGCCATCGAGTATCGTCTCGACCATCCTCATTCCGGCCAGCCATTCAAGGCAATTTCAGAAAACCCCGAGGCTGTACACGCCCATTGTGTCGCGATAGGGCTGCACAGCAGCCCCCTTGTGCCCGACCCTGTATACTTGCCAGCTGTCCCAGACTTCGAGGTACCGCCATGCCATCCGCCATTTCCACTGACGTGCTGATCGTCGGCGCCGGGGTCGCAGGCCTCTGGCTCAATGCCCGCCTGCGCCGCCTGGGCTATTCGACAGTGCTGGTGGAGCGCGCCAGCCTTGGCGGCGAGCAGACCATCAAGTCCCAGGGCATCATCCATGGCGGTACCAAATACGCCCTGCACGGCGCCCTCACCGGTGCCTCGGAAGCCATCGCCGACATGCCGCGCCGCTGGCGCGAAGCGCTGAATGGCAGCGGCGAGCTGGACCTTACCCATACCCGCCTGTTGTCCGACGCCCACTACCTGTGGTCGCCAGGCACCCTGGCCGGCAACCTCACCAGCTTCTTCGCCAGCAAGGCCGTGCGCGGCCGGGTCGATCAGGTGAAGGGCGAGCAATTGCCACCGGCACTGCAGGACCGCGCCTTCAAGGGCAAGGTCTATCGCCTGGCCGAACTGGTCGTCGACGTGCCCAGCCTGCTGGCCAACCTGGCCGAACTGGCGGGTGACAGCCTGCTGGCCGGCGAGCGCATCGAACCGTTGCGCGAGGCTGACGAGCTGGTCGGCCTGTGCGTGGATGGCCGCGACATCCGCGCCCAGCGCATCGTGCTCAGCGCTGGCGCCGGCACCGAAGACTTGTTGCATGCCCTGGGCCTGAACCAGCCAGCCATGCAGACCCGCCCACTGCACATGGTCATGGCCAAAGGCGCCAACCTGAAGCCGCTTTATGCCCACTGCCTGGGTGGCGGGCCGAAGCCGCGGGTGACCGTCACCACCCATCCGGCCGCCGATGGCCAGTGGGTCTGGTACCTGGGCGGCGACCTGGCCGAGGCCGATGGCGTCGCCCGCGAGCCGTCGGCGCAAATCGCGGCGGCACAGAAGGAAATCGCCAGCCTGCTGCCATGGGTCGACCAGAGCCAGGTGCGCTGGGCCACCCTGCGGGTCAGCCGCGCGGAACCAGCACAATCTGGCCTGGTGCGCCCCGACAACGCCTTCCTCGCCGACCAGCAACGCCTGCTGGTCGGCTGGCCGACCAAGCTGGCCCTGGCGCCGGACTTCAGCGACCGGGTAATCGCCCACCTGGAGCGTGACGGCATCCACCCACAGGCCCAGGCGGACCTGCCCGACCTGCCACGCCCACCACTGGGCGTACCGGCCTGGGAGCAACTGCTGCCATGAGCCTGCCAACCCTGCACGACTTCCACCGCCCCTTGGGCAGCACTGGCCTCAAGGTTTCGCCGCTGGGCTTGGGCACGGTCAAGCTGGGCCGCGACCAGGGCGTCAAGTACCCCACCGGCTTCACCATCCCCGATGATGACGACGCCCGCCTGCTGTTGGCCCAGGCCCGCGAGCTGGGTATCAACCTGATCGACACCGCACCTGCCTACGGCCGCAGCGAAGAGCGCCTGGGCCCGCTGCTGCGCGGCCAGCGTGATGAATGGGTGATCGTCAGCAAGGTCGGCGAAGAATTCGACAACGGCCAGTCACACTTCGACTTCAGTGCTGCCCACACCCGCCGTTCGGTGGAGCGCAGCCTGCAGCGCCTGGAAACCGACCGCATCGAGCTGGTGCTGGTGCACTCCGACGGCAACGACCTGGCCATACTCGAACAGCAGGAGGTGTACCAGACCCTCGCCGAGCTCAAGCAGGAGGGCAAGATCCTCGGCTATGGGCTGTCCGGCAAGACTGTCGCCGGCGGCCTGAAGGCGCTGGAGCAAGGCGATTGCGCCATGGTCACCTACAACCTCAACGAGCAGGCAGAACGCCCGGTGCTGGACTACGCTGCCGAGCACGGCAAGGCCATTCTGGTGAAGAAGGCTTTGGCCAGCGGGCATATCTGCCTGGCCCCAGGGGTGGACCCGGTGCAAGCCAGCTTCGAGCTGCTGTTTGCCCATCCGGGTGTCAGCAGTGCTATCGTCGGCACCATCAATCCGCTGCACCTGGCCCATAACGTGGCGACCGTCGCCCGTATTCTGGGCCGGCATTGAGTTGCCCCTGGCCTACTGGCCTGGAGACTGACCCGACGCAAGGAGGAGCCTCGTGGCGCGTACGCTGATCCGCAAGAACCCGAGCAACTTCAAGACCCTGCCGCTGCATGTCGAGGCCACGCCCGAGGGGCTGATCTACCAGAGCATCGGCATGCCGCTGAATTTCGCCCAGACCCAACAGCGGCGCAAGGCCATCCAGTTGCCCGATGCGCAGCGCTTCGTGGTGGAACTGGCCAACCTGGGCGTGTCGGTGCGACTGACCTTGCATTGGCAGAACCGTGACTACTGGGTATTGGTACGCCAGCGCCGGCAGGACCGAGGCGATGTGGTGCTGAAGCTGATTTCCGGTTACGTGCCGGCGCAGGAACTGAACCTGCCGTTGCACACTGCGGTGCAGGAAGTGGCCGAGGAATGCCTGCTGGAAACCCCGGAAGGCTGGCTGGGCGGGCGCTTCAACGATACCTGGCTGCCAGTGCCCTACGCCGCTGCCCTGCACTACCGCGAAAACCCACACTTTGTGCTGACGCCGCAGTCCGGTGCTGCGCGCCCGGTGCATTGCGGCAAACTGATGCTGCTGGAGCGGCCACGAGCCTATGTACACCTGCCTACCGCTTCGTTGCAGCTGATCTATGACATGCGCCTGCAGGTACCTCGGGAGGCCAAGAAGCTCAGCCTGTTCCACGTCGATGAGCGGCTCGAAGGTGACCAACTGGTGGCGCGGCTCAACCGCAAACGGCCGGACCTGTACCTGATGCCTTTGCAGGACGGCCAGCCACTGGCCGAGCTGTATACGCTGAAAAAGGATGAGCTGGTACCGGCAAGCACGCGGGGGATACACCTGGCTGAGAGTTTTGCTCACCAGGAGGGTTGGGTGGTGAAGGAAGAGCGGGTGCGCTGGAAGGATTGGGTGAAGCAGCAGGGGTTAGTGGAAAGCAAGCCGGTGCGGGCCTCGCACCTGCAGCGCTTTGGAGACAAGGCGCGGGCGCTGCTGGAGCGGGCGCGCACTTCGCTGCACAAGTAGGATCCAGGGGGCTGCTGCGCAGCCCATCGCGACACAAGCCCGCTCCTACAGGGGACCGCGCAAACCTGGGCGTTGCGCTGCCTGCTGTAGGAGCGGCCTTGTGTCGCGATGGGCCGCGGAGCGACCCCCAAGGGCAGGTCAGTGCTTGCGGATCTTCTCGACGATCGCCGTGGTCGAGCTGTTCTCGACCAGCCCCAGCACCTTCACGGTACCGCCATAAGCCTTGACGATATCGGCGCCCACCACCTGGTCGATGCCGTAATCACCACCCTTGACCAGCACATCCGGCTTGACCTGGCTCAGCAGGTTCTCCGGGGTACCCTCCGGGAAGCTGATCACCCAGTCCACCGCGCCCAGCCCGGCCAGTACGGCCATGCGCCGGTCGACGCTGTTGATCGGCCGGCCCGGCCCTTTCAGGCGGCTGACCGAGGCATCGTCGTTGACCGCGACGATCAGGCGGTCGCCCTGGGCACGGGCCTGCTCCAGGTAGGTGACATGCCCGGCATGCAGGATGTCGAAGCAACCGTTGGTAAAGACGATCTTCTCTTTGTGCGCCCGCGCGTCGTCGATCGCCAACAGCAGTTGCTCCAGGCCCAGCACACCGCGCTCGGAGCCTTCTTCACGCTGGATGGCCCGGCGCAGTTCAGGGGCGCTGATTGCCGCCGTACCCAGCTTGCCGACCACGATGCCCGCCGCCAGGTTGGCCAGGGCCACCGCGTGCGGCAGGTCCTCACCGGCAGCGATGGCTGCCGCGAGGGTGGAGATGACGGTATCGCCGGCACCGGTCACGTCGAATACTTCCCGCGCCCGCGCCGGCAGGTGCAGCGCCGGCTGGCCGCTGCGCAACAGGGTCATGCCGTGCTCGCCACGGGTCACCAGCAAGGCGCCCAGGTCCAGATCCTGCAACAGTTGCAGGCCCTTGGCGACCAGGTCGGCCTCATCGGCGCAACGGCCGACGATGGCCTCGAACTCGCTGAGGTTCGGGGTGATCAGGCTCGCGCCACGGTAGATGGAGAAGTCCTTGCCCTTGGGGTCGGCGAGCACCGGAATGCCTTTGGCCCGTGCCGCCTCGATCAGGCTCTGGTGGTTTTTCAGTGCGCCCTTGCCGTAGTCGGACAGGACCAGCACCTTGACGCCTTCGAGCAGGTTGTCGACCTCGGCCCCCAGCGACAGCGGGTCGGTGGCGAACGGTTCTTCGAAATCGATGCGCAGCAGCTGCTGGTGACGGCTCATGACCCGCAGCTTGACGATGGTCGGCTGGTGCGCGATGCGCTGGAACACCGAGCGCACGCCGGCAGCCTGCAGGCTGTTGGCCAGGCTGTCGGCAGCCTCGTCCTGGCCGGTAACGCCGATCAGCGCCGCCGGTGCACCCAGGGCGGCGATGTTCAAGGCAACGTTGGCCGCGCCGCCGGGGCGATCCTCGATCTGATCGACCTTGACCACCGGGACCGGCGCTTCAGGCGAGATACGCGAAGTACCGCCATGCCAGTAGCGGTCGAGCATGACATCGCCGACCACCAGTACCGGGGCTTGATCGAAACGCGGCATGGACAACTTCATGGGCAACCCATATGAAAATAATGAACAGGGGCAGGATATTAGCACAGGGTTGGCGACGGCTTTACGGCCATATCAGCCCAGGAAAATTCCCGTGACAATCGGGGCCGTGACGGCCCCGATCAACGAAGGTTCAGGTGATATCGGCCTTGGCCGGCTCATCCAGGCCCATGGCATGCAGGCGGGCATAATGGCCATTGGCCGCGAGCAACTCGGCATGGGTGCCGCGCTCGACCAGACGGCCCTGATCCATTACCAGGATCTGGTCGGCCTTCTCGATGGTCGACAGGCGGTGGGCGATTACCAGCGTGGTACGGCCTTGCATCACATGGTCCAAGGCAGCCTGGATATGCCGCTCGGACTCGGTGTCCAGCGCCGAGGTGGCTTCGTCGAGGATCAACAGCGGTGCGTTTTTCAGCAATGCCCGGGCGATGGCCAGGCGCTGGCGCTGGCCGCCGGAGAGCAGTACGCCATTCTCGCCCACTTCGGTATCGAAGCCTTTCGGCAAGCGGTCGACGAACTCCTTGGCATAGGCATCGGCCGCAGCAGCTTCGATGTCGGCGCGCGGTGCCCCGGCCAAGTCGCCGTAGGCGATGTTGTTGGCCACGGTATCGTTGAACAGGGTGACGTGCTGGGTCACCTGCGAAACGTGGCGCCGCAGGTTGCGCAGGCGGTAGTTCTCGATCTCCACGCCATCGAGCAGGATCTGCCCCTGGTCGTGGTGATAGAAGCGCGGGATCAACGCCGCCAGGGTCGACTTGCCGCTGCCCGAGCGGCCGACCAGGGCGATCATCTGCCCAGGCTCGGCGACGAAGCTGATGTCGCTGAGCACTTCGCGCTCGGTGCCGGGGTAGGTGAAGCTCAGGTTGCGCACTTCCAGGCGCCCTTCCACCCGCTCCTTCTCGACGGTACCGGTGTCCACTTCAGGCGTTTCGTCCAGTTGCTCGAAGATGCTCTCGGCACCGGCCAGGCCCTTCTGGATGGTCGAACTGACCTCGGAAAGCTGTCGAATCGGCTTGGGCAGCAGGCCGGCGGCGGTGATATAGGCCACCAGGTCACCGGCAGTGGACTCACCGCGCAGGAACAGCACCAGGAACATCAGCGCAGCCATGGCCGAGTAGATCACCAGTTGCAGCATCGGCGTGTACAGCGAGCCGGTCTTGGTCATGCGCAGCTGCTTGTCGGTGTTGCTCTGGCTGGCCTTGGCGAAACGCTGCTCCTCGTAGGCTTCGCCGCCAAAGCTGCGGACCACGCGATAGCCCTGGATGGTTTCCGAGGCAACATGGGTCACGTCGCCCATGGCCACCTGGATCTTCTTGCTCTGCTTGCGGAATTTCTTGCTGGCGACGCTGACCATTACCGCGATCACCGGCAGGATGGCAACCATCACCAAGGTCAGGTGCCAGTTCATCCACAGCAGGTAGGCGAACAGGAACACCACCGTCAGGCCTTCACGGATCACCACCTTGATCGCATCGGTGGCCGCACCGGTGACCATGGTCACGTTGAAGGTGATGCGCGAGATCAAGTGCCCGGAGTTGTGGTTGTCGAAGTAGCGGTTGGGCAGTACCAGCAACTTGTTGAACAACTCCACGCGCAGGTCGTGCACCAGGCACAAGGACACCTTGGCCAGGAAGTAGTTGCCGAGGAACGAACCCAGGCCCTGCCACGCGGCGATCAGGATGATCAGCAGCGGCACCGCCTGCAACAGTTGCAGGTCGCGCAGGTAGGGGACGTTGGGGAACAACACCGCTTCGGGGTTGCTCAGCCCATCGACGAAATACTTGAGGATGCCGGCCAGCATGGGCTGGGTCGAGGCAAAGACCACGAAACCAATGATGCTCAGCAGGAAAATGCCGACATAGGGTTTCACATAGCTCAACAGCCGGAAGTAGATCTTCAGGCTGGAGGTGTGTTCCGCCGGTCGCGGTGTTTCGGCCATTATCGAGCTCGCTGTTCAGGTTGAACCGGAAATTTTACCACAGGCATCATTTTCGGCACGCCCCCATGGCAGCAACATGACCAGGCCCACCGGCAGCCAGCTGATGAACCATTCGGCACGCGGCGTACCGGTGAGGCTGGCGGCATCGAATTGCATGGCCAGCGTCGAGTAGACCCAGAAACCGAGCAGGACCTTGCCGAACAGGGTGCCACGTGCCCGCACGATTTCACCCAGCGTGTACAGCCATACCATGACCCACAGCAGCATGCCGGGCAGGCCCAGCTCAACAGCGACATGGGTGAACATGTTGTGGGTGTGGTCGAAGTGCATCTTGCCCACCGTCACGTCGTAGGCCGCCCCCAGGCCAAGGCCGGTCCAGGGATGCACGGCAATCATGTCGACCGCGGAATGGAAGATTTCCGGCCGATAGGACGAGCCACGGTGGGCGATGAGGTCATACAGGAAATACAAGGCCAGGCCGGTGGCAAGCGCGGCCAGCATGGCAAACACCCGGCTGTGGCGATCGCGAAACCACAGCGGGGCGAGAATCACCGTGAGCGCCAGGGCCAGTATGGCCCCACGGCTCTGGCTGAGCATGACGAACAGCCCCAGACAAGCCAGGGCCGCCAGCCACGCCAGTTGCAGGCCGCGCTGCTGTGGCGGCTGGTACAGCAGGACAAGCGCGGCCGAACCGATGACGTAGGCGCCCAGGATCGGGTGCGATATTTCGCCGATGCCTTGCAGGCGAGCCAGTAAAGGGTAGCCCTGCATGGCGTAGAAATGAACCACCGAAACCAGTGCAGCCACGGCCAGTAGAGCGCTACCGACCAGCAGCAACTGGCGAATGCGTGCCTGGCCAAGCTGCGCGAGCAACGGGAACGCCAACAGGAAGACGAGAATGTAGAGCAGGCGCTTGGCCTCACGTCCCGGCTCTTCGCCCACCGACCATGCCAGGCTCAGCGCGCTCCACGCCAACAGCAACAGCACACTCCCCCATAAAGCGGGCTGAAGCTTCCAGGCCTGCAGCAGTACCTGCCTGGCAGACCATGCCAGGACCAGCGTCGGCAACCACAGGAACAACACCAGGCCTTGCTGATAGACCTTGTTGCTCGGCGCCAGGGCAATAGCTGCCAGGAACCAGACCAGACCAAAGCCCAACCAGGCCTTCGCCCAGTTTTTCTGATACAACATCCTTTCCCCCGATGAATCAAATACACCATCCAATGGTGCAACAACATTATTTTCGGCATTATTGCCGGTCATTTCGTTCGCCCGATGACAAGGCTCTTTTCATGCAATGCTCCCGGCTCAACCAGGTCGACTTCGATCAGCTGACACTAGGCGCCCAGGTGCTAGAGGCAGATAGCCATGGTGCGAAAGTCTACCTGCTCGCGGATGGTAATTTCCTCAAGGTTTTTCGCAGGAAGCGGCTGATTTCATCTGCACTGCTGCGTCCGTACTCGCAACGCTTCGTCGACAACGCCGCACGCCTGTCGCAAATGGGTATTCCCACCCTGCAGGTAATCAGCCAGCACAAGCTCGACCTGCCAGGCCGCACCGCCGTGCTGTATCGGCCGCTGCCGGGGCGCACCCTGTTGCAGATGTCGCGTGATGAAGGGTTCAGCTGGGAGGTTTACCTGCCGCGGCTGATCGAGTTGATTCACCAGTTGCACCGCAGCGGGGTGTATTTCCGCTCGTTGCACCTGGGCAATGTAGTGGTCACGCCCGACCAGCAGTTGGGGCTGATCGACGTGGCTGACATGCGCTTCCTGCGCCCGCCGCTATCGGCGCGCATGATCCGGCGCAACGTCCAGCACATGGTGCGCTATATCGAACGGGAAAAGCTCGGCGAGCGGTTCCCCCTCGCCGCCTTCGAGGCGGCATTGCTCGCCCGCTGAGCATCAGTTGCGCAACAGACTGTGGGAACCGGTGCAGAATGCTTGCCAGGCCTGTTCGGGGGCAAGTGCCTGGTGTTGCTGTGCGGCAACTGCGGGGCCATCGAGCGAGGCGCAGCGCTCGATCGCCTCGGCCCAGGCCTGCTCATCCCCAACCGGCAGGTAACCACCGGTATCTCCCAACTGCTCGCGAAACACTTGCAGGTCGCTGCATACCAGCGGCACTCCGGCCATGACGCCTTCCTGCACCACCAGCCCGAGGCCTTCGGAGCGCGAAGGTATCAGTAGCCAATCGAATGCCCGATACAGCTGTTGCAGATCGTCGCGGTGCCCGCACAGATGAACACGGCCGATAAGGCCCAGGGCGTCGATACGGGCCTGTAACACCCGGTGCAAGGGCCCAGCGCCGACGATCGCCAATTGCAGGCCCGGCTGACGCGCGCTGGCCTTGGCGAACGCTTCGATCAGCATCTCGAAACCTTTGCTGTGCACCAATCGCCCAACGGCCCCCAGCATCACCCCAGCTGCCGGAGGCAATTGCAGGGCCTGCCTGGCCGCCTCCCGGCTCAACAACGGCGCAGCGAAAGCCTGCGGATCAAGCGCCATGCGCAGGGTCTGCACCGGCCTGCCAAGGTCACGCTGCAGCGACTCGGCCAGGGTCTGCGAAACCGCCGCGACACTCAGGCGCTCGGCAGGCAGCATGCGCAACAGGCGCACATCACTGGCATCCAGGCGCGTCTCGCCGTGGAACAGCACCTTGGCCCGCACCTGCGGCAGCCGCTGCAAGGTCGGCAACAGCAGGCGCGCCACCCCTACACCGTCGAGCAGGAGGATGTCCGCCTGCGCCGCCACCAGCGCCTTGTGCAGGCGCATGCGCAGCCATGGACGCAGCAGTCGCCAGAGGTGCCGCCCTTTCAACGCACGTGACGGCAGGTGCCATTCGCGGGTCGACCCAAGCCCGCAACAAAGCCCACTGCCAAGCAGCAACCAGTTACTGATCCGGGCATCGGCGCCAGCGTGCAACAGCACCTGTCGATGCACCTTGTGGATGGACATGTACGGCGCTCCGCCGGCCCACATCACATTGACGATGTTCATGAGTCCTCTCCCGCTCATGTTAGGTGGGACAGCGACATCATTGAACCAGGAGGCTGATACCTACCCCAATCAAGGCACCCGCAACCAGCGTCAATGCCAGTTTCATCCGATCACGTTGACGGCGCCTGGCCTTGCGTTCCACTTCAACGGGCAAGGTCACGTGGTTACCCCATCCGGTGTGCAGCACCGCATCACCTTCCAGGGTCACGGCAGACAGGTTCAGTTCCGCGTAACGACGGGAAAGGGCCTTCTCCCCGGAATAGGCGGCATACGGCGCGCAGCGCTGGTAATCGCTCAACCGGCGCAAGCCCGGGTTGAGCGAAAATGCCTGCCATTCGGCCTTGTCGGAGAGCAGCGGGTAGCAGGGTACGCCGCCGATCGACAAGCGCTCGCCCAGACGAATGTAGGGGCTGTGCACGGCCAGATCGTGGGCATGGCTGCGCAGCCATACTTGCAGGATGTCCGGACGGAGCTCAAGAACGGCGCGGGAATCTTCGACGAAACCCTGGCGATAGAAATGCCAGTCGTCCTCGCAATGGAAGATATAGGGCGTCCTGACGTGGCTGTAGGCCAGGTCGATAGACGGCAGTTGGCCAAGTTTTGGCTGGTTCACGAACACCTTGCAGTGCGGTTTCCAGTGCTCCGGCACAGCGCCATGCACGGCTTCGTCACCAGAATCTTCAGTGATGAAGACCTCACGAATCGGCGCGGTGTTGCAACGGTCGAAACTCTCAAGGGTATCTTTGAGCAGATCGAACCGCCCACAGCTAGTCACGACAAGCGTGACATCACTCTCATTTGAAAAGCGCACCGGACTCCCTCCACGTAGCGACTGTCGATTTTCGCTGTCTAGGACCGAAAAATGTTCGGTTAGATCCCCAGCGTCAGGCGCAACCGCTGCCATGCAGACAACGGCGGGTGAGGCCTGAGCGCCGGACGCATATGGTCGACGATGCTACGTCCAACTGCGGCGAAACTAAAACGGGAAACCGCCAGATGGCGGCCATTTTCAGCAATCCGCCGGGCCAGTTCAGGTTCCGCGCGCAAGCGGCGGAGCTTTTCCTGCAAGGTCGGAATGCTGTCATAGAACACCACGTTGTGCATGTCCTGCAGGCCCAGCGCGCGGTTCTCTTGCTCGCCCTGGTCATATGCCAGCAACACACAGCCACAGGCCATGGCTTCGAAGTTCTTGATCATGTATTCGCCCATGCCGACGTCGGCACTGACGAAGAAGCGGATGCGGTTGAGCGTGTTGCAGTAGTCCTCACCCGACTTGGTGCGGGTCACCACCAGGTTCTCGACCCGGCCCAGCTCGTCCAGCAACGCCTTGCGGCCGCTGTAGGCCACGCTGTTGGTGCTGCCGACAAAGGCCAGTTCGATGTCACGCTCACGCCCCTGGTCACTCAGCAACTGCTCGTCGTAGCCCTTGGGCACGAACACGGCATCGAAACCTTCCTGGCGCAGGCGCTCGCTGACCATGTAGCCAGAGCTGATCACTCGCGCCCATGGCAGCTTACGGTAGTGCGCACTGAACTTGCCGGTGTATTTGCACGGGATGTAGTTCTGGTAGGCGTCATGCTCGAGGATGACCAGGTTCGGCACCGTGCGGATGAACGCCGCCTGGCGAATCTCCTGCTTGAAACGCAGGAAGAACACGATGCGGTCATAGCGCTCGACCTGCACTTCCCGCTTGAAATAGCGGCGCAGGTTGCGCTGGTCTTCGCTGGTCAGCCAGCGCAGGTCGCATTCGCAGTTGGCCGCGACGCCATCGTACAGGCGGTCAAGAATCGCCCGCTGTTCCTTCTGCACCAGAAATAGGACTTTCATTGCTTTCCTTGGGCGCTCTGCGCCATCGCGGTCAACCATGGGGAAGCTACAGCTCACGCCGCCAGAACAGTTCATGTCGGCGCACGGCCTTGCGGAAGAATTCGTTCTCCCCATAAGGCGATGGCCGCCGCCCGGCCAGCCAGCGTTGCAACAAGCGGCGCACACGGCGCTTGAACGGCGCTGGCGGCTGCAGGTCGTGCATCATGCCCAAGGCCATGGCCTTGTCACGCTGGGTCGGCAGGTCCAGCACCAGGCTGCAGGGTGCCCAGGCCTGATCAGTGCGCAACTGCGGTGGCAAGGCAACGCCATCGCCACTGTTGCCCATCGGCCAGCGGTCGTTGTCATGCAGGTGGTTGGCGTAGCAAAGCACGGTTTGCGGCTGCCAGGCCAGGCCTTGCAAGGCCTCCAGCACTGCCGCCTGGGCGCAGATGTGGTCAGGGTGCGGGTCGAGCTGCGGGTGTGGCATCACCAGCACCTGCGGCCTGGCCATTTCCAGCACGGCCCGCAGGTCGGCCAGCAGGTTTTGCCAGGTCGGTGCACCATCAGCGTCGGCCGGCAGCGGGAACGGGTTGAACTGGCGGAATACACGGACATCGGCGAGCTCGGCCTCACGAGAGGCAACCGGCTGGTCTGGCGCGGCCTGCATGGCAGGCAGTTGCAGGCAGAAATAGCCCAGTTGCACGCAACGCGACTGCGGCACACCGGCCCAGCGTGGCACGGCGATACTGTCCCAGGCCCGCAGACGGCCCTTCAATCGCGCAGCCTCGGCCTTGGCCAGGCCCATCTGCTGGTAGTGCTCAGCCTCGATTTCACCGGCGGTCAGTGTCACCACCCAAGCTTCGTCGGCCTGGCTGTAGAGACCGTAAGCGGCCAGCTCGGCATCATCGGCATGCGGCGCGATCACCATGACCCGACGCCGTTGCAGTTCGACCGGCGGGGTTATCCACAGGCGCGGCTGGCCTTGCAACCGGCAATGACGGCCACGCAGGCGCAACGAACCGGCTTGCAGGGGCGCGGCCAGGCCGCTCAGGTTGAGAAAGCGCAGGCCATCGACACCGCGCTCGAAAGTTTGCCGGTCGTCCTGCCCGGTAGCCAGCAGTTCGACCCACGGGTCGAAGAAGCGCCCCAGCCAGGTGCTTTTCACGTGCAATTCGAGGACCAAGGTTTCGTTGCCCTGCAGCGCGCAATCGGCCTTGAGCAGGCCAGCGTCCAGGCTGGCGGCAACCGCCCGGGCCTGATCGCCGAAGTCGTAGGCGTAATCCTCGCCAGGCGCATAGAACAGATGGTCGGCAAACCAGGCTTCATGACCCGCCCACAACAGCGGCAACAGCAGCAGCGGTAGCCACCACCAGGTGAACGCGCCCAGCGCAACCAGCGCGACCAGGCCCACCAGCAAGCCCAGGCGCTTGTTGCGCCGATGGCGCTTGAGCAACTGCTGCTTGCGGCTCACGCCTGATACACCGGCACTGGGTTGCACCAGCGGTCCTTGTATTCGCGATCGGCACGGCCGAACGAGAACCGCAGCGGCTTGTTGCGCGCACGGGCGTCCTCCCAGGCGGCCTGGGTATTGAGGAAGCTCAGTACGCTGCCAGGGCTGAAGGCCTTGGTTTCCGGGTCGACGCCACCATTGATGTACTCCACGCTGAGCCACTCCGGCGCTTCGACACGGTATACCAGCTGGATCGCAATCGGCTTGCCGTCCAGCAGCAGCACCGCGCCGATCAGCAGCTCGTGCAGGCGTTCCAGTACGTCAGCCATGCGCTCGGCACCGGTGGCCGGGAAGCCCCAGCGGCGCTGGAACAGCTCGCAGTACATGCTGGCAATTTCCTGCGCGGTGAAGTCGCTGATCGGGCGCACCACGCCGCCCGCCTCCTCCAGCAGGCGCAGCTCGCGGCGCTGGTTGTAGCGGAACTTCTTCGACAGGTCTTCCGGGGCGCGAGCCATGGCCAGCTGTTCCTTCTGCACCTTCAGGCCACTGAAACGACCCTGGTTCAGTTCGGACAGGTAGCGCGCCGCATGGCGCAACGGCGCCGCGGCATCGGCCGCCGCCGGCAGGATGATCTCGGCATTGCCCAGGTCGAACAGGGCTTTCTTGCCGGCACGCTTGAGCACCTCCTTGGACAGCGCCAGGTGGCGCCCCCAGGTCGGGATGGCAGCCCTCAGCTCGCCGGCCTGGTACCAGCCGAGATAACGCACCGGGATCTGCGCTAGGTCGGCCAACTGTTCGACGACCCGCGGATGGGTGGCGACACTGCCGCCAAAGCGCGCCCATGCCTCGGCGTAGGCCGTGGCGTCGATGGCTTGCCAACCGCGCTCGCGGAAAGCCTGGATACGGTTGAGCATCAGGCCTTCCCTACCAGTGAGCGGACCTGTGGCAGTTGCCAGAAGGCCTCGCGCACCGCCTGGTCGGAGAAACGCTCACGCAGGCGCTGCAGCATGTGTTCGGCACAGGCCTGGCGCTGCGCCACATCGAGCACGGCCAGGTGCTTGAGGCCTTGGGCCAGCTGCCCGGCATCGCCGAGCGGGAACAGCACGCCAACCCCTTCGACCACTTCGCGCGCACCGCCACAGGCCGTGGCCAGCACTGGAACACCGGCAACCATGGCCTCGAGCAGGACCATGCCGAACGGCTCATGGTCGGAACTGAGGGCGAACACGTCGAACGCCTGGAAATAACGGCGCGCGTCCGGCACCTGGCCAAGGAAATCGACCTGCCCGGCAATGCCCAGCTCGGCGGCCAGCGCCTTGAGCCTGGCCTCCAGGCGGCCCTTGCCGAGGATCGCCAGGCGTGCGCCAGTCGGCAGCCCCGGCAGCGCTTCGGCAAAGCCACGCAACAGGGTGGCCTGGTCCTTGTCCGGGTGCAGGCGCCCGACATTGCCGACAATCCACGCCTGCGCATCCAGGCCCAGGGCCTGGCGAGCCTCGGCGCGCGGCGCCAGGGCCGCTTGCAGGGCGTCGATATCGATGCGGTTGTACAAGGTCTGGATACGCTCTGCCGGCCACTGCGGCAGACAGCGGCGCATGTCATCACGCACGGCGTCCGACACCCCGAGCAGGCTCAAGCGCTTGCTGAACAGGTTGGCGAACAGCCGGCGGCCCTTGCGCTGATAGTCGCCGAAGGCATGGTGCACGCCAATCACCGGCAGGCTGGTACCGAGCAGCGCCACATAGATCGGCTTGAAACGATGGGCAATGCAGAAGGCGAAGTTGCGCTCGGCCGCTATCCGCCGCAACGCGCGGATAGCGCCGAGCTTCAGGCCACGCACGGCCTTGGAGCTGAACTCGAGGAACAGTACCTCGTCCGACGCACAGCCGGCCGCCACTTGCGGGTCGGCAGCACCGGTGAGGAACACCGTGGTCACCTGGTAGCCATGCCCCTGGAACAGGCTGGCGTATTGACGGGCACAGTCCAGGAACGGCCCGTCATAGCCATGGCAGAATTGCAGGATGCGCGGTTCAGAGCGGCTGGTCATACGCGGCCGCACCGTCCTTCACAACCAGGATGTCTTCCATGATCAGGTACTGCAGGTCCGAGCCGAAGAACATGTTCAAGGCGTCGGTCGGCGAGCAGATCATCGGTTCACCACGGCGGTTCAGCGAGGTGTTGAGCGACACGCCGTTGCCAGTGAGGTCTTCCAACGCCTTCATCATGTCATAGTAGCGCGGGTTGTATTCGCGCTTGAGCACCTGGGCCCGCGACGTGCCATCCTCGTGAACGACTTCCGGTACGCGGGTCTTCCACTCTTCAGCCACTTCGAAGGTGAAGGTCATGAATGGTGCCGGGTGGTCGACCTTGATCATCTGCGGGGCGACGGTGTCGAGCATCGACGGGCAGAAAGGTCTCCAGCGCTCGCGGAACTTGATCTGCTCGTTGATGCGGTCGGCCACGCCCGGCACGCTCGGGCAACCGATGATCGAACGGCCACCCAGGGCACGCGGACCGAACTCCATACGGCCCTGGAACCAGGCTACCGGGTTGCCATCGACCATGATCCGGGCGATGCGCTGCGGCATGTCGTCGAGCTTGCGCCACTTCGGCGCGTTCGGATGACGGGCACAGGCGGCGATCACGTCTTCGTTGGAGTACGACGGGCCGAGGTAGACGTGTTCCATCTTCTCGACCGGCACGCCACGGGCGTGGGAAACGTAGGCGGCAGCGCCCACGGCAGTACCGGCGTCACCAGAGGCCGGCTGCACGAACAGTTCCTTCACATCGGAACGGGCGATGATCTTCTGGTTGAGCTTGACGTTCAGCGCGCAGCCGCCAGCGAAGGCCAGCTTGCCGGTTTCCCGCAGGGTGTCGCCCAGGTAATGGTCGATCATCTGCAGGGCGATTTTCTCGAACAGCGCCTGCATGCTGGCCGCGTAATGGATGTAGGGCTCGTCGGCGATGTCGCCTTCGCGCTTGGGGCCCAGCCATTCGATCAGCTTCGGCGAGAAGTAGAAGCCCTTGCCCTTCTCTTTATAGCGGCGCAGGCCGATCACGTTGGCGTACTCGGTGTTGATCACCAGTTCGCCGTTTTCGAAGCTGGCCAGGCGCGAGAAGTCGTACTTGCTGGCATCGCCATACGGCGCCATGCCCATGACCTTGAACTCGCCGTCGAGCATCTCGAAGCCGAGGAACTCGGTGATTGCCCCGTACAGGCCACCCAGCGAATCCGGATCGAAGAATTCCTTGATCTTGTGGATCTTGCCGTTTTCGCCGTAGCCAAAGAAGGTGGTGGCGTACTCGCCTTTACCGTCGATGCCGAGGATCGCGGTCTTTTCCTTGAAGCCCGAGCAGTGGTAGGCGCTGGAGGCGTGGGCCAGGTGGTGCTCGACCGGCTCGATCTTGACCTTTTTCGGGTCGAAGCCCAGCTGCTCCAGGCACCAGACGATCTTCTTGCGGTAGCGCTTGTAGCGGCGGTTGCCCATCAGGATGGCGTCGAGGGCCCGGTCCGGGGCGTACCAGTAACGCTTGGCGTAGTGCCAGCGTGCCTTGCCGAACAGGCTGATCGGGGCAAACGGGATGGCTACCACGTCGACATCGGATGGCTTGATGCCGGCCTGCTCCAGGCAGAACTTCGCCGACTCGTAGGGCATGCGGTTCTTCGCATGCTTGTCACGCACGAAGCGCTCTTCTTCGGCGGCGGCAACCAGCTTGCCGTCAATGTACAGGGCCGCGGAAGGGTCATGGCTAAGGGCGCCGGACAGGCCAAGAATCGTCAATGCCAAGGGATCAGCCTCTTCATTCGGTAGAAATGCGCCAGCGGCCCATTGGGCGGGTGGCGGCTAAAGGGCGGGATTATAACGCAAACATCACGAACTGCGCGGTCGTTGTAGGAGCGGCCTTGTGTCGCGAATGGGCCGTAAAGCGGCCCCAGGTTTTCAGCTTCGCAGCAAAAACTGCCAGGGCCGCTTTGCGGCCCATCGCGACACGAGGCCGCGCCTACAGGGATCGCGGTGCAGCCTACTCGGCGATCAGCCAGTCCATGCGGAAGCTGCCGGCGGTCTGCGCCAGCTCCTTGGCCAGCCATGGCAGCAGCTCGCGCAGTTCTTCCTCCAGGCCCCACGGCGGGTTGGCGATGGCCAGGCCGGAACCATTGAGGCCCTGCGGGCTGTCCTGGTGGTGCACGTACAGCTCGACCCGTAGCAGTTTCGGTGCGCCGGTGCTGGTCAGGTCCTGGTAGAAACGGGTCAGCGAGCGCTGGTCCTTGATCGGATACCAAATGGCCGCGACCGTCTGGCGCATGCGGCTGATCGCTTCTTTCATCGCCGTGGTGCAGCGCTTCAGCTCATCAGCCTGTTCGAACGGCGGGTCGACCAGCATGATCGCGCGCTTTTCCTGCACCGGCAGCAGGGCGCGCGGCACATGCCAACCTTCGCCCAGGTGCACGACCACGCGCGGGTCCTTCTTCATGTTGTCCTTGAGCAGCGGCCCGTCCTCAGGGTGCTTCTCGTTGAGCAGGGCGCGGTCCTGCTGGCGCATCAGGCGGCGGGCCAGCTCGGGCGAACCAGGGTAATAGCGCAGCTCGCCATCAGCATTCAGGCGCTTGATGATGCGCAGGTAGTCAGCAGCCATGGCCGGCAGGTCATCGCGATTCCACAGGCGGGCCACCCCTTCCAGGTATTCACCGGTGCGGGTTGCCTGGTCACCTTGCAGGTCGTACAAGCCGAGCCCTGCGTGGGTATCGATGTAGGCGAACGGCTGCTCCTTGCGCGACATCAGGGCGATGAGGCGGGTCAGCACGATGTGCTTGAGGACGTCGGCGTGGTTGCCGGCGTGGAAGGCGTGACGATAATTCATGGCAACTCCTGCGGGGGTGGCAAGTTTACCTTGCCTTGCAGGCGGAGTCAGGCCTGACTGTCGATCGGCGGGGGCTGCTTCGCGGGCTTGCCCGCTCCCACACGGCCTGCACAGATCTCAAATGCTGTGGAGTTCCTGTGGGAGCGGGCAGGCCCGCGAAGCAGGCGCCGCCGATTCAACCGGTATTACTTGTCAGCGTGATACGCCGCATCAGCCGTTTCGAAGCGCTGTACCATCGCTTTCGAAGGGCTGCCCAGCTTGCTCACCAAGACGATGGCGATACTGGCGAACAGGAAGCCCGGGATGATCTCGTACAGCCCGAGGGTGTCGAAGTGCTTCCACAGGATCACGGTCAGCGCACCGACCACGATACCGGCCAGCGCGCCGTTACGGGTCATGCCTTTCCACAGCACCGAAATCAGCACCACCGGGCCGAATGCGGCACCGAAACCGGCCCAGGCGTAGGCCACCAGGCCCAGCACGCGGTTTTCCGGGTTGGCGGCCATGGCGATGGCGATCAGGGCCACGGCCAGCACCATCAGGCGACCGACCCACACCAGCTCGACCTGCGAAGCGTTCTTGCGCAGGAAGGCCTTGTAGAAGTCCTCGGTCAGGGCGCTGGAGCACACCAGCAGCTGGCAGCTCAGGGTACTCATGACGGCGGCCAGGATGGCCGACAGCAGCACACCGGCGACCCACGGGTTGAACAGGATCTTGGCCAACTCGATGAACACACGCTCGTGGTTCTCGGTGACCGGGCCAGCCAGATCAGGGTGAGCCGAGAAGTAGGCGATGCCGAAGAAGCCTACGGCACAGGTACCGGCCAGGCACAGGATCATCCAGGTCATGGAGATGCGACGAGCTTTGGCGATCGACTTCACCGAATCGGCGGCCATGAAGCGCGCCAGGATGTGCGGCTGGCCGAAGTAGCCCAGCCCCCAACCCATCAGCGAAATGATGCCGATGAAGGTCGCGCCCTTGAACATGTCGAAGTGAGCCGGGTTCACCGCCTCGATAGCGGCGAAGGTCTGATCGAAGCCGCCGGTGGAAATCAGCACGATAACCGGGGTGAGGATCAGCGCGAAGATCATCAGCGATGCCTGCACGGTATCGGTCCAGCTCACCGCCAGGAAGCCACCAATGAAGGTGTAGGCAATGGTCGCCGCCGCACCGGCCCACAGGGCGGTTTCGTAGGACATGCCAAAGGTGCTTTCGAACAGGCGGGCACCGGCAACGATGCCGGAAGCGCAATAGATGGTGAAGAACACCAGGATCACGATGGCCGAAATGATCCGCAGCAGGCCGCTGTGGTCTTCGAAACGGCTGGAGAAGTAGTCCGGCAGGGTCAGTGCATCGCCGTTGTGCTCGGTCTGCACGCGCAGGCGGCCAGCGACGAACAGCCAGTTCAGGTAGGCGCCGACGGTCAGGCCGATGGCAATCCAGGCTTCGGACAAACCGGCGAAGTAGATGGCGCCTGGCAGGCCCATCAGCAGCCAGCCGCTCATGTCGGAAGCACCGGCGGAGAGCGCGGTAACCACGCTGCCCAGGCTGCGACCGCCAAGGATGTAGTCGGAAAGGTTCTTGGTGGAGCGATAGGCCGCGAAGCCGATCAGCACCATTGCCGCGATGTAGATCACGAACGTGATCGTTAGTGGGTTGCCCATATGTGTGCCCTGGCGTTTGTTTTTATCTCATGCACAACCGCAGCCATGGCGGTTGCACCCAGGCGGCGAATGCTATGCAACAACGCGAAGCGGGTGCAACCATTTTTCACCTGCAAGTTGCACCTGCCAGCGCATTTTCCGATAAAGCCCGTTTTTTGCTCCTTTTTGGAGCAATGAGGGCGTTTTTCAGAATAAAACGCACCGAAAACACGCCTTTTCAGCGGGCACGGCCGAGCAGCTGACGAGTTGCACCTTTTTCATCGAAAATTAGGGTTGCACCTGGTTGCACCCGAATTGTCCTACAGCTACTCTTGGCGCCAGCTTAGGCCACAGCCGTGGCAATAACGAGGATAAGAAATGGCGACGACCACCCTTGGGGTCAAACTCGATGACCCGACCCGTGAGCGACTCAAGGCAGCTGCGCAGTCCATCGACCGCACGCCGCACTGGTTGATCAAGCAAGCGATCTTCAACTACCTGGAGAAGCTCGAGGGTGGTGCCACCCTGACCGAACTCAACGGTCACGCCAGCAACCTGGCCGACGACGCCGGCGAAATCCAGCCCGACCACAGCCACCAGTGCTTCCTCGAGTTCGCCGAGAGCATCCTGCCGCAGTCGGTGCTGCGCTCGGCGATTACCGCCGCCTACCGCCGCCCCGAACAGGAAGTGGTGCCGATGCTGCTGGAGCAGGCTCGCCTGAGCGCCCCGCTGGCCGAGGCGACCAACAAGATGGCCGCCGGCCTTGCGGAAAAACTGCGTAACCAGAAGAGCGCCGGTGGCCGTGCCGGTATCGTCCAGGGCCTGCTGCAGGAGTTCTCGCTGTCGTCCCAGGAAGGCGTGGCACTGATGTGCCTGGCCGAAGCCCTGCTGCGCATCCCCGACAAGGGCACCCGTGACGCGCTGATCCGCGACAAGATCAGCACCGGCAACTGGCAGCCACACCTGGGCAACAGCCCGTCGTTGTTTGTCAACGCCGCCACCTGGGGGCTGCTGCTGACCGGCAAGCTGGTCTCCACCCACAACGAATCCGGCCTCACTGCCTCGCTCACCCGTATTATCGGCAAGAGCGGCGAGCCGATGATCCGCAAGGGCGTCGACATGGCCATGCGCCTGATGGGCGAGCAGTTCGTCACTGGCGAAACCATCGCCGAAGCCCTGGCCAACGCCAGCCGCTTCGAGTCCAAGGGCTTCCGCTATTCCTACGACATGCTCGGCGAAGCCGCACTGACCGAGCATGACGCGCAGAAGTACCTGGCGTCCTACGAGCAGGCCATCCACTCGATCGGCAAGGCCTCCCATGGCCGTGGCATCTATGAAGGCCCGGGCATCTCGATCAAGCTGTCGGCCCTGCACCCGCGCTACAGCCGCGCCCAGTACGAGCGCGTGATGGAAGAGCTGTACCCGCGCCTGCTGTCGCTGACCCTGCTGGCCAAGCAGTACGACATCGGCCTGAACATCGACGCCGAGGAAGCCGACCGCCTGGAGCTGTCGCTCGACCTGCTCGAGCGCCTGTGCTTCGAACCTTCGCTGGCCGGCTGGAACGGTATCGGCTTCGTCATCCAGGCCTACCAGAAGCGCTGCCCTTACGTGATCGACTATGTCATCGACCTGGCCAAGCGCAGCCGCCACCGCCTGATGATTCGCCTGGTAAAAGGCGCCTACTGGGACAGCGAGATCAAGCGCGCCCAGGTCGAAGGCCTGGAAGGCTACCCGGTCTACACCCGCAAGGTGTACACCGACGTGTCCTACGTGGCCTGCGCCCGCAAGCTGCTGGCCGTGCCTGAAGCCATCTACCCGCAGTTCGCCACCCACAACGCCCACACCCTGTCGGCCATCTATCACATTGCCGGGCAGAACTACTACCCGGGCCAGTACGAGTTCCAGTGCCTGCACGGCATGGGCGAGCCGCTGTACGAGCAGGTGGTCGGCAAGATTTCCGAAGGCAAGCTGAACCGCCCGTGCCGTGTCTATGCACCGGTCGGCACCCACGAAACGCTGCTGGCCTACCTGGTGCGTCGCCTGCTGGAAAACGGCGCCAACACTTCGTTCGTCAACCGCATCGCCGACCATTCGATCTCCATCCAGGAGCTGGTCGCCGACCCGGTCGCCAGCATCGAGCGCATGGGCACCCAGGAAGGCAGCATCGGCCTGCCGCACCCGCGCATCCCGCTGCCGCGTGAGCTATATGGCAGCGAGCGGGCCAACTCGGCCGGCATCGACATGGCCAACGAACACCGCCTGGCGTCGCTGTCCTGCGCCATGCTGGCCACTGCCCACAACGACTGGAAAGCCGCCCCGCTGCTGGCCTGCGCCGCCAGCGAGAGCGCTGCCGTCGCCGTGCTGAACCCGGCGGACCACCGCGACGTGGTCGGCCATGTGCAGGAAGCCACTGTCGCCGACGTCGACAACGCCATCCAGTGCGCATTGAATGCCGCACCGATCTGGCAGGCCACCCCGCCAGCCGAACGTGCTGCCATCCTGGAACGCACCGCCGACCTGATGGAAGCCGAGATTCAGCCGCTGATGGGCCTGCTCATCCGCGAAGCCGGCAAGACCTTCGCCAACGCCATTGCCGAAGTGCGTGAAGCGGTAGACTTCCTGCGCTACTACGCGGTGCAGGCACGCAACGACTTCAGCAACGACGCCCACCGCCCACTGGGCCCGGTGGTGTGCATCAGCCCGTGGAACTTCCCGCTGGCGATCTTCACCGGCCAGGTGGCCGCGGCCCTGGCCGCCGGTAACCCGGTGCTGGCCAAGCCGGCCGAGCAGACCCCGCTGATCGCCGCCCAGGCCGTGCGCCTGCTGCTGGAAGCCGGCATTCCGGAAGGCGTGCTGCAACTGCTGCCAGGCCGCGGCGAAACCGTCGGTGCCGGCCTGGTCGGTGACGAGCGCGTCAAGGGCGTGATGTTCACCGGTTCCACCGAAGTCGCCCGCCTGCTGCAGCGCAACGTCGCCGGCCGCCTGGACAACCAAGGCCGACCAATCCCGCTGATCGCCGAAACCGGTGGCCAGAACGCGATGATCGTCGACTCCTCGGCGCTGACCGAGCAGGTGGTGATCGACGTGGTGTCCTCGGCCTTCGACAGTGCCGGCCAGCGTTGCTCGGCACTGCGCGTGCTGTGCCTGCAGGAAGACTCCGCCGACCGCGTGATCGAAATGCTCAAGGGCGCCATGGCCGAAAGCCGCCTGGGTAGCCCGGACCGCCTGGCCGTGGACATCGGCCCGGTGATCGACGCCGAAGCCAAGGCCGGCATCGAGAAGCACATCCAGGGCATGCGCGAGAAAGGCCGCCCGGTCTACCAGGTGGCGATTGCCGATGCTGCCGAGATCAAGCGCGGTACCTTCGTCATGCCGACCCTGATCGAACTGGAAAGCTTCGACGAACTGAAGCGTGAGATTTTCGGCCCGGTGCTGCACGTGGTGCGCTACAACCGCCGCAATCTGGACCAGCTGATCGAGCAGATCAACAACTCCGGTTACGGCCTGACCCTCGGCGTGCACACCCGCATCGACGAGACCATCGCCAAGGTGGTGGAAACCGCCAAAGCCGGCAACATGTACGTCAACCGCAACATTGTCGGTGCCGTAGTTGGCGTGCAGCCGTTCGGTGGTGAAGGCCTGTCCGGCACCGGCCCGAAAGCCGGCGGCCCGCTGTACCTGTACCGCCTGCTCTCGACCCGCCCGGCGGACGCGATCGGCCGCCACTTCCAGCAGCAGGACGGCGAAGGCAAGCCGGACCGCAGCCTGCACGAGCAGCTGATCAGGCCGTTGCACGGTCTGAAAGCCTGGGCCGAGAGCAACCAGCATGCCGACCTGAGCGCGCTGTGCAGCCAGTTTGCCAGCCAGTCGCAGAGCGGCATCGCCCGCCTGCTGCCAGGCCCGACCGGCGAGCGCAACAGCTATACCATCCTGCCGCGTGAGCACGTGCTGTGCCTGGCTGACAACGAAGCCGACCTGCTGGCGCAGTTCGCCGCAGTGCTGGCTGTAGGTAGCTCGGCGGTGTGGGTAGACGGCGAACCTGGCAAGGCCCTGCGCGCTCGCCTGCCGAAAGAGCTGCAGGCCAAGGTCAAGCTGGTGGCGGACTGGAGCAAGGACGAAGTGGCGTTCGACGCCGTGATCCACCATGGCGACTCGGACCAGCTGCGCGGCGTGTGCCAGCAGGTGGCCAAGCGTGCCGGGGCGATCGTCGGTGTACACGGGCTGTCCAGCGGGGATCATCAGATTGCGCTGGAACGCCTGGTGATCGAGCGGGCGGTAAGTGTGAACACTGCGGCGGCGGGTGGTAACGCCAGCCTGATGACCATTGGCTGATGGCTGAGGGTTGTTGAAGAAAAAAGGAGAGCCTCGGCTCTCCTTTTTTATACGCGCATGTCTTGAGATCTTTTGCGCCCATGAGATCGAGCGCCGCGCGGGCGGCGCTCGATCTCAAAAGCGCCAAAAGACTGAAGGCGAGAGCCTGAATGCCCAACCCATTTCTAAACCGACATCACCCAAACCTATTAACCTCCCCCACCCCACCCTATCCGCCTAGACTCGCAGCATTCCGCCTCAGGACCGCGACCATGCCCGAGACCCTGCTCAGCCCCCGCAACCTGGCCTTCGAGCTCTACGAAGTGCTCGACGCCGAAGCCCTGACCCAGCGCCCGCGCTTTGCCGAGCACAGCCGCGAAACCTTCGATGCGGCGCTCACCACCGCCCGCACCATCGCCGAAAGGTTCTTCGCCCCGCACAACCGCAAAGCCGATGAAAACGAGCCGCGCTATGTGGACGGCCGCGCCGAACTGATCCCGGAAGTGAAACCCGCCATCGACGCCTTCCTCGAAGCCGGCTTTCTCAACGCCAACCGCGACTTCGAGGTCGGCGGCATGCAGTTGCCCAGCCTGGTCTCACAGGCCTGCTTCGCCCACTTCCAAGCCGCCAACGCAGGCACCACGGCCTACCCGTTCCTGACCATGGGCGCAGCCAACCTGATCGAAAGCTTCGGCAGTGAAGAACAGAAGCGCCTGTTCCTGCAGCCAATGATCGAGGGCCGTTACTTCGGCACCATGGCCCTGACCGAACCTCATGCCGGCTCTTCGCTTGCCGATATCCGCACCCGTGCCGAGCCTGCCGGTGACGGCAGCTACCGGCTCAAGGGCAACAAGATCTTCATTTCCGGCGGCGACCACGAACTGTCGGAAAACATCGTGCACATGGTGCTGGCCAAGTTGCCGGACGCCCCGCCCGGGGTGAAAGGCATCTCGCTGTTCATCGTGCCGAAGTACCTGGTCAACCCGGACGGCAGGCGCGGCCCACGCAACGACGTGCTGCTGGCCGGGCTGTTCCACAAGATGGGCTGGCGTGGCACCACCTCCACCGCGCTGAACTTCGGCGACAACGGCCAGTGCGTCGGCTACCTGGTCGGCCAGCCGCACCAGGGCCTGGCCTGCATGTTCCAGATGATGAACGAAGCACGCATCGGCGTTGGCATGGGCGCAGTGATGCTCGGCTACGCAGGTTACCTGTACTCGCTGGAATATGCCCGCCAGCGGCCGCAGGGCCGGCTACCGGACAACAAGGACCCGCACAGCCCGGCGGTGCCGATTGTCGAGCACACGGATGTGAAACGCATGCTGCTGGCACAAAAGACCTATGTAGAGGGCTCCTTCGACCTGGGCCTGTACGCCGCACGCCTGTTCGACGACAGCCATACCGCCGCCGATGAAAGCGCCCGTAGACAAGCGCAAGAGCTGCTCGACCTGCTGACCCCGATCGTCAAGTCCTGGCCTTCGACGTTTTGCCTCAAGGCCAACGAACTGGCGATCCAGATTCTTGGCGGCCACGGCTACACCCGGGAATACCCGGTGGAGCAGTACTATCGCGACAACCGCCTGAACCCCATCCACGAAGGCACCGAGGGCATCCAGTCGCTTGACCTGCTGGGCCGCAAGCTGGCACAGCACAACGGTGCTGGGCTCAAGCAACTGATCCGCCTGATCGCCGCCACCGGCGAGCGCGCCAGCCATCACCCCAACCTCGACCCACTGCGCCAGCCACTTGAGCAACTGGTCAACCGCCTGCAAGCGGTAACCCTGACCCTGCTCGGCGACCTGGCCCAGGGCAAGGTCACCAATGCGTTGGCCAACTCGGCGCTATACCTCAAGGCCTTCGGCCATTGCGTGATCGGTTGGCGCTGGCTGGAGCAGGCGATCCACGCCGAACTCGGGTTGATGAAAGACAACCCCACCGACCGCGACTTCTACCTCGGCAAGCTACAGGCCGCGCGTTATTTCCTGACCTGGGAAGTACCAGGCTGCCATAATGAGCTGGCATTGCTCGAGGCACGCGACGATACCTGCCTCGCCATGCAAGACGGGTGGTTCTAGGGGGAGCCACCGTGTACACGGAGGCTTCCGAATGTTCGATTCCAGCGCCCTGCTGCGCCAGCGCTTTGCCGCGCTGCGCAGTACGGCCGAGTTGTTTTCCCTGCGTCATGTGAAACAGTCGCACCAGGCCCTGTCGGTACGCCGCAATGTCGCAGAGCCACCGCTGTTCAGCCAGGACGAAGGCGCCATGCTCACCGTGCGGATCAACGGCGTGGAAGCCTATGCCGCTACCGCCGACCTGTCCCAGGCCGGCCTGCAACGCGCGCTGGAGCAAGCCGAGGCACTGGCCCGGCAGATCGCCCGGCACAGCCTGCTGGACCTGCGCGGGCAGGCAGTGACCAGTGCCCATCATGACCACGTTTCGCCCAACTTCGACCAGCCTGTGCCCTCCCTTGCCGACTGCCTTGGCCTGCTCGCGGCAGAATCGGCCAGCGTGCCCAAGGACAGCCGCCTGGTGGACTGGCAAGCCAGCCTGGGCATGAGCCTGGTCGAGCAGACCTACCTGAATTCGGCCGGCGCGCAACTGCGCCATGCTCAACGCTTCCTGTTCCCCGGCGTCGGGGTCACCGCCAGCGACGGCCAGGACAGTCAGAGCCGCAGCCTGGGCCGTGACAACTTCGGCCAGCAGGGCGGCTTCGAGGTCATCGAGCGCTGCGGCCTGGTGGGTGCCGCCCGCCGGGTGGCAGACGAGGCGCTGCAACTGCTGCTGGCGCCGAACACCCCCAGCGGCCCGCGCGACCTGCTGTTGATGCCGGACCAGATGATGCTGCAGATTCACGAATCGATCGGCCACCCGCTGGAGATGGACCGCATCCTCGGCGACGAGCGCAACTACGCCGGCACCAGCTTCGTCAAAACCAGCGATTTCGGCCACCTGCAATACGGCTCCAGCCTGCTGAACGTGACCTTCGACCCAACCATCGGCGAAGAGCTGGCCAGCTACAGCTTCGATGACGACGGGACCCCGGCCAGCAAGCAGTTCCTGATCCGCGACGGCCTGTTGCTGCGCCCGTTGGGCGGTGCGCTGTCGCAGTTCCGCTCCGGCCTCGACGGCGTGGCCAACAGCCGCGCCTGCGGCTGGAACCGTGCGCCGATCGACCGCATGGCCAACCTCAACATCGAGCCGGGGGACAAGTCGCTGAGCCAGCTGATCGAAGGTATCGAGCACGGCATCCTGATGCGCACCAACCGCTCCTGGTCCATCGACGACGCCCGCAACAAATTCCAGTTCGGCTGCGAATGGGGTCAGCTGATCGAAGAGGGCCAACTCAAGGGCATCGTCAAGAACCCCAACTACCGCGGCATTTCCGCGCATTTCTGGCGTAACCTGGCGGCGGTCGGTGATCGCAGCACCTTCCAGGTGCTGGGTACACCCAATTGCGGCAAGGGCGAACCCAACCAGGTGGTACGGGTTGGTCACGCCTCGCCAGCCTGCGTGTTCCGCCAGATCGATGTATTCGGAGGAGACGCCTCGTGAAGAACGCTTTCGAAACCTTGGTCGCGGCGCTGAACAAAGCCTTGCAGACGGGCGAGCAGTTCACCCTCGGCTACAGTGCCGAGCAGTCGCAGTTCGTACGCTTCAATCACGCCAAGGTGCGCCAGGCCGGCGAAGTGAGCCAGGCCAGTGCGCAACTGCGCCTGATCCGCGAGGGCCGTCAGGCGGAGCAACAGGTGACCTTGAGTGGTGACCCGCTACTCGATAGCCAGCGCCTGGACACTGCCCTTGAACAACTGCGCCAGACCTTGCCGCTGTTGGCCGTCGACCCATACCTGCGCCTGGACCAAAGCGCCTGGCACAGCCACAGCCAGCAGCAACAGCCGCTGCCCGAACTGCATGAAGTACTGGCCCTGCTCGAGCGCGAAGCCGGCGACCTGGACTTGGTCGGCATCTATGCCGCCGGCCCCATCTGCCGGGGCTTCGCCAGCTCGTTCGGGGCCTTTGGCTGGCACCAGGCCAACAGCTTCAACTTTGACTGGAGCCTGTTCCACGAAAACGCCGAGGCGGTGAAGGCCAACTACGCAGGGCAGCTGTGGCGTGCTGACGACTTCACCACGCGCCTGCGCCAGGCACGAGAACAACTGGGCTTCCTCGGCCGCCCGGCAGTTACCCTGGAGCCTGGCAGCTACCGCGCCTACCTGGCCCCGGCGGCGATGGACGAGATCGCTGGCATGTTGTGCTGGGGCGGCTTTTCTGCGCAGGCCCTGGCCACCGGCAACAGCGCCTTGCAGCGCCTCTACAACGGCGATGCGCGGCTGAGCCCGCTGGTGAGTTTCAGCGAGCAGGTCAGCGGCTCACTGAGCCCGGCGTTCTCCGATGAAGGCTCGCCGCGCCTGGACGTGCCGTTGATCCAGCAAGGCGAGGCACGGCAGCGGCTGGTCAGCGCACGCAGCTCGGCCGAATTCGAGCTGCTGGCCAATGGCGCCGACAGCTACGAATCGCCATGCGCGCTCAGCCTTGCACCAGGTGGCTTGCCCAACGAACAGGTGCTTGAGCGGCTCGGCACCGGGCTGTACATCAGCAACCTGTGGTACCTGAACTACTCGGACCTGCCGGCAGCGCGGATGACCGGGCTGACCCGCTTCGCCACTTTCTGGGTGGAGAACGGGCAGATCCAGGGGCCAGTACGCACCATGCGCTTCGATGACAGCCTGTACAGTCTGCTCGGTAGCCAACTGGAGGACCTGACCCGCGAGCGCGAGATGATCCTGTCGACCAGCACCTATGGGCAGCGCAGTACCGGGTCGAGTCATTTGCCGGGGGCGCTGGTCAAAGGCCTGACGCTGACATTGTGACTGGACTTGCCGGCCCTTTCGCGGCTAAAGCCGCTCCCACAGGATCTCCACCGCCCTTGAGTGTGGTGATACCCCTGTGGGAGCGGCTTCAGCCGCGAAGAGGCCGGCACTGACAAACGAGGAAGTCATGCCCGAACGCACCCCGCTGGACCCCGTTACCGCCCGCTGGATCCCCTGGGTGGTGGCCATCGCCTTCTTCATGCAGTCCCTGGACGGCACCATCCTCAATACCGCATTGCCGGCCATGGCCCGCTCGCTGGCCGAAGACCCGCTGCGCATGCAAGGCGTGATCGTCGCCTACATGCTCACCGTGGCCCTGCTGATCCCCGCCTCGGGCTGGATCGCCGACCGCTTCGGTACCAAGCGCATCTTCTTCAGCGCCATCCTGCTGTTCAGCTTCGGCTCGCTGCTGTGCGCAGCGGCCAACAGCCTCGGCTTCCTGATCTTCGCCCGGGTGGTGCAAGGCCTGGGCGGTGCGCTGATGCTGCCGGTCGGGCGCCTGGTAGTATTGCGCGCCTACCCACGCACCGAGCTGGTGCGCATCATGAGCTTCATCACCATTCCCGGCCTGCTCGGCCCGCTGCTGGGCCCGACGGTCGGCGGCTGGCTGGTGGAAATTCTCAGCTGGCACTGGATCTTCCTGCTCAACCTGCCCGTTGGCCTGGTCGGCTGCTATGCCGTGTGGAAGTTCATCCCCGACCTGCGCGGCGCCGAACGCACCACCTTCGACGGCCCGGGGTTCCTGCTGTTTGGCGCGGCGATGGTGCTGATTACCATCGCCATGGAGGGCCTGGGTGAACTGCACCTGCCACACCTGCGGGTGATGTTGCTGCTGTTCGCCGGCATGGCCTGCCTGGCGGCCTACTGGCTGCGCGCCGGGCGCGACCCGGAGCCCCTGTTCTCGCCCAGCCTGTTCCGCGTGCGCACCTTTGCCATCGGCATCCTCGGCAACCTGTTCGCCCGCCTGGGCAGTGGCGCCCTGCCGTTCCTGGTGCCGTTGCTGCTGCAGGTGGCGCTGGGCTACTCGCCGGCCCAGGCCGGCATGAGCATGATTCCGCTGGCTGCGGCGGCCATGCTCGCCAAGTCCATCGCCAGGCCGCTGATCGAACGCTTTGGCTACCGCATCATTCTTACCGGCAACACCTTGCTGCTGGGCGTGCTGCTGGCCAGCCTCGGCCTGGTCGATGAGCAAACCCCTTATGCCGTGTTGCTGCTGCAGCTCGGCCTGCTGGGAGCCGTGAACTCCATGCAGTTCACGGCGATGAACACGGTGACCCTGATCGACCTTGACGACGCCAGCGCCAGCAGCGGCAACAGCCTGCTGTCGGTGGTGGCGCAGCTGGCCTTGAGCCTGGGCGTGGCCTGCGCCGGCGCATTGCTTGGCGGTTTTACCGCTGCCGGCAGCGCCGAGGGTGTGGAAACCACCCTGGGAGCATTCCAGCTGACCTTCGTGACCATTGGCGTGATGGCCATGCTCGCGGCGGCGATCTTCCTGCAGCTGGCGCCGACGGACGGAAGGCGTGCCCGTCGTCCGGAACAACACATGGAGTCGTAGGGCGAATGGCCACGAGGCTGGTAGACTATGCGGCATTTTTCGCTTCGCAACGCAGGCCCGCCTCGTGACCACCGACTCCACCGCCTTTGCCTCCCTGCCGCTGTCCGCCGCCATGCTGGCCAACCTGGACGCCCTCGGCTATGCCTCGATGACGCCGATCCAGGCCGAGAGCCTGCCGGTCATCCTCAAGGGCCAGGACCTGATCGCCCAGGCCAAGACCGGCAGCGGCAAGACCGCCGCCTTCGGCATCGGCCTGCTCAACCCGATCAACCCGCGCTACTTTGGTTGCCAGGCGCTGGTGCTGTGCCCCACCCGCGAGCTTGCCGACCAGGTGGCCAAGGAGCTGCGCCGCCTGGCCCGCGCCGAGGACAACATCAAGATCCTGACCCTGTGCGGCGGCGTTTCGCTGGGCCCGCAGATCGCTTCGCTGGAGCATGGCGCGCACATCATCGTCGGCACTCCGGGGCGCATCCAGCAGCACCTGGACAAGGGCACCCTGGTGCTCGACGGCCTGAACACCCTGGTGCTGGATGAAGCCGACCGCATGCTCGACATGGGCTTCTTCGACGCCATCGCCAGCATCATCGGCAAGACCCCGTCGCGCCGCCAGACCTTGCTGTTCTCGGCCACCTACCCGGCCGGTATCAAGCAACTGGCCGCCGACTTCATGCGCAACCCGCAACAGGTAAAGGTCGAGAGCCTGCATACTGACAACCAGATCGAGCAGCGTTTCATCGAAATCGACCCGCAACAGCGCCTGGAGGCCGTCACCCGTGTGCTCGGCCACTACCGTCCGCAGTCCTGCGTGGCGTTCTGCTTCACCAAGCAGCAGTGCGAGGACGTGGTCGCCCACCTGACCGCCAAGGGCATCGTTGCCCAGGCCCTGCACGGCGACCTGGAGCAGCGCGACCGCGACCAGGTGCTGACCATGTTCGCCAACCGCAGCAGTTCGGTGCTGGTGGCCACCGACGTGGCTGCACGCGGCCTGGACATCGACGGCCTGGACATGGTCATCAACGTCGAGCTGGCGCGTGATGCGGAAATCCATGTGCACCGTGTGGGCCGTACTGGCCGTGCGGGCGAAAAAGGTATTGCGGTCAGCCTGGTGGCACCTGCCGAGGGCCACCGCGCCCAGGCCATCGAAGCGCTGCAGAAAAGCCCGCTGCGCTGGGACCAGCTGGACAGCCTGAAGAGCAAGGGCGGCGAGCCGCTGCTGCCGCTGATGAGCACCCTGTGCATCGCCGCCGGGCGCAAGGACAAGCTGCGCCCGGGCGACATCCTTGGCGCGCTGACCGGGGATGCCGGGATCCCGGGCAAGCAGGTGGGCAAGATTGCGATCTTCGACTTCCAGGCGTTCGTGGCCGTGGAGCGACCGCTGGCCAAGCAGGCGATGCAGCGTTTGAACAGCGGCAAGATCAAGGGGCGCTCGCTGAAAGTCCGCATTATCTAAAGCCAGGCAAGGTCCGTGTGGGAGCGGGTTTACCCGCGAATGCGATGGTGGCCCCACTGCCGCCTTCGCGGGTGAACCCGCTCCCACAGGGTTCTGTGTTTCTTTCTCATAAGGTTTACACCGTGTACTCCACCGACGTGATCATCCTCGGCGCCGGCGCCGCCGGCCTGATGTGCGCCCAGCTCAGCGCCCGCCGCGGCCGCCGGGTGCTGGTACTCGACCACGCCAACAAACCGGGCAAGAAGATCCTCATGTCCGGTGGCGGGCGCTGCAACTTCACCAACCTGTACACCGAACCCGGCAACTTCCTCTCGCACAACCCGCACTTCTGCAAGTCGGCGCTGGCCCGCTACACCCAGTGGGACTTCATCGAACTGGTGTGCAAGCACGGCGTGCCCTACCACGAGAAGAAGCTCGGCCAGCTGTTCTGCGACAACAAGGCCAGCGACATCCTCGACATGCTGCTGGCCGAATGCGACGAGGCCGGTGCCGAGATCCGCATGCACACCAGCATCGAACAGATCGAGAAGACCGAAGGCGGCTACCTGCTGCAGACCAGCAGCGGCCAGTTCGCCTGCCAGTCGCTGGTGATCGCCACCGGCGGCCTGTCGATCCCGACCCTGGGTGCCACCGGCTTCGGCTACCAGGTGGCGCGCCAATTCGGCCATACCCTGCTGCCGACCCGCGCCGGCCTGGTGCCATTCACCATCACCGAGCCCCAACTCAAGGCACTGTGCAGCGAGCTGTCCGGCACCTCGCTGGATTGCACCGCCAGCTGCAACGGCACCAGCTTCCGCGAGAACCTGCTGTTCACCCACCGCGGCCTGAGCGGCCCGGCGATCCTGCAGATCTCGTCGTTCTGGGAAGCCGGTGACACGGTCGAGATCAACCTGCTGCCCGACCGCGATGCGCTGGCCTGGCTGCAACAGATGCAGGCCGAACGCGCCAACGCCGAACTGAAGACCGTGCTGGGCGAGGTGTTCACCCGCAAGCTGGCCAACCTGCTGGCCGAGCAGTGGTTCGAGTCCAGGCCCATGAAGCAGTACACCCCGGCAGAACTGGCGCAGATCGCCGACAAGCTGGCGAACTGGCAGGTAGTACCGGCCGGCACCGAGGGCTACCGCACCGCCGAAGTGACCTTGGGTGGGGTGGACACCCGCGAAGTATCGTCCAAGACCATGGAGTCGCTGAAGAGCCCTGGCTTGTATTTCATCGGTGAAGTACTCGATGTCACCGGCCACCTGGGCGGTTTCAATTTCCAGTGGGCCTGGGCCTCCGCCAATGCCGCTGCGCAGTTCGTGTAGAGTAGAATCCATTCAGCAGCACGGAACGCTTCTTGCTGACCGTGCCGCCATGCATTCAATCGCTCACTGCCCAGCAGGCCATCATGTCATCGAGCTCGTTCCGTCAGTCACTGCGTCGCCTGTGGGGCCAAGACAAGTTCAGCTACAGCATCCGGGTCACCATCGCCCTCACCGGCAGCCTGGCCCTGTGCTGGTACCAGAACGAGATGGCCCTGCTGATCCCACTGTTCCTCGGCATCATCGCCAGCGCCCTGGCGGAAACCGATGACAGCTGGCAGGGCCGTCTCAGCGCCCTGGCCGTTACCCTGGTGTGTTTCGCGATCGCCGCGCTGGCAGTCGAGCTGCTGTTCCCCTACCCCTGGATCTTCGTCATCGCCCTGGCGGTCGCCGCCTTCAGCCTGACCATGCTCGGGGCGCTGGGCGAGCGCTACGGCGCCATCGCCTCGGCGACCTTGATCACATCGGTCTACACCATGATCGGTGTGGACCAGCGCGGCGGCCTGGTCACCGACTTCTGGCACGAACCGTTGCTGCTGGTGGCAGGTGCGGCCTGGTACGGGCTGCTGTCGGTGCTGTGGCAAGCGCTGTTTTCCAACCAGCCGGTGCAACAGAGCCTGGCCAAGCTGTTCTTCGAGCTGGGCAGCTACCTCAAGCTCAAGGCCAGCCTGTTCGAGCCCATCCGCACCCTCGATATCGAAGCGCGGCGCCTGGAGCTGGCCCAGCAGAACGGCAAGGTGGTGGCGGCCCTCAACACGGCCAAGGAAATCATCCTGCACCGGGTAGGCAACAGCCAGCCCAACTCCAAGGTCAGCCGCTACCTCAAGCTGTACTTCCTGGCGCAGGACATCCATGAGCGGGTCAGCGCCTCGCATTACCCGTACAATGCCCTGACCGAGGCGTTCTTCCACAGCGACGTGATGTTCCGCTGTCAACGCCTGCTGCGCAAACAGGGCTCGTCCTGCCAGGAGCTGGCCCGTTCGATCCGCCTGCGCCAGCCGTTCGTGCTGGCCAGCGGTTATCCCGAAGCCCTCGAGGACCTCAACGCCTCGCTGGAACACCTGCGCATCCAGAGCAACCCGGCGTGGCGCAGCCTGTTGCGCTCGCTGAGGGCGCTGGCGGCCAACCTGGCGACGCTGGACCGCCTGCTCAGTGCGGCCAGCAACCCGGACAGCCTGGCCGATGCCAGCGACAGCAGCCTGCTCGACCGCTCGCCACGTTCGCTGAAGGACGTGTGGACGCGCTTGCGCACCCAGCTGACCCCGACCTCACTGCTGTTCCGCCATGCCTTGCGCCTGCCGCTGGCATTGTCGATCGGCTATGGCATGGTGCACCTGATCCACCCGACCCAAGGCTACTGGATCATTCTCACCACCCTGTTCGTCTGCCAACCCAACTACGGTGCAACCCGGCGCAAGCTGGGGCAGCGGATAGTCGGTACCGCGTTCGGCCTTACCGTCGGCTGGGCGTTGTTCGACCTGTTCCCCAACCCGGTCGTGCAGTCGTTGTTCGCCGTGGTCGCCGGGGTGGTGTTCTTCGTCAACCGCACCACCCGCTATACCTTGGCCACGGCAGCCATCACCCTGATGGTGCTGTTCTGTTTCAACCAGATCGGCGATGGCTACGGCCTGTTCCTGCCACGCCTGTTCGATACCCTGGTGGGCAGCCTGATCGCCATTCTTGCGGTATTCCTGTTCCTGCCCGACTGGCAGGGGCGACGCTTGAACAAGGTGCTGGCCAATACCCTGACCTGCGCCAGCGTGTACCTGCGCCAGATCATGCAGCAGTACGCCCACGGCAAGCGCGACGACCTGGCCTACCGCCTGGCCCGGCGTAACGCCCACAACGCCGACGCGGCACTGTCCACCACCCTGGCCAACATGCTCATGGAGCCGGGGCACTTCCGCAAGGAAGCCGACGTCGGTTTCCGCTTCCTGGTACTGTCGCATACCTTGCTCAGCTACCTCTCCGGGCTGGGCGCGCACCGCGATACCGCCTTGCCGGCGGAGGTGCAGGAACAATTGATCGAAGGTGCCGGGCAAAGCCTGGCCAGCAGCCTGGACGAGATCGCCAATGGCCTGGCCGCGCGGTCGCCGGTGGCGATTCACAGTGATGCCGAAGAGGCGCTGGCCAATACCCTGGAGCAGATGCCGGAAGAGCTGGACGAGCACCAACGCCTGGTGCAGACGCAGCTGGCGTTGATCTGCCGGCAATTGGCACCCCTGCGGACCTTGGCAGCGCACCTGATCAAGGAAAGTGCGCCGGGCTGATTGTTGTGCGGCCCGTACAGGCGCCAGGGGTCAGAAACCATACTGGCGCAGCAGCCGCGCATAGCTGCCATCGGCCTTCATCGCCGTAATCGCCCGTTCGAACCGCTCGACGATCCGTGCATGCTCGGGATGCTTCAAGCTGACCAGGATGTGCAGGGTGTTCTCTCCCAGCGGCGGTTCCACCAGCATCACTGCGTCACGTACCGCCTGCGGTTCGCGCTGCAGGTTGTAACGGGCCACGTACTCCTCTTCCACTGCCAGGTCCACCCGACCTGCTGCCAGCATGCGCACCGCCGAGGAAAAGTTGCGCACCGGCACTTTGTGCAGCTGGGCGTCGTTGTCGAACTCCGGGGAATAGGCGTATCCACGCACCACCGCAATACTGTAGGGGTACAAATCGGATTGGCGTTCATGGCGGAACGCCTCGCCCTTGCGCTGCAGCAGGCGAATGCGGTTATTCAGGTAGGCGGAGGAAAACTGCCCGATACGTTCACGCGAATCGTTGTACCAGGCGTTGATCAGCACGTCGTAGCGCCCTTCGCCTATGCCGAGCAACGCCCGCGCCCACGGCACCTCTTCGAACTCGCTGGTATAGCCGGCCCGGGTCAGCGCGGTGGTGACAATACTGGTCGCCAGGCCGCCGCCCGGCATACCGGCGTCGGTGAACGGTGGCCAGTTGTCTGCCACCAGGCGCAGCTTGTCCAGACCCAGGGCGGGAGTTGCCAGCATCATTGCCAGTAATCCCAGAACACATAGCAGTGGCCGCATGCTCAAGTCCTTTTCGCAATGAGGGAGCACACATTGTCAGGGCGGTCTTCTTTGCAACTGCCGATGAGATTACACAAAGCGCGTGTGCAGGACAGCGGCCAATAGTGTCATTTAGCCTCTATTTTGGCCGAAGCCCATATCCAGCAGGCGACATTGCGCATACGGCGCGGATTGTTCAGGGGTAACCCAGCACTTCCCGAATCTGCCGCAGGTGGCGGATGATCCACTGCTTGTCGATCGCCCCCCAGTCATGAATACGGTAGTGCCCGGCGTGATTGCGCGCGCCTGCCTGCTGCTCGAACTCGCAGACAATATCCAGGTCGGCCAGCGCGGCGATGGTGTCCTGGGCGGTACGCCGTGGCATGCCGGTGGCCTCCATCAGGGCGGGCACGCTGGTCGCGGTCTGGCTGTCGATCAGCCAGGCCACGTACAGACGGCGGTAGAAGCTGCTCTTGGTCTTGCTCACTTCCATGCTGCATGGTCCTTAACAGTTGCCCGGCAGCTCCCGATAGGTCAGGTAGACGCGCAGGTCGAATTCCAGTTGGTGGTAGTCCGGCTCCATGTGCTGGCAGAGCTGGTAGAACGCCTTGTTGTGATCACGCTCGCGCAGGTGTGCCAGTTCGTGCACCACGATCATGCGCAAGAACTGCGGCGCTGCCTCCTTGAACAGCAAGGCAATGCGGATTTCCTTCTTCGCCTTGAGCTTGCCGCCCTGCACCCTGGACACCGCCGTGTTCAGGCCCAGGGCCCGGTGGGTCAGGTCGAGGCGATTGTCGAACAGCACCTTGTCCAGGTTCGGCGCGCTGCGCAGGTATTGCTGGCGCAGGTCCTGGGCATAGCCGTACAGCGCCTTGTCGCTTTGTACATCATGGCGGTCAGGGTAGCGGCGCTGCAGATACTCGCCCAGGCGGTCGCTGTCGATCATCTGCCGCACCTGCTGCTGCAGGTGCGGGGGGTAGGCTTGCAGGTAACGTAATACAGTCATGGCGCGGCTTTCGGTATGGCGAATGCCGATTCTAGCCAATCAAGGCTGGGGCCAGGAGAAAATCGCCGGGAAACTGCTGGCATCCGCTGCCGTCATCGGGTAAGCCACCAGGAAACCCTGCACGTACTGACAACCATTGGCCTTCAGCCAGGCCGCCTGAACCGGGGTTTCCACGCCTTCGGCGATCACCGTGATGCGGTAGTCGGCGCACAGGCTGATAACGCTGCGCACCAGCGCGGCATCCACCGCCGAGTCGGGCAGGCGCGCCACCAGGTGGCGGTCGAGTTTGAGCGTATCGATCGGCAGGTCGCGCAACATGCGCAACGAACAGTCGCCAGCACCAAAATCGTCCAGCGCTACCCGGACACCCAGTTCGCGCAAACGGTGGATCTGTTTCACCGCCGCATCGATGTTGTACATCAACGAAGTTTCCGCCACTTCCACTTCCAGCTGCGTCGGGTCCAGCTGGTACAGCTGGATTACCCGCTGCAATTCCTCGACCAGGCCCGGCATGACGAATTGCGCACGGCTCAGGCTGATTCCCAGCACCAGGTCTGCGGCAAAGCGCTGGCACCAGGCCTGGCGCTGGGCCGCACCCTGACGGTAGATCCAGCTGGCCAGGCGGTTGATCAGGCGCGCTTCCTCCAGCAGCGGAATGAACAACCCCGGCGGCACATCGCCAACACTGGGGTGCTGCCAGCGCAGCAACGCCTCGAAACCACGCAGGTGACCGTCAGCGAAGGCGACCTGCGGCTGGTACACCAGGGTGAAGTCCTGCTGCTCGATAGCCGCGCGCACGCTGTCTTCCAGCATCAGTCGTGACCGCGCCCGGCCATTGAGTTCCTGGTCGTAGAAGCGGTACTGCTGGCGCCCCGCCTGCTTGGCCGCATACATCGCCGCATCGGCAGCACGCAACAGGCCTTCGACGTTGGCGCCGCAGTCCGGGTAGGTGGCGATACCGATGCTGACCCCAAGGCACACATCGAAGCCGTCCACCTCGTGGCTGATGGACACGCGTTCGAGCAGCCGCTCGGCATACCGCCCGGCCTGCTCCGGATAGGGCAGGCCGTCGAACAGCGCGGTGAATTCATCGCCGCCCATGCGCGCGAGCAGCGCCTCGCTGCCCAGGCAGTCCTTGAGCTGCTCGGCGACCCAGCGCAACACCCGGTCACCGGCGTCGTGGCCAAGCGAGTCGTTGATGCGCTTGAAGCCGTCCAGGTCCATGTACATCAATGCCTGCGACTTGTCCGAGCGCTCGTTGCGCAACAGCGCGCCTTCGGCGGCCTGGTAGAAACCGCGGCGGTTGAGCAGGCCGGTAAGCGGGTCGGTCACGGCCTGGTACTCCAGCTGCTGGTGCAGGTTGCGCACCACCGACATGTCCAGCACCGTCACCACCACGGCCTGCTGGTCGACCGGCAGCGGTGCGCAGGACAACGCCACGGGCAACAGCTCAGCGCCAGAGGTGCGCAGTTGGGCATCATGCACACGGAAGATCTGCCTGCCCAGGTAGGCCTGGTAGAAGCCCGAGTCCTCCCACGAGCTGGCATTGGCCAGTTGCACCAGATCGAGCAGGCGGGCGCCCTGCAGCTGTGCTACCGGCGTGGACAACAGGTTGGATATGGCCGGGTTGGCAAAGCTGATGATGCCCTGCGCATCCACCACCAGGATGCCCTCGGCGGCGTTTTCCAGGATCGACGCATTGAACGCCGTGGCCGCTTCCAGCTCGCGGGTCAGGCGTTGCAGCATGCGCCGGTTACGCTGCTGCTCGAGCAGGGCCTGGACCTTGGGCTTGAGGATCTGTGGGTCGAACGGCTTGAACATGTAGTCCACGGCGCCGCTGGCATAGCCTTTGAGCACGGCCGCTTCGGACTGTTCGTTGGCGGTGAGGAAGATGATCGGCGTCAGCCGGGTACGCTGGCTGCCGCGCATCAGCCGGGCGACTTCGAAGCCATCCATTTCCGGCATCTGTACATCCAGCAAGACCAGATCGACTTCATGTTCGAGCAATGCGTTCAAGGCTTCCATACCCGAACTTGCCGTTAACACCTGCCAATCCTGACGGGCCAGCAACGCCCGCATGCTGATGAGGTTCTCGGGGTAATCGTCTACCACCAGGAGAACCGAATTGCCATCCAGTGGCTGTGGTAGAGCGTGAGCGCCATCCATGCTGCTTCTCTATTATGTGACCGACTTCAAAATACACTTGGATCCATTAGTACTCTAGCTCTACGCGAATAACACGCAATGCAATCAGAACGCTATCAGGGACTTAACTGTACCGTAGCCGACTAACGGTCGGTTCGCCGTGGTTTATCCAGCGCCTGTGGGCCGAGCCTGTACGGCAGCAGCAATATTCTGAACGCGAAAAATGAAAAACCCGCATTTCTGCGGGTTTTTCGTGTTGCCAGTCGATCAGTTGACCTTGGCGGCCAGTTCGCCCTTGGCATAGCGCTGGAACATGCCTTCCAGGGAGATCGGCTTGATCTTCGAGGCATTGCCGGCGGTGCCGAAAGCTTCGTAGCGGGCGATGCACACGTCACGCATGGCCTTCACGGTCTCGGCGAAGAACTTGCGTGGGTCGAACTCGCTCGGGTGCATGGCCATGTGGCGGCGGATGGCACCGGTGGAAGCCAGACGCAGGTCAGTGTCGATGTTGACCTTGCGCACGCCGTACTTGATGCCTTCGACGATTTCCTCGACCGGCACACCATAGGTTTCCTTGATGTCGCCGCCGTACTGGTTGATGATCGCCAGCCACTCTTGCGGTACCGAGGACGAACCGTGCATCACCAGGTGGGTGTTGGGGATGCGCTTGTGGATTTCCTTGATGCGGTCGATCGCCAGCACGTCACCGGTTGGTGGCTTGGTGAATTTGTAGGCACCGTGGCTGGTACCGATGGCGATCGCCAGGGCGTCGACCTGGGTCTTCTTGACGAAGTCCGCAGCCTCTTCAGGGTCGGTCAGCATCTGGCTGTGGTCCAGCACGCCTTCGGCGCCGATGCCGTCTTCTTCACCGGCCATGCCGGTTTCCAGCGAACCCAGGCAGCCCAGCTCGCCTTCTACCGAAACGCCGCAGGCGTGAGCCATGGCCACGGTCTGCTGGGTAACCCGGACGTTGTACTCGTAGTCGGTCGGGGTCTTGCCGTCCTCACCCAGCGAGCCGTCCATCATCACCGAGCTGAAGCCCAGCTGGATCGAACGCTGGCAGACGTCAGGGCTGGTGCCGTGGTCCTGGTGCATGCACACCGGGATGTGCGGGAATTCTTCGATGGCAGCCAGGATCAGGTGACGCAGGAACGGCGCGCCGGCGTATTTGCGCGCACCGGCCGAAGCCTGGACGATCACCGGCGAGTCGGTCTTGTCGGCCGCTTCCATGATGGCGCGCATCTGCTCGAGGTTGTTGACGTTGAAAGCTGGTACGCCGTAACCGAACTCGGCGGCGTGGTCCAGCATCTGGCGCATGCTAATGAGTGCCATGGTGTATCTCTCTCCCGACAAGCGTCGTTTGTTTCGTGCAAGCCTGCCGCAGGGGCGGTTGCTGTTCAAGTAGTGTGGGCCACCCTCGCGGCCCGGCCAGTCACGGTGCCTTGCAGCCCCGCCCAATCAGATCGTTGGTCGCCACCCAATACACCAGGCCCTCTTCGCCCTTGGTATGGAAGGCCAGCATGCCATCGCTGTACAGCGCACCCGATGCACCGGGCTCGGCCTTGAGCCGGTAGACCTGGTCGCCGCCACCCAGGCGCACATCGACCTGGTCACGTTGCGCATCGGCGAAGCGCCACAGCACTTCAGCCTGGCTGTCGCAGACCCAACGGGTCCAGTCATCCGCCGGGGCGGGCTGCGCCGGCTGCAGCAGCGAGCATCCTGCCAGTGTCGCCAGGGCCGTCACGGCCAAAAGCGCTTTCATTCAGCTTCCTCGATTTGGGGCTACTGTGCAGCCCGCGAAGGGCCGCACAGCGGGCCCTACCTCAAGACCACAAATCAGCCTTCAGGTTGCCTGTTACCCGATCAAGGGCAACCCGGCGCCTTGCGCTGGTGGTCTTCGTCGTACTTTTCCAGGCCTTCCGGGCCCACGCGCTTGCTGATGACCGGCACGGTCTCGGCTTGCCACTCGGACTGGTAGCAGCCGCCCTTGGGCGGTTGCGCCGGGTCGCTGTCGGAGGCCGGGCTGCCGGCGCAGGCGCTCAGCAGGCCAGCCAGCATCATCACAGGCAATTGCTTGACCATCAGGCCACTCCCTTTGCCAAGCGCCGGCGTCATCAGGCCTTGGCCCGCTCTTCCAGAATTGCCACGGCCGGCAGGACCTTGCCCTCGACGAACTCGAGGAAGGCGCCCCCACCGGTAGAAATGTAGGAGATATCGGCGCCAACGCCATACTTGTCGATCGCCGCCAGGGTGTCACCGCCGCCAGCGATGGAGAATGCGGCGCTATCGGCGATGGCCTTGGCCAGCACCTTGGTGCCATTGCCGAACTGGTCGAACTCGAACACACCGACCGGGCCGTTCCACAGGATGGTTTTCGACGACTTCAGCAGCTCGGCGAAGTTGGCAGCGGTTTGCGGGCCGATGTCCAGGATCATGTCGTCGGCGGCAACCTCGGCAATGGCCTTGACGGTGGCTTCGGCGCTTTCGGCAAATTCCTTGGCAACCACCACGTCGACCGGCAGCGGCACGCTGACCTTGGCAGCGATGGCCTTGGCCGTGTCGACCAGGTCAGGCTCGTACAGCGACTTGCCCACTGGGTGGCCAGCGGCGGCGAGGAAGGTGTTGGCGATGCCGCCGCCGACGATCAGCTGGTCGCAGACTGCGCTCAGGCTGTTCAGCACGTCCAGCTTGGTGGACACCTTGGAGCCGGCAACGATGGCGGCCATCGGCTTGGCCGGGGCTTTCAGGGCCTTGCCCAGGGCGTCCAGCTCGGCTGCCAGCAGCGGGCCGGCAGCAGCGACCTTGGCGAACTTGGCAACACCGTGGGTCGAGCCTTCGGCGCGGTGGGCGGTACCGAAAGCGTCCATGACGAACACGTCGCACAGGGCGGCGTACTTCTGCGCCAGCTCGTCGGCGTTCTTCTTCTCGCCCTTGTTGAAGCGCACGTTCTCGAACAGCACCAGGGAACCGGCCTGGACCTTGATACCTTCGAGGTAGTCGGCAACCAGCGGCACTTCACGGCCCAGGGCCTTGCTCAGGTAGTCGGCAACTGGCTTGAGGCTGTTCTCGGCCGAAAATTCACCTTCGGTCGGACGGCCCAGGTGCGAGCAGACCATTACCGCCGCGCCCTTCTCCAGGGCCAGCTTGATGGTCGGCAGCGCTGCCAGGATACGCGCATCGCTGGCAACCACACCGTCCTTCACAGGCACGTTGAGGTCTTCGCGGATCAGTACGCGTTTACCTTGCAGGTCGAGGTCGGTCATCTTCAACACGGTCATGAATGCAGTCCTTCAGGGCTGTTTGTTGCGGGTGGGGTGGACGACGTGCAGATAGTGTTCGGCAACGTCGAGCATACGGTTGGCAAACCCCCATTCGTTGTCGAACCAGGCCAGCAGGTTCACCAGGCGCGGGCCGGAAACACGGGTCTGGCTGGCATCGACGATCGCCGAATGCGGGTCATGGTTGAAATCACAGCTGGCATGCGGCAACTCGGTATAGGCCAGCAAGCCTTTCAGCGGGCCTTCCAGCGCCGCCTCGCGCAACACCCGGTTGACCTCGGCCGCACTGGTATCACGGGCAGTCTGCAGGGTGATGTCCAGGCACGAGACGTTGACGGTCGGTACGCGTACCGCTTTGGCCTGGATTCGCCCGGCAAGTTCCGGGAGCAGGCGTTCGATGCCACGCGCCAGACCAGTGGACACCGGGATCACCGATTGAAAGGCGGAACGCGTGCGGCGCAGGTCTTCGTGGTGATAGGCGTCGATCACCGGCTGGTCGTTCATTGCCGAGTGGATGGTGGTGATCTGCACGTACTCGATACCGAACGCCTGGTCCAGCACGCGCAGCAGCGGCACGCCGCAATTGGTGGTGCACGAGGCGTTCGACACCAGGCGCTCACGGCCGGTCAGGCAGGCCTGGTTGATGCCGTAGACCACGGTGGCGTCGACATCGGCCTCACTGGCCATCGGCTGCGAGAACAGCACCCGCGGTGCACCAGCGTCGAGGAAGCGCTGGCCATCGGCGCGGGTGTGGTAGGCGCCGGAGCACTCCAGCACCAGGTCGATGCCCAGGGCGGCCCAGTCGATGCCTTCCGGGGTGGCACTGCGCATTACCTTCACGCAATCGCCATTGATATGCAGACAGTCGCCATCGACCTTCACCTCACCGGGAAAACGCCCGTGGGTGGAGTCGAAGCGTGTCAGGTATTCCAGGCTGGCCTGGTCGGCCAGGTCGTTCAGCGCGACGATCTCGAAACCGGCCTTCGCCCCCCGCTCAAACAGCGCGCGCAGGACACAGCGGCCAATACGGCCATAACCGTTGAGTGCAACTTTGTAGGGACGCGGGTGGGACATTCGTTGGCTCGCTAACGCATGATGGCTGTTGGGGCCGCGTTGCGGCCCATCGCGACACAAGGCCGCGCCTACAAGGGGCTGCATGCGCAGTACCCTGTAGGCGCGGCCCTGTATCGCGATGGAGGGCAAAGCCCTCCCCTTGCACGACCTGGAGGACGTCACCGCCCTCCATCTTCACATCAGTCTTCCAGCAGCTCTTCGGCAGTACCGAGGATGTTCTCGACGGTGAAGCCGAACTCTTCGAACAGAGCCGAAGCCGGCGCCGACTCACCGTAGGTGGTCATGCCGATGACGCGACCTTCCAGGCCAACGTACTTGTACCAGAAGTCGGCATGGGCGGCTTCGATGGCAATGCGCGCACCCACTTCCAGCGGCAATACCGACTGCTTGTAGGCAGCGTCCTGGGCATCGAACACGCTGGTGCACGGCATGGAAACCACACGCACCTTGCGGCCTTGCTCGGTCAGCTTGTCGAACGCCTGAACCGCCAGGCCCACTTCCGAACCGGTGGCGATCAGGATCAGCTCAGGCTCGCCGGCGCAGTCCTTGAGCACGTAGCCGCCGCGGCTGATGGCGGCGATCTGCTGGGCGTCACGCGCCTGGTGCTGCAGGTTCTGGCGCGAGAAGATCAGTGCCGAAGGGCCGTCCTTGCGCTCCAGGGCGTATTTCCAGGACACGGCGGATTCTACCGCGTCGGCCGGGCGCCAGGTGTCCAGGTTCGGCGTGCTGCGCAGGCTGGTCAGCTGCTCGATCGGCTGGTGGGTCGGGCCGTCTTCGCCCAGGCCGATGGAGTCGTGGGTATAGACGTGGATCACCCGCTGCTTCATCAGCGCCGACATGCGCACGGCGTTGCGGGCGTATTCCATGAACATCAGGAAGGTCGCGCCGTAAGGCACCAGGCCACCGTGCAGGGCAACGCCGTTCATGATGGCGGTCATGCCGAACTCGCGCACACCGTAGAACACGTAGTTGCCGCTGGCATCGTTGGCTTCGACACCCTTGCAGCCCTTCCACAGGGTCAGGTTGGAGCCGGCCAGGTCAGCCGAACCGCCGAGGAACTCGGGCAGCAGTGGGCCGAAGGCATTCAGGGCGTTCTGGCTGGCCTTGCGGCTGGCGATGGTTTCGCCCTTGGCCGCCACTTCGTTGATGTAGGCCTGGGCCTTCTCGCTGAAGTCGGCCGGCAGCTCGCCGGCAGCACGACGCTGGAACTCGGCAGCCAGCTCCGGATAAGCCTTGGCATAGGCCTCGAAACGCTGGTTCCACTCGGCTTCAGCCTTGGCACCGGCGGCCTTGGCGTCCCACTCGGCGTAGATGTCGGCCGGGACTTCGAACGGGCCGTGGTTCCAGTTCAGCGCCTGGCGGGCCAGGGCGATTTCGTCGTTGCCCAGTGGTGCGCCGTGGCAGTCTTCCTTGCCCTGCTTGTTCGGCGAGCCGAAACCGATGATGGTCTTGCAGCAGATCAGGGTCGGACGATCGCTCTTGCGGGCGGTCTCGATGGCGGTCTTGATCTCGTCGGCGTCATGGCCGTCGACATTGCGGATCACCTGCCAGTTGTACGCTTCGAAGCGCGCTGGGGTGTTATCGGTGAACCAGCCGTGCACTTCGCCGTCGATGGAGATGCCGTTGTCATCATAGAAGGCGATCAGCTTGTTCAGGCCAAGGGTGCCGGCCAGCGAGGCGACTTCGTGGGAAATGCCTTCCATCATGCAACCGTCGCCAAGGAACACGTAGGTGTTGTGGTCGACGATGTTGTGGCCGTCACGGTTGAACTGGGCGGCCAGCACTTTCTCCGCCAGGGCGAAGCCCACGGCGTTGGCGATACCCTGGCCGAGCGGGCCGGTGGTGGTCTCGACGCCCGGGGTGTAGCCGTATTCCGGGTGGCCCGGGGTACGGCTGTGCAGCTGGCGGAAGGCCTTGAGGTCGTCGATCGACAGGTCGTAGCCGGTCAGGTGCAGCAGCGAGTAGATCAGCATCGAACCGTGGCCGTTGGACAGCACGAAGCGGTCGCGGTCGACGAAATTCGGGTTGCTCGGGTTGTGCTTCAGATAGTCGCGCCAAAGCACTTCGGCGATATCCGCCATGCCCATGGGGGCACCTGGGTGGCCGCTGTTGGCCTTTTGCACGGCATCCATGCTGAGGGCACGAATGGCGTTGGCACGTTCACGACGGCTGGGCATCGCTGATCTCCTGGGGGCTTGAATAGGTGGTGTCACGAAAAAGGCGGCCATTTTCGCCCACTGGGGGGGCTTGGGGCAATGACGTATGGTCGCAGTCGGGGGATTTTCCTGTGATCGGGCTTCAATTCGGGGCAAAACCGGGCGAACCGTCCCGCTCATCACCCAATATCAAAACTTTTTGATATTGCCCTTGCTAGGGCAACGATGCCTGTCTAGACTGCCGCCCCATGAACCTTCGTGCGCAATTGATCCCCGAGCAATGCGAAGCATTGGCTGCCTTGTGCAAAGCCAGTGGCGACGCGTTGCGCCTGAACGTGTTGCGCGCCCTGGCTAACGACTCGTTCGGCGTGCTGGAACTGGCGCAGATCTTCGGCGTTGGCCAATCGGGCATGAGCCACCACCTGAAGGTGCTGGCCCAGGCCGAGCTGGTCGCCACCCGCCGCGAAGGCAACGCCATCTTCTACCGCCGTGCCCTGCCCGACAGCTTGCGCCTGGGCGGCAGGCTGCATGCGGCACTGCTCGAAGAGGTCGACGACCTGGCCCTGCCAGCCGAGGTGCAAGCGCGCATTGCCCAGGTACAGCAACGTCGTGCCGCCACCAGCCAGGATTTCTTCCTGCGTGTGGAAGAGAAGTTTCGCGCCCAGCAGGACCTGATCGCCGGCCTGCCGCAGTATCGCGAAAGCCTGCTGGCGCTGCTCGACAAGCTGAATTTCGACCCGGCCGCCAGTGCCCTGGAGGTCGGCCCCGGTGACGGCGGCTTCCTGCCAGACCTGGCACGCCGCTTTGCCCGGGTCACCGCGCTGGACAACAGCCCGACCATGCTCGAACTGGCACGCCAGGTCTGCGAACGTGAACGTCTGGGTAATGTAAACCTGCAGTTGGCCGATGCACTGGGTGCAACGGATGTGGAAGCCGACTGCGTTGTGCTGAACATGGTCCTGCACCATTTCAGCGATCCGGCCCTGGCCCTGCGCCAGCTGGCCAAACGGGTGAAGGCAGGCGGCAGCCTGCTGGTCACCGAACTGTGCAGCCATGACCAGGGCTGGGCGCGGGAAGCCTGCGGCGACCTCTGGCTCGGTTTTGAACAGGACGACCTGGCCCGTTGGGCCACGGCAGCCGGGCTGGCCCCGGGGGACAGCCTGTACGTGGGCTTGCGTAACGGTTTCCAGATCCAGGTCCGCCATTTTCAGCGGACGGCTGGCGACATACACCATCGGTAAATTTCAGGAACCTTCGAGATGAGCGAATACTCCCTTTTCACCTCCGAGTCCGTGTCCGAAGGGCATCCGGACAAGATCGCCGACCAGATTTCGGACGCCGTCCTTGATGCCATCATCGCCCAGGACAAATACGCCCGCGTAGCCTGCGAAACCCTGGTCAAGACCGGTGTTGCCATCATCGCCGGCGAAGTCACCACTTCGGCCTGGGTCGACCTCGAAGACCTGGTGCGCAAGGTCATCATCGATATCGGCTACAACAGCTCCGACGTCGGGTTCGACGGCGCCACCTGCGCCGTGATGAACATCATCGGCAAGCAGTCGGTGGACATCGCCCAGGGCGTGGACCGCTCCAAGCCGGAAGACCAGGGCGCGGGTGACCAGGGCCTGATGTTCGGCTATGCCAGCAACGAAACCGAAGTACTGATGCCGGCACCGATCTGCTTCTCGCACCGTCTGGTCGAGCGCCAGGCCGAAGCGCGCAAGTCCGGCCTGCTGCCATGGCTGCGCCCGGACGCCAAGTCGCAGGTCACCTGCCGTTACGAAAACGGCAAGGTGGTCGGCATCGACGCCGTGGTGCTGTCGACCCAGCACAACCCTGAGGTTTCGCAGAAAGACCTGCAGGAAGCGGTGATGGAGCTGATCGTCAAGCACACCCTGCCGGCCGAATTGCTGCACAAGGGTACCCAGTACCACATCAACCCGACTGGCAGCTTCATCATCGGTGGCCCGGTGGGTGACTGCGGCCTGACCGGGCGCAAGATCATCGTCGACTCCTACGGCGGCATGGCCCGCCACGGTGGTGGCGCGTTCTCCGGCAAGGACCCGTCCAAGGTCGACCGCTCCGCCGCCTACGCTGGCCGTTACGTGGCCAAGAACATCGTTGCCGCCGGCCTGGCCGAACGTTGCGAGATCCAGGTTTCCTACGCCATCGGCGTGGCCCAGCCGACCTCCATCTCGATCAACACCTTCGGTACCGGCAAGGTTTCCGATGACAAGATCGTCCAGCTGGTGCGCGAGTGCTTCGATCTGCGTCCATACGCCATCACCACCATGCTCGACCTGCTGCACCCGATGTACCAGGAAACCGCCGCCTACGGCCACTTCGGTCGTACCCCGCAACAGAAGACTGTCGGCGACGACACCTTCACCACCTTCACCTGGGAGCGTACCGACCGCGCCCAGTCGCTGCGTGACGCTGCCGGCCTGTAACTTTTCCTGCAGCGCTGGGCAAAAGCCCCTGCCGAGTAATCGGCAGGGGCTTTTTTTTTGACATATTGGCTGACAAACGCTGCATGGCTGCCCGTGCGCTGGCTGCCTAGGCTGGGAGTTCCCACCCGCCATGCAAGGATGCTGGCCATGCCGCTAATGCTGTTGTTCGCCCTCCTGCTGATGTTCCATACCCCAGTAACCTGGGCCGCACAGTGCCCCGACTGGCACCCGCAACAAATCGACAGTGAAGTGGCCCAGCTGCGTGCCACCCTCGCCCGCTGGGACGACCATTACCATCGCCAGGGCGTTGCGCTGGTGCCCGACGAACTGTATGACCAGAGCCGCTTGCGGCTGACGCATCTGCAGCAATGCTTCGGCCTGGCGAGCGCCCAGTCGCCGCTGGCCAGCGCTCGCGGCCCGCTCCCCCACCCAGTGCCGCATACCGGCGTCGACAAGCTGCCCGACCGGCGGGCGGTGGAACGCTGGATGTCCGGGAAGACCGGCGTATGGGTACAGCCCAAGGTCGATGGCGTTGCGGTTTCGCTCATATACAGGCAGGGCCGACTGGTGCAGGTGATCAGCCGCGGAGATGGCGTGCAGGGGCACGACTGGAGTCGCCACATACCACAGCTTGGCGCGATCAACCGGCAGTTGCCCGTGGCCATCGACCTGCAGTTGCAGGGCGAACTTTACCTGCGCCGGGAGGCGCATGTGCAAGCTGAGGCGGGCAGTGTCAATGCCCGCGGTACGGTGGCCGGGCTGCTGGCCCGCAAGCAGCTGGAGGACGAGCAAGGCGAGAGCATCGGCCTGTTCGTGTGGGACTGGCCGCACGGCCCCGAGCAGCAGGCCGAACGCCTCGCGCAACTGGCAAAATTGGGCTTCACGCACAGTCAGCCATACACCGTTGCCATCGCCACAGCGGACGATGCAGCGCACTGGCGCGAGCACTGGTACCGCTCGCCCTTGCCCTTTGCCACCGATGGCGTGGTGCTGCGCCAGGGCAGCCGGCCACCGGCCGAACGTTGGCAGGCCAAGGCCCCCTACTGGATCGCCGCGTGGAAATACCCCTACACGCAGGCCCTGGCCGAAGTGCGCGCAGTACGCTTCCGCGTCGGCCGCACTGGCAGGATCACGCCGGTACTGCATCTGTTGCCGGTAACTCTCGATGACCGCCGGATTAGCCAGGTGAGCCTGGGTTCGCTGGCCCGCTGGTTCCAGCTCGACATCCGCCCCGGTGACCAAGTGGCCGTCAGCCTTGCCGGGCTGACCATCCCGCGCCTGGAGCAAGTGGTGCACCGCGCTGTCGAGCGCACGCCGGTATCCGCGCCGGCGCCCGGCGAACATCACGCACACAGCTGCTGGCAGGCCAGCGAGGGCTGCGAGGAACAGTTTGTCGCTCGCCTTGCCTGGCTCAGCGGCAAGCAGGGGCTGGCTTTGCCGCGCACCGGCCCTGGCACATGGCGCCGACTGGTAACGGCCGGGCTGGTGACTTCGATGACCGACTGGTTGCACCTGGATGGCGAGCGCCTGGGCCAGGTAGCGGGTATCAGCGAGGCGACGGCTACGCAGTTGCAGACCAGTTTCGACGCCGCCCGCTCACGGCCCTTTGCGCAATGGTTGCGCGCGCTCGGCGCGCCCACACCGACAGGCTTGCAAGTGACCGGTGGCTGGCAGGACCTGGCGGCGCGCACAGGTCGCGAATGGCAAGCCTTGCCCGGCATAGGCGAAAAGCGTGCGCAGCAGCTTGCCGAGTTCTTTGCCAGCGCCGAGGTTCAGGCCATTGCCAGGCAATTGGCCAAGGCAGGAATCGACGGTTTCCGGATCGACGGGCATGGCATCGAGCAATGAATTTTTACCAATTTACCTGTGGGGATAAACCGAGATTCCACCGGAAAAACCCGACAAGGGTTCCTAAAAGGGCAAAACCAAGGCAGGATTTCCCCCAACTTTTGCTGCCCCGCCCCGTCAAGGAGGCTTTTCATGAAACGTATTTCGACCCTTTTCCTGCTCTCGACACTTGGCCTGGCCGCTGGCACTGCCCAGGCAGCCCAGCCGGATGCCGGCCTGACCGGCTGCGCCGCCAAGCGCAGCGCCATCGAGAACCAGCTGAAGATTGCCCGCGACCATGGCAACACCGGCCAGGTCACAGGGCTGGAAGAGGCGTTGCGCGGGGTCGACAATTGCACCGATGCCGGCCTGCGCAAGGAACGTGAGCAAAAGGTGCTCGACGCCCGTCACGAAGTGGCACAACGGGAAAAGGACTTGAAGAAAGCCGAGAAGAAAGGCGACTCGGAGAAAATCAACAAGCGCAAGGACAAGCTGGCCGAGTCGCGCAAGGAATTGCAGGAAGCGGTGGAGGACCTGGACCGCTAAGGCCAGCGGCAAACGCGATCACTGCAGGCGCGGCCTTGTGTCGCGCCTGCAGACAGAGCCATGCAAGCCATCAATGATTACGAAATTCGCTATGACAGGCCTTGCACGCCGCTTCGACCTTGTCCATCGGCGCCTTCAACTGCGCAGCATCGAGCGGCTGACTACGGCTGATATCGGCCAGTTCGCCTGTGACGCCTTCCAGCTGCCGGGCCAGGTCGTGAAAGCGTGCCTGGCGTTCCCATACCTCGGCGCGAGCGCTGCTGTCGCCACCATCACGCACCTGTGGAAAGTGTTGCCAGGGCTGGTGCGCGAGGTTGTCCAGCTTCTGAGCACCGTCGGCGAACTTCACCCCATCGAAAGGCAGCCGGCCACGCAACATGCCGCCCAGGTCTTCGCTGGTTCTGAGCATGTCCTTGAAGATTACCTTGCGCTTGCCCAGCGGCGAGTTGGGGTCGACCCGGTCGCAACCACTCAAGGCGCCGCCCAGGGCCAATGCTGCCAGCAGAACAACGGTCAATCGCTTCAACATCACACTCACTTCGGCCTGCGCAAATGGGCGGCCAGTATCGCTGCCCGCGGGCCAAAGACCAATAGCCACATGAAATACAGGGGTGAATATTCATCTTCGCCCATGACAGGAATGCACACATGAAATCAGCCCTGCGCCATCTGGCCTGGACGCTCCCGGTGCTGGCTTTGCTGGCCGGCTGCAACGGCGGCGAGAACGCCAAGCCGGAGCCCCACGCCATTGCCACCTACGTCCCGGCCACCTGGAATGACCTGCCGGCAGTCAGCGACGAAGACTTGCTGGCCGGCTTCTATGCCTGGCGCAGCGGTTGCGAGAAGCTCGCGCGCGACCCGGTGTGGGCCGCCACCTGCGAAGCCGCCGGCAGTGCCACGGCCAGCGCCGCCCAGGTGCGCACATTCCTTGAGCAGAACCTGGAGGTATACGGCCTGCGCTCCGCCGAGAACAACGCCCATGGCCTGATTACCGGCTACTACGAACCGGTCTACCCCGGCAGCCTCAAGCAATCGGCAACCAACCACGTGCCGGTCTACGGTATTCCCGACGACATGATCGTGGTCGACCTGGCCAGCGTGTACCCCGAGCTCAAGGGCAAGCGCCTGCGCGGGCGCCTCGACGGGCGGGTGCTCAAGCCTTACGACACCGCCGAGGTCATCAACCGCAACGGCGTAAAGGCACCGGTGCTGGCCTGGCTGACCGACCCTATGGACCTGCAATTCTTGCAGGTGCAGGGTTCCGGCAGGGTGCAACTGGAAGACGGCCGCCAGCTGCGCCTGGGCTACGCCGACCAGAACGGCCATCCATACCGGCCGATCGGGCGCTGGCTGGTGGAACAAGGCCAGCTGAAAAAGGAAGAAGTCAGCATGGGCGCCATTCACGCCTGGGCCCAGGCCAACCCGCAGCGGGTACCGGAGCTGCTTGCCAGCAACCCCAGCTACGTCTTCTTCAGCACCCGCCCCGACAGCAACGAAGGCCCGCGTGGTTCACTGAACGTGCCCCTGACCGCTGGGTACAGCGTAGCCATCGACCGCAAGGTGATTCCGCTGGGCAGCCTGCTCTGGCTATCCACCACCCGCCCGGACGCAACTCCGGTGGTACGCCCGGTGGCGGCTCAGGATACCGGAGGGGCAATTACGGGTGAGGTGCGGGCCGACCTGTTCTGGGGCACCGGGCCGGAAGCCGGGGAACTGGCCGGGAACATGAAGCAGCAAGGGCAGATCTGGATGCTGTGGCCCAAGGGCAAGCCGTTGCCTGAAGTACCAAAGGTGCCTTGATCGGCGGTGGGCTCTTCGCGGGCTTGCCCGCGAATCAGGCCCCCCGGTTTTCAGATGGAAACTACAAAGAACGCCACGATCATCGCCATCCCGGCAAACCACACCAGCGAGCGCAGCACGGCCCAGTCCGCCAGGTAGCAGATGATGTAAAGCAAGCGGCTGGTGATGTACATCACCCCCAGCACATCCTGGGTCACCTGCTCGGCATTGCCGACGATATCGGCCACCAGCACCGCCGCGGCAAACGCCGGAAAGGCCTCGTAGCTGTTCTGCTGGGCGGCATGTGCACGGCGTGGCAGGCCGGAAAGCGTATCCAGGAAAGCGCGCGGGTCGTGGTTGTCTTTCAGGCCGAAACGGCCACTTACCTTGGCGATCAGCCCGCACAGGGGTGGCAGCACCAACGCGATCAAAATGCACCACAGGGCAACGGTCATAGGCAGGACTCCTTGTTCAGTCTCGAGGTCAAAGCTTCATTATCAACATGCCGGCCAACACCAGCCCGCAAGCTAGGAGTCTGGGCCGGCCAAAAGGTTCTTTGAGGTAGCGCATGCCCAGCACTACCACCAGGATCACGCTCAATTCCCGCAGTGCCGCCGCCTCAGCCACCGAGCCGAGGTGCATGGCCCACAGCACCAGGGCGTAACTGAGCAATACGCACAGCCCGACTGCCAGCCCCAGGCGCCACTGCAGGCGCCAGAACAGCACGAACGGCGCACGTCGCGCCACGCTGGCCAGCAATGGAAAGGGCCAGGCGCTGAGCAATGTCAGCCACACCAGGTAGTCCCAGGGCTTGCCCCACAGGCGCACGGCCTGGCCGTCAAACCAGGTGTAGCAGCCGATGCACAGGCCGATCAGGGCGACCACCGGTAGCATCGACCAGGGTAGCCGCTCACCGCCACCGCCCTGCCACAACAGGCAGGCCATGCCGCAGGGGATCAGCAGGATGCCGATGATCTGCTGCTGGCTCAGCGATTCGCCGGCAAAGGCCAGGGTCAGTGCCAGCACCACCAGGGGCGATAGCCCGCGCATCAGCGGGTAGACCAGCCCCAGATCGCCGACGCGGTAGGCCTGGATCAGCAGGAAGCGGTACAACTGCTCGGCCAACGCCGACGCCAGCAGCCAAGGCCAGACGCTGGCCGGCGGCACCTCGGCGAAGGCCACGGCAAGCACCGCGAAAGCCAGCGCCACCGTGTCCATGCTGGCGATCACCAGCAGGCGCTCACCACTGAATTTGATCAGGGTATTCCAGGTCGCATGCAGCAAGGCGGCGATCAGTACCAGGGAAGTTGCCAGCACACCGTTGGGTCCTTGTGACGTTTTCGAGGGATGAATATATAGCGTTGGTGGTCGGGTTGCCTGGGATGTGTTCGGCGCTGAAAATATCGTGACCTGCACCTCGCCGCCATAATTGCACCCTCCAGCTGTAAACACCCGGAACGCTTCCAGCAATTCTGGTCAAATCCTGTGCCCCGAAGCCCTCGCCAGATCATCAAAGAACTGCCCGAGCCATTCGGGTTATGACTTGGAAGCCACTGCTACAGGATTCGGGATGCTTGAACTAGTTGCCGCATTTATCTGCCTCACCACCCTCCTCACCTATGTGAATTACCGTTTCATCGGCCTGCCCCCCGCCATTGGCGTGATGGTTACGGCGCTGCTGTTCTCCCTGATGCTGCAGGGCCTGAGCCTGATCGGCTTCCCCGGCCTGGAAGCACGCGTCGAAGGGCTGATGAACCAGATCGACTTCAACGACCTGCTGATGCACTGGATGCTGGCCTTCCTGCTGTTCGCCGGCGCCTTGCACGTCAACCTCGCCGACCTGCGCAGCTACCGTTGGCCGATCGGCCTGCTGGCCACCGTCGGTGTGCTGATCGCCACCGTGGTCATCGGTTACCTGTCGCACTGGGTGTTCGCCCTGTTCGGCTGGCAGGTGCCACTGATCTACTGCCTGTTGTTCGGCGCCCTGATCTCGCCCACCGACCCGATCGCCGTGCTTGGCGCGCTGCGTACCGCCAATGCCTCCAAGCCGCTCAAGACCACCATTGTCGGCGAATCGCTGTTCAACGATGGCACCGCAGTGGTGGTGTTCACCGTGTTGCTCGGCATCATCCGCCTGGGCGAAACCCCGAGCATGACCGACACGGCGATCCTGTTCGCCCGCGAGGCCATCGGCGGGGTAGTGTTCGGCGGCCTGATCGGCTACGCCACCTACCGCATGATCAAGAGCGTCGAGCAGTACCAGGTGGAAGTGATGCTGACCCTGGCGTTGGTCATCGGTGGCTCGGCCATGTGCTACGAACTGCACGTTTCGGCGCCGATCGCCATGGTGGTGGCCGGCCTGATCATCGGCAACCTGGGGCGCAACCTGGCGATGAACGACATGACCCGCCGCTACATGGACGGTTTCTGGGAGCTGATCGACGACATGCTCAATGCCCTGCTGTTCGCGCTGATCGGCCTGGAGCTGTTACTGCTGCCGTTCAACTGGCTGCACCTGGCAGCCGGTGGCGTGCTGGCCCTGGCGGTGCTGCTGTCGCGGCTGCTGACCGTGGCCCCGGCGATCGTCCTGCTGCGGCGCTGGCGCCCGGTGCCCAAGGGCACGGTACGGGTGCTGACCTGGGGTGGCCTGCGCGGTGGGGTGTCGGTGGCCCTGGCGCTGTCGCTGCCTTTGGGCGAGGAACGTGACCTGCTGCTGTCGATCACCTACATCGTGGTGCTGTCGTCGATCCTGGTGCAGGGTTTGAGCATTGGCCGGGTGGTGCGCAAGGTCAGCGCCCAGCCATGAGGTTTTCGGGGCTGCTTTGCAGCCCCGAAATCGTCACTCCACCGCCGAATCCGGGAACTGGTCCTGGATATATTTGATCTCGGTGCGCCCGTGGGGCGCCGGCAGCCCGTCTTCGCCCAGGTTGACGAAGACCATCTTGTCGACGGTGAGAATGGCCTTGCGGGTGATCTTGTTGCGCACTTCGCACTTGAGGGTGATCGAGGTGCGGCCGAACTCGGTGGCGGTGATGCCAAGCTCGATGATGTCGCCCTGGCGCGAGGCACTGACGAAGTTGATTTCCGATATGTACTTGGTCACCACGCGCTGGTTGCCCAGCTGGACAATGGCGTAGATCGCCGCCTCTTCATCGATCCAGCGCAACAGGCTGCCACCGAACAGCGTGCCATTGGGGTTGAGGTCTTCGGGTTTAACCCATTTGCGGGTGTGAAAGTTCATCTGTACTCCTGACCTGCTTGGCTACGGTGTAGCAATGATGGCAGAGCGGTCGCTGTCGCTCCATTGAACATCGACTATCGTCGCGATTAATCGACAGAAAACCTTGGGCAAGCCAGCGGGCGCGGCTATAATCTCCGCCGCTTCACATGGTTGCCCACAGCGGTGCCATGCCCGCCACCCGTCCGAGGGGCGCTGCAGCAGGCTAGGCCTGTCAGGCTCGGATGGGGCGTTGTCCGCTCCCGCGGACGCTCAACGCACAACGGCGCCCATTCGCACATTACGAATGGAGGCTCTCATGAGCGCTGCAAACATGCCTGCTGGTTTTACCGATTACAAAGTCGCCGACATCTCCCTGGCCGCCTGGGGCCGTCGCGAAACCATCATCGCCGAATCGGAAATGCCTGCACTGATGGGCCTGCGTCGCAAGTACCTGGCCGAGCAACCGCTCAAGGGTGCGAAGATCCTGGGCTGCATCCACATGACCATCCAGACCGCCGTGCTGATCGAAACCCTGGTTGCCCTGGGTGCCGAAGTGCGCTGGTCGTCCTGCAACATCTTCTCCACCCAGGACCAGGCCGCCGCGTCCATCGCCGCCGCCGGCATCCCGGTGTTCGCCTGGAAAGGTGAAACCGAGGAAGAATACGAGTGGTGCCTGGAGCAGACCATCCTCAAGGATGGCCAGCCATGGGATGCCAACATGGTCCTCGACGACGGTGGCGACCTGACCGAACTGCTGCACAAGAAGTACCCGCAGGTACTGGAGCGCGTACACGGCATCACCGAAGAAACCACCACTGGCGTGCACCGCCTGCTGGACATGCTGGCCAAGGGCGAGCTGAAAGTCCCGGCGATCAACGTCAACGACTCGGTCACCAAGAGCAAGAACGACAACAAGTACGGCTGCCGTCACAGCCTGAACGACGCCATCAAGCGTGGTACCGACCACCTGCTGTCGGGCAAGCAGGCCCTGGTGATCGGCTACGGTGACGTGGGCAAGGGCTCGGCCCAGTCCCTGCGCCAGGAAGGCATGATCGTCAAGGTCACCGAAGTCGACCCGATCTGCGCCATGCAGGCCTGCATGGACGGCTTCGAAGTGGTTTCGCCGTTCATCGACGGTATCAACAACGGCACCGAAGCCAGCATCGACAAGGCCCTGCTGGGCAAGATCGACCTGATCGTGACCACCACCGGTAACGTCAACGTCTGCGACGCCAACATGCTCAAGGCCCTGAAGAAGCGCGCCGTGGTCTGCAACATCGGCCACTTCGACAACGAGATCGACACCGCCTTCATGCGCAAGAACTGGGCCTGGGAAGAGGTCAAGCCGCAGGTGCACAAGATCCACCGCACCGGCGCCGGCAGCTTCGACCCACAGAACGACGACTACCTGATCCTGCTGGCCGAAGGCCGCCTGGTCAACCTGGGTAACGCCACTGGCCACCCAAGCCGCATCATGGACGGTTCGTTCGCCAACCAGGTACTGGCCCAGATCTTCCTGTTCCAGCAGAAGTTCGCCGACCTGTCGGCCGAGAAGAAAGCCGAACGCCTGACCGTGGAAGTGCTGCCGAAGAAGCTCGACGAAGAAGTGGCCCTGGAAATGGTCCGCGGCTTCGGCGGCGTGGTCACCCAGCTGACCCAGCAGCAGGCCGACTACATCGGCGTTACCGTAGAAGGCCCGTTCAAGCCGCACGCCTACCGCTACTGACAAGCGGCAAGCTGCAAGCGGCAGACAGGTGCGAAAACGCCCCATGCCGCTTGCAGCCCAGGCTCAAACTTGTTGAACGATGCCCAAGCCAGATCGGCCATCACCGATCTGGCTTCTATTTGCAGCTTGCTGCTTGAGGCTGGCTGCTAGAGGAACGTCTGATGTCCCAGGAACGCCGCTACAGTTTCGAGTTCTTCCCGACCAAGACCGATGCCGGCCACGAAAAGCTGATGGGCGTCGCCCGCCAGCTGGCCGCCTACAACCCGGACTTCTTCTCCTGCACCTACGGTGCCGGTGGCTCGACCCGCGACCGCACACTGAACACCGTGCTGCAGCTGGAAAGCGAAGTGAAGGTGCCCGCCGCGCCGCACCTGTCGTGCGTGGGTGACACCAAGGCCGAACTGCGCACCCTGCTGGCCGAGTACAAGGCTGCCGGCATCAAGCGCATCGTCGCCTTGCGTGGCGACCTGCCTTCGGGCATGGGCATGGCCAGTGGTGAACTGCGCTACGCCAGCGACCTGGTCGAGTTCATCCGCCAGGAAACCGCTGACCACTTCCACCTGGAAGTGGCCGCCTACCCGGAGATGCACCCACAAGCGCGCAACTTCGAGGCCGACCTGGCCAACTTCGTGCACAAGGTCAAGGCCGGTGCCGACAGCGCCATTACCCAGTACTTCTTCAACGCCGACAGCTACTTCTACTTCGTCGAGCGCGCACAGAAGCTGGGCGTGGATATCCCGGTGGTGCCCGGCATCATGCCGATCACCAACTACAGCAAACTGGCACGCTTCTCCGACGCCTGTGGCGCCGAGATCCCGCGCTGGATCCGCAAGCAGCTGGAAGCCTATGCCGATGACACCGCCAGCATCCAGGCATTCGGTGAAGAGGTGATCACCCGCATGTGCGAACAACTGCTGCAGGGCGGCGCACCGGGCCTGCACTTCTATACCTTGAACCAGGCCGAACCGAGCCTGGCCATCTGGAACAATCTGAAGCTGCCGCGCTGAAATTTTTTGCAAAACCTGTTTAACAACCGATTAAGGCTTTGGTCATAGACTAAAGCCTTATTTTTTTTCGGTTACACAGGTCTTGCCTGCCATGCAGCACTCGCATCCACAGCTCGTCTACCTGGCTTTTGGCCCGGCGACCTACCATCAGGAAGCCTGCTTCAGCATCATCAGCGCCCTGGCCCACCTGGACAGCGCAGCAGGCGAAGCCATGGACATCCAGGTCTACACCGACAACCCGCAGCCCTATGCCGGCCTGCCGGTAACCGTGCACGTGCTCGACGAAGCCACGCGCCAGGCCTGGAACGCCCCTCACGGGTATCACTTTCGCAGCAAGCATGTGCTGCTGCGCCAAGTGCTGCAGCAACACCCACTGGCAGTGCTGATCGACACCGACACGTTCTTCCGCAAGTCGCCGCTGGAGCTGTTCGCCCGGGTAGCCCCAGGGCGCCTGCTGTGCAATGCCATCGGCGCACGCTATGGCAGCAACCAGAAATGCCTGCTGTACAAGAACCTGCTGGCCATCCTCGAGTCCCGCGGCCTTGCCGATTGCCAGATGCCGCTGGTCAACTCCGGGGTGATCGGCCTCACGGCGCAGGATGCAGGCACCCTGGACCGCTCCATCGCCATGATGGACGAGTTCCACCCGCTGGCTCGCGAGGCCTATACCCTCGAGGAATTCTGCCTGGCGGTGGCAGCCTATCGCACCCTGGAGCTGGCCGAATGCACCGACGTCATCCACCATTACTGGAGCCGCAAGGCGCAGTTCCGCGCCAAGATCCAGGCCTGGCTGCGCAAGCATGGCCATGACCCGCTGAGCGACGCCGCGCTGGCTGACGTGTACCTGGTCAACGACCAGCTGCCACGGCCGCCGGCCCTGCAACGCCTGGGCTACAAGGCACTGAGCATGACCCTGCCCAGCCACGAACGCCAGTTCGCCCGCGAGTTGCTGTATGGCTGCTACCACTACCCCAACGAGTTCGACCGCGCCTGTGCGCCGGCCTGGTGGGACAAGGCACTGGAAAACCTCAATGCCCGTCATGGCCACATGCAGCCCGAGCAACTGCGCCAGTGCCTGCGCCATCCGGGGCTGCGCCTGACATTGGGCGAACGGCGCAAGGACATCGAGGCGCATCTGCTGCGGTCTTCGCAGGGCTGAACTGCCTGCAGGAGCGGCCTCGCTCACTTTGGATGTCGCGGGCGCTGGTCTTGAACAGACCGAGCTTGTAATCTCCGGCCATGCCGTACGTCGCCCGTCTGTTGTGGATCCTCTTGTTCGCCTGCCTGAGCCCCCTGGCCCTGGGCGAGCGCCTGCGCCTGGTGACCGATGACTGGGCACCCTACGTGTATCTACAGGACGGCCAGCTGCGTGGCATCGACTACGAGGTCACCACCCAGGTGTTCGCACGCCTCGGCATCGAGGTGGAGGTGCAGATCCTGCCTTGGAAGCGCTGCCTGGCAATGATCGAGCAAGGCTTGGCCGACGGCATCCTCGACGTCTTCCAGAATGAGTCACGCCAGCCCTACCTGGTTTACGCCGCCGAGCCCATGTCGGATGTCGAGTTCGTGCTGTTCCAGGCCAGTGCACGTCGCCATCCGGTCAGCAAGCTGGGCGATCTCGCCGGCTTCACCGTCGGCACCTCGCCCGGCTACAGCTATGGTGCAGCGTTCAACGAGGCCGCCTACTTCAAACGCGAAGCCGCCCCTACCCACCAAGCCAACTTCGGCAAGCTGGTCCTGGGCCGCATCGACCTGGCAGTCACCGACCGCAGGGTCGGCCATTACCTGCTGCGGCACCTGGGCCTGCAACAGCAAGTCGAGGTATTGCCGCTGGTGATCAACCGCCAGGCGCAATACCTGGCCCTGGTACGCAAGCCTGGGCGCGAGTTGCTGGCCCAGGCCTTTGCCGAAGAACTGCGGCGTTTCAAGCAGGAACCGGCCTACGCAGCAATCAGCCAGCGCTACACAGGCGACATCGGAAACATTCCCAACGCCGTTGAGCAGCAGGAAAGCAGCACGGCGCGATAGCTCTGTTATACTCGGGCCTTCCCGCCCGGCTCACGCCCGGACGCTCGGCCTCGCAACAGGCATCCCGATCGGCATCGACGCACCTTTTAGCGTCCACCCTCCGTTACTTGGATGTGCAGTGAAAGCCCAGCTGGACCGGACGCGATCGCATCCCACCGATGCCCGTCGCGCCAGGCAGAACATCCCACACGGGCCCAGCCCACACGAGAACAGGATTGCCCATGTCCTTTGCTTCCCTCGGTCTCTCCGAGGCTCTTGTCCGCGCTATCGAGGCTGCGGGCTACACCCAGCCGACCCCGGTGCAACAGCGGGCGATTCCCGCCGTGTTGCAAGGCCGCGACCTGATGGTCGCTGCACAGACAGGTACTGGTAAAACCGGCGGCTTCGCCCTGCCGATCCTTGAGCGCCTGTTCCCGGCCGGCCACCCCGACAAGTCGCAGCGCCACGGCCCACGCCAGCCCCGCGTGCTGGTCCTGACCCCGACCCGCGAACTGGCCGCCCAGGTCCATGACAGCTTCAAGGTGTACGCCCGCGACCTGCCACTGGTCAGCGCCTGCATTTTCGGCGGCGTCGGCATGAACCCGCAGATCCAGGCCATTGCCAAGGGTGTCGACGTCCTGGTCGCCTGCCCGGGCCGCCTGCTCGACCTGGCCGGCCAAGGCAAGGTTGACCTGGCCCATGTGGAAATCCTGGTACTCGACGAAGCCGACCGCATGCTCGACATGGGCTTCATCCATGACGTCAAGAAGGTACTTGCCCGCCTGCCGGCCAAGCGCCAGAACCTGCTGTTCTCGGCCACCTTCTCCAAGGACATCACCGACCTCGCCGACAAGCTCCTGCACAACCCGGAGCGGATCGAGGTGACCCCGCCGAACACCACCGTCGAGCGTATCGAGCAGCGCATCTATCGCCTGCCCGCCAGCCACAAGCGCGCGCTGCTGGCGCACCTGATCACCCTCGGCGCCTGGGAGCAGGTGCTGGTGTTCACCCGCACCAAGCACGGCGCCAACCGCCTGGCAGAATACCTGGAAAAGCACGGCCTGACCGCTGCCGCTATCCACGGCAACAAGAGCCAGAACGCCCGCACCAAGGCCCTGGCCGACTTCAAGGCCAACAGTGTGCGGGTACTGGTCGCTACCGACATCGCCGCCCGCGGCCTGGACATCGACCAGCTGCCCCACGTGGTCAACTTCGAGCTGCCGAACGTCGAGGAAGACTACGTTCACCGTATCGGCCGTACCGGCCGTGCCGGGCGCTCGGGCGAGGCCATTTCCCTGGTCGCGCCGGATGAAGAGAAGTTGCTCAAGAGCATCGAACGGGTAACCAAGCAGAAGATCCCGGACGGCGACCTGATGGGCTTCGACGCCAGCCAGGTAGAAGCCGAGAAGCCGGAAGTACGCGAGCGCCCGCAGAACAATGGCCGTGGCGGGCGTAACCAGCAGGCCCGTGGCGAAGGCGGCAAAGACGCCAACGGCGGCCGCAAGGACAAGGGCAAGGATAAAGGCAAGGCCAAGCAGCAGGCTGCGGACAAGCCGGCCGAGAAGGACAAGGCGGGTGACAAGCAACAGCCGCGCAAACCGCGCGACAAGAAGCCACGTCAGCAGCAGCAACAAGCCAGCACCAGCGTGCCGAAAGTGCCTGCCGACCGCGACCCGGAAGAGTTCCTGGACGACGAAATCGACAACTTCGGCAACCGTGCCGACTACGTAAGCCCGTACCAGAACGGCAAGGGCCAGGGTCGCAATCGCCGCCCGGGCGGCAATGCCGGCCAAGGCACCGGCCAGCGCAGCAACAGCGGCGGCCAAGGTCGTACGGGCGGCCAGCAGCGCAGCGGCGGTGGCGGCGAGAAACGCCCGGCCCGCGCCAACAATGGTGGCGGTGCCCGTCGTGATGGCGGCGCTGGCCGTGGCCGTCCCGCGCGCGATGATGTAACCCGGCAAGAGCCGGCCGTGCGCAACCCGCGCCAACCGGAAAAACAACCGGTGATCATCCGCAAGGAATCCAAGCTCGACCGTTACCCGACGCCCGAGCAACTGGATGACCTGCCAAGCCGTCCGCGTGGTGAGCGCCCGGCACTGCTGACCCGCAAGGGCTGACAGAGAGAAATACCGAGGGGCTGCTTCGCAGCCCTATCGCGACACAAGGCCGCTCCTACAGGAATAACGTAATGAGCTGCGCCCCAGATGGTGGACAGGTTTCCAACATCTGGGGCGCAGCTCATAACCCTGTAGCAGCGGCCTTGTGTCGCGATAGGGCCGCAAAGCGGCCCCTCGGTCTTCAGCAGGTCTGAATTACTTCTGCTTGACACCTTCGAGACTGATATCCAGGTCCAGGGTCTGCGAGGTAGCGCCCGGTCCTTTGATGCCGAAGTCGTTCAGGTTCAGCGTGGTGGTGGCGTTGAAACCGGCACGCTCGCCACCCCATGGGTCCTTGCCTTCGCCGTTGAAGGTGGCCTTGAAGGTCACCGGCTTGGTCACGCCATGCAGGGTCAGGTCGCCGGTCACGTCAGCAGTCTTGTCGCCAGTCGGCTTGACGCTGGTGGAGACGAACTTGGCTTGTGGATATTTCTTCACGTCAAGGAAGTCGGCGCTGGCGATGTGCTTGTCACGCTCGGCGTGGTTCGACCACAGGCTGGCGGTTTTCAGGTCGACGTTGATCTTGCTGGCTTCAGGCTTGGCGCTGTCCCAGGTGAAGTTACCGTCGAAATCCTTGAAGGTACCGTGGATGAAGCTGTAGCCCAGGTGGCTGATCTTCCAGTCGACGAAGGCGTGCTGGCCTTCCTTGTCGATCTTGTACTCGGCAGCCATGGCCTGGCCGGCGGAGATCAGTGCGGTACCGAGCGCCAGAGCGGCAAAAGTCTTTTTCAACATCCTTACTTCCTTCCTATGCAATTGAGGTTGAGAGTCAAGCTTTGCGGCCCAGCATGCGGGTCAGGGTCGCGTCACGGTCGATAAAATGGTGCTTGAGCGCTGCCAGGGCATGCAGTACGGCAAAAATCACCAGGCCCCAGGCCAGCCAGAGATGAATCACCCCAGCCAGGTCGGCCTGGTCAGGCAGGTCGCTGACCAGTGCCGGCACTTCGAACAGGCCGAACACCGGTATGCCCACGCCGTCGGCAGTGGAGATCAGGTAGCCGGCGATCATCACCGCGAACAGCCCGACGTACAGCGCCAGGTGCCCCAGCTTGGCGGCCAGGCGAGTGAATGCGCCGTGGCTGGCCGGTGCCGGTGGCGGCGGGCTGATGAAACGCCAGACTACCCGCAGCAGCATCACCGCCAGCAGGACCAGGCCGATGCTCTTGTGCAAGTCCGGGCCAGCCTTGCGCCAAGGGCTGTAGTAGTCGAGACCGACCATCCACAGGCCCAGGCCGAACAGGCCGAAGACTGCCAGGGCCACGCCCCAGTGCATGACGATGCTGACCACGCCGTAGCGAGAAGGTGAGTTGCGCAGTTGCATGTTGACCTGTTTCCCCGTGAAAGCTGTGCACAGACTAACGCGAAACGTATCGAAGAAAAGCGGAAAAAATTGCTCTGGATTATCTATAAATTCGATATTTATTGTGAAAGCTTCCCATTAAGGAAACATTAACGATAGGTGGGAAGTCAGTGCTTGACTGTATCGGCCCTATCGCCGGCAAGCGGCAATAGGGCCGATACAATCAACGAATCAACCGGCCTTGGCCTGGGTATCGACCACGGCTTTCTTGGCAGGTGCAGACTTGGCAGTGGCCTTCCTGGTTTCGGCAGGCTTGCGGGCTGGCTTGTGCACGGGGACATGTTTGGCGGGCGCGGCCTTGGTTGCCGCAGGCTTGGCCGGCGCATCCTTGGCCACTGGCGCAGGTGCTGGCGCAACCGGGGCCGGTGCAACTTGCGGCGCTGGCGCAGGTGTCGGCGACACCGGTTCCGCCGTGGCAATCGGCTCGGCTTTCACTTCAGGCTTGTCCGCGCCGCCAAACAGCCGCGAGAAGAAGCCTGGCTTGTCCTGCTTGGCCTCTTCGACTTTTTTCGCCTCGGCTTTCGCGGGGGCCTTGTCGCCCTTGTCGGCAGAACCACCGAACAGATTGGAGAAGAACCCGCCGTCCTTGTTCTGCTTCTGCTTGGCCGCCACGACGCCAGCCGCGGCAGCCGCCACCGGTGCCGCCTTGGCCGGGTCGAACGACTTGCCCGCCAGCAGGTCCTGCACCTGGCTTGCCGCACGCTGGCCACTGCGCAGGGCACCTTCCAGGGTACCGGGGTAGAGCGCGTCGGTATGCTCACCGGCAAAGGCGATGCGCTGCACCGGGCGCTCCCACAAGCGCCAGTACTTGCTGATCTGCCCCGGGCCATAGGCCAGGTAAGCGCCACCGGTACCGGCATCGGTGCTGTAACGCTTGACTTCGTAGCCAGTGAACGAACCACGGGCCTGCGGATAGAACGCGTGCAGGCGGATCAGCACCTGGTCGACCATCTGCTTGTCACCGAACGCTTGCAGCAAGCGGGCATTGTCGCCCGACAGGTTGATCACCACGTTGGCGCCACCCTTGAGCGCCGGCTCGATCCACAGCATGCCCAGGCCGGCGTTACTGAAGATTTCGCCGGACATGCGCGCACGGCTTTCCCACACCGGTTTCTTGAACTTGAGCATCAGCTGGTCGCGCCAGCCATAGTTGGTGCCCTTGATCGCTGCCAGGTGCTGGCTGTCCAGGCTCGGGGTCATCTGGATCTTGGCCAGGGCGCGCAGCGGCACGGCCATCACCAGGTAATCCGCCTGGTAACCGACATTGCCGACTTTGACCGTGACGCCGTCCTTGTCCTGGACGATGGCCGTCACAGGCGAATTGGTCTTGATGGTCTTCAGCTGCTTGACGAAGGCCTGGGCCAGCACCGGGCTGCCACCCGGCAGGCGCGCGGCCCGCAAGTCACGGTCACTGACGCCACGGTAAACACGGTTCTGCTGGGCAAAGTACAGCAGCGACAGGCGCGACGGTTCATCGTAACGGGAACGGATCTGCTGGTTGATCAGCTGGCGGGCGGTGGCCGGCAGTTGCAGCTTGTCCAGCCAGGTGGAGACGTTGATCTGGTCGAGGGCGAACAGCGTACTGGTGGCTTGCGGATTCAGCGGGTCGTCGATCGACCGCGCCAGGTCGTCGAGGGTTTTCTCGTAGCGCTTGATGGCCTCGGCAGTGGCCGGCTGCTTGCTGGCCAGGTCGGTGGCGCTGAAATACTCGCCGTCGATCAGGTAGCCGGGGGTGCGCACGAATTCCGGTGCCGGCTGTGTTTCAATCTTGAAACGCTCGAGGTACTGGTTGAGCACCGGGTGCGCCTTGGCATTGCCGATCCATTCGCTGGTGGCCAGGCCCGAGCGCCCGCCCATGCCTGGCTTGGCTTCCAGCAGTGTCACCTGCCAGCCCTTGTTCTGCAGCTCATAGGCGGCCGTGAGGCCCGCCAGGCCGCCACCCACGACGATTGCCGAAGGTGTCTTGTCCTTTGCCAGCGCGGCGCCGCTGGACACACCAATCAATACCAACGCGCACAGGCGCACCCAAGCAGCAGCCATGTCGGCGAACTCCGAGTCAGGGGTTACAGAAACGGGTAGAGGCAGGAATGCCCCGAGAGAGATGCGTTAAGAATACGTCAGGTCCGTCGGCCCTGCCAGCACAGCGACATCAAGTGCTTTTGCCAACAGACATTTTTGCCATTGCCGCGGTCATCCGCAGGCTCGATTGCAGCGGCGCCCAGCGCCATTGAACCGCAGCGGTTGTCCTGCCCTGCGGCATTGCTTAGGCTTACGCGGTCGAACCAAGCCGCAAGCCAGGAGAAGTGCCCATGGGCCTCAATGATCAGTGGATGCAACGTGACCTCAAGGTCCTGTGGCACCCCTGTACCCAGATGAAAGACCACGAGCAGCTGCCGCTGATCCCGATCCGGCGCGGCGAAGGCGTGTGGCTGGAAGACTTCGAAGGCAAGCGCTACCTGGATGCGGTGAGCAGCTGGTGGGTCAATGTGTTCGGTCACGCCAACCCGCGTATCAACCAGCGCATCAAGGATCAGGTCGACCAGCTGGAACACGTGATCCTGGCCGGTTTCAGCCATCAGCCAGTGATCGAGCTGTCCGAGCGCCTGGTGGCCATGACCCCGGCCGGGCTCGACCGGGTGTTCTATGCCGACAACGGTTCGTCGTGCATCGAAGTGGCGCTGAAGATGAGCTTCCACTACTGGCAGAACGTCGGCAAACCCGGCAAGAAGCGCTTCGTCACCCTGACCAACAGCTACCACGGCGAAACCATCGCCGCGATGTCGGTCGGCGATGTGCCGCTGTTCACCGAAACCTACAAGGCGTTGCTGCTCGACACCCTCAAGGTGCCCAGCCCCGATTGCTACCTGCGCCCCGAAGGCATGAGCTGGGAGGAGCATTCGCGCAACATGTTCCAGGCCATGGAGCAGACCCTGGCCGAACACCACGCCTCGATCAGTGCGGTAATCGTCGAGCCGTTGATCCAGGGCGCTGGCGGCATGCGCATGTACCACCCGGTGTACCTCAAGCTGCTGCGCGAGGCCTGCGACCGCTACGACGTGCACCTGATCCACGACGAGATCGCCGTGGGCTTCGGCCGCACCGGCACGATGTTCGCCTGCGAGCAGGCCGGCATCCGCCCGGACTTCCTGTGCCTGTCCAAAGCCCTGACCGGTGGCTACCTGCCATTGGCCGCATGCCTGACCACCGACAAGGTCTACCAGGCGTTCTACGACGACTACCCGACCCTGCGCGCGTTCCTCCACTCGCACAGCTATACCGGTAACCCGCTGGCCTGTGCTGCCGCACTGGCGACGCTGGACATCTTCGAGCAGGACAACGTGATCGAAGCCAACAAGGGCCTGGCTGCGCGCATGGCCAGTGCCACCGCACACCTGGCCGAGCATGCCCATGTCGCCGAAATCCGCCAGACCGGCATGGCCCTGGCCATCGAGATGGTCAAGGACAAGGCCGGCAAGGTTGCCTACCCGTGGCAGGAGCGACGCGGCCTGAAGGTATTCGAGCATGCCCTGACCCGTGGTGCCCTGCTGCGCCCGCTGGGCAGCGTGGTGTACTTCCTGCCGCCTTATGTGATCACCCCGGAGCAGATCGACTTCCTCGCCGAAGTGGCCAGCGAGGGTATCGACATCGCAACCCGTGAAAGCGTCAGCGTGGCGGTACCGGCCAACTTCCACCCCGACTTCCGCGACCCGGGCTAGGCTTGCAGACCTGACCGCATACCCCTTGTAGGAGCGGCCTTGTGTCGCGAAAGGGCTGCGTAGCAGCCCCAGTATTTCAGCGGTGATGTACAAACCGCCGGGGCCGCTGCGCGGCCCTTTCGCGACACAAGGCCGCTCCTACAGGGGACGAGTACACCTTTTCCTACGAGCACCCCATGAGACTGTCCCGTTTCTTCATCGACGCCCCCCTGAGCCTCGGCGAGCACGACCTGCCCGAAGCCCAGGCCCACTACATCGGCCGCGTGCTGCGCATGGCCCCCGGCGACGCCGTGCAGCTGTTCGACGGCAGCGGCCAGGAGTACCGTGGCCAGCTGCTCGAAGTGGGCAAGAAAACCGTGCGCGTCAGCCTCGACCAGGCCCTTGCCGGCCAGGCTGATTCACCGCTGCATGTCCATCTCGGACAGGGGCTGTCCCGCGGCGAGCGCATGGACTGGGCGATCCAGAAGGCCACCGAACTGGGGGTAAAGGAAATCACCCCGATCGTCAGCGAACGTTGCGAAGTGCGGCTGAAGGACGAACGCGCCGACAAGCGCCTGGCCCATTGGCGCCAGGTAGCGATCAGTGCCTGCGAACAGTGCGGTCGCTCGACCTTGCCAGTCATCCACCCGCCGGTAACCCTGGGCGAATGGTTGAACAGTGCCAAGGCCGACCTGAAACTGGTTTTGCACCCAGTCGCCGAACCCCTCACCAGCCATGCCAGGCCGGCCACGCTGGCCTTCCTGATCGGCCCGGAGGGCGGCCTGAGCGAGGCAGAGGTCGACCAGGCCAAAGCCACTGGCTTCCACGCCGCGCGCCTCGGGCCACGGGTGCTGCGTACCGAAACCGCCCCCGTGGTAGCCCTGTCGGTGGCGCAGCAGTTATGGGGCGACTTCTAGCTAACGCACATAGAACGACACCGCCACAAAGTGCATGAGGCTGCCGGCAATCACGAACAGATGCCAGATGCCGTGCCAGTGGCGGAAGCGGCTGTCGAAGGCAAAGAACAGGATGCCGACGGTGTAGAACACACCGCCGGCAGCCAGCCAGGCGAAGCCGGCAGTGCCCAGCGCGTGCAGCAGCGGCTGCACGGCCACCAGCACGATCCAGCCCATTACCGCATAGATGATGATCGACAGGATGCGCGCCTCGGAGCGCGGCTTGATCTCCTGCAGCATGCCGATTACTGCCAGCCCCCAGACAATGCCGAACAGGCTCCAGCCCCACGGGCCACGCAAGCTGACCAGGCAGAACGGCGTGTAGCTGCCGGCGATCAGCAGGTAGATCGACAGGTGATCGAGCTTGCGCATGATCACCTTCGCCCGCCCACGGGTGCTGTGGTACAGGGTAGAGATGCTGTACAGCAACAGCAGGGTGCTGCCGTAGATGGAAAAGCTGACGATCTTCCACGGGTCGCCTTGCAGGCCCGCGGCCACGATCAGCCAGATGGCACCGATACAGGCCAGGACAGCACCGACCAGGTGGGTCCAGGCGTTGAAGCGTTCACCGTAGTACATGCAAACACAGACCTCCTGCGGTGGGCTGGGTTCCTGCGCCGGTCTGTTCCGCCGCGGCCCGTCAGGCTCGCACGCTCCCTGTAGGAGCGGCCTTGTGTCGCGAACGGGCTGCGGAGCAGCCCCTGCAATTTATGCCGTGGCAATGAGATCCTGGGGCCGCTTCGCGACCCTTTCGCGACACAAGGCCGCTCCTGCAACGACCGCGTCAGCCAAACGACCAAGCGCTTTGCTTCACATCCTAACCAAGGTCAGGTTGCAGATCAGCGTCACGCACCAGCCGCTCCAGCCCGACCAGGTCCGGCACCCGCGCCACCTGCTCGCCCACCTGCACCGCCGCCAGTTCCAGGCGGCCCAGTGCCACGTCCACATAGTTCAGCTGGCTGTCGAGCTTGCACGAGCGCGGGATGTCCTGCAGCAGCAGCGCCAGGTAACGCAGGCCGGTATCACCCAGGGCATTCAGCACCACGACACGGGCCCGCTCGCCGCAGGGGGTCTCGCCACCGCAGGCGGCCTCGAAGCCGATCAGCGGCAGGCGTTGCTGGCGCCAGTCGATCCAGCCCAGGTGCCAGGCCGGCTCGCCGCGCTGGCACAGCACGTTGCGCTGGCCGCTCAACTCGGCCACCGCGACATTGGGCAACACCAGGGTACGGTCACCCAACGGCAGCAACAGCCCGGTCAGGCTGCTGCGCTGGCCGGCGATCAGTTCAAGCATGGGCCTGGCTCCAGTGGGCGATGCTCTGCAGCAGGACCGATTCCTGATACGGCTTGCCAAGGTATTCATTGACGCCGATGGCCATGGCTCGGTCGCGGTGCTTCTGCCCGGTGCGCGAGGTGATCATGATGATCGGCAGGTCTTTCAGCCGCTCGTCGCGGCGGATGCGCGTGGCCACCTCGAAACCATCCATGCGCGGCATCTCGATATCCAGCAGCAGCACATCCGGGCGGTGCTCTTCCAGCAGGGCCATGGCATCGACCCCGTCCTTGGCCGTCAGCACGCTCATGCCGTGGCGCTCGAGCAGGCGGCTGGTGACCTTGCGCACGGTTACCGAGTCGTCCACCACCATCACCAGCAAGGCCCGCCGCGGTGCCGGCCCGAATACCTGGCGCTGGGCCGCACCACCACCCGGCAGGCGCGCCAGGCGCCGCTGCTGGCCACGCAACTGGCCCAACAAGTCGAGAATCAGCACCACACGGCCATCGCCCAGCAATGTCGCCCCCGACAAACCGGCAACCGCAGCAAACTGCGGCCCCAGGCTCTTCACCACGATTTCGCGGCTGGGCGACAGGGCGTCAGCCTGAATCGCGAACGATTGTTCCTGGGAATGCACCAGCAGCACCGGCAGCGGCACACTTTGCCCCAGCAAGGCCGGGCGCGGCATGCCTTGCAGCAGTTCGCCCAGATAACGCAACTCGTATTCATGGCCGGCGTACACATAGCGTGGCACGTCCAGTTGGTAGCATGCCGCCAGTTCAGCGGGCGGCACGCGGACGATGCCCTCGATGGTGTTCAGCGGGATGGCGTACTGCTCTTCACCCAGATGCACCATCAGCGCACGGTTGACCGACACGGTGAACGGCAGGCGAATCAGGAAGCGCGCGCCCTTGCCTGGGGCCGACTCGATGCTCATCGAGCCGCCCAGTTGCTTGACCTCTTCGTGGACCACGTCCATGCCCAGGCCGCGCCCGGAAATCTGGGTGATCTTCTCGGCAGTGGAAAAGCCTGGCCGAAGGATGAACTGGAGGATTTCGTGATCGCTCAAATGTGCCTGCGGGTCCAGCAGGCCGCGCTTGATGGCCTTGCGTCGCACCGCTTCCAGCGGCACGCCGGCACCGTCGTCGGTCATTTCGATGACGATGTCGGCGCCTTCGTGCAGTAGATTCAGGTGAATGGTGCCCTGCTCCGGCTTGCCAGCGGCCAGGCGCATTTCCCGGCTTTCCAGGCCGTGGTCGACGGCATTGCGCAGCATGTGCTCCAGCGGTGCCACCATGCGTTCGAGCACGCTGCGGTCCAGCTCGCCCTCGGCATTGCCGACCACCAGCTCGACCTGCTTGCCCAACTCGCTGGCCACCTGCCGCACCACGCGCTGCAAGCGCGGCACCAGGCGCTCGAAGGGGACCATCAGGGTAGCCGTAAGGCCTTCCTGCAACTGGCTGTTCACCCGCGCCTGCTGTTGCAGCAGGCTATGGGCCTCCTGGGCACGCTGGGCCAGGGTTTCCTTGAGGTCGAGCAGGTCCGAGGCAGACTCGAACAGGGCCCGCGACAGCTGCTGCAGCTGCGAATGACGGTCCATCTCCAGGGGGTCGAAGTCGTCATAGGCATCGCCTTCGAACTGCTGGCGGCTGGAAATCCGCCCCTGGGTCTCGATGTCCAGGCGCAGCAACTGGTCGCGCATGCGCTCGAGGGTGGTTTCCATCTCGTTGAGGGTGAACTGGGCATCGTTGACCTGCTGCTCGATGCGCCCACGGATGATCGAGTGTTCACCGGCCAGGTTGCCCAGTTCGTCGAGCAGCTCGGCATCGACCTTGACCATGTCGCCTGGCGCCCGCTCCGGTACCGCCGCTGGCGCCTCGCTGGCAGCGGCACCGACCGGCCCCTGGCCCGCAGCACTGTCGGTCAGCGCCGCGCTGCTGAAGTTGCGGATGTAGTCGATCAGCGCCGTGGCGGCATGCAGCGGCTGGCCCAGGCGCACGGCATCGAGCATGTGCGCCAGGCGGTCATGGCAGTTCTGCAACAGGGCGAACAGCGGCGCACTCGGCGGCAGGCGCCCCGCGGCCAACAGCTCGTAGAGAAACTCCAGCTCATGGGCCAGGTCGCCGATTGGCGCGATCTCGACCATGCGCGCCACACCTTTGAGGGTGTGCAGGTCGCGCAGGAGGTTGTCCACCTCGACGCTGCTACGCGGGTCGGCCTGCCAGCGGGCCAACGCCGCAGCAGCGCTCTCGACGATGTCCGAGCTTTCTTCAAGGAACACTTCCAGCAGCTCTGCGCCAGGGCTTTCCGGCTCTTCGACCAGCAACTCCGCCGCAGCCGGCGGCACAGGCTTGTGCGCCAGCCCCAGACCCAGGGTAGCGCCCAGGTCCATGTCCGGGTGCAGCGGCGTGACCGTGTCGATGCCAACCAGGCCAGTGGCCTCCGGCGCCAGGGCCTGGTCCAGCAGATTACGCAGGCTGTCGAGCAGCTCGGCGCGGGGTGCAATGTCCTGCCCGGCGGCCACCTCGTCAAGCATGTCCAGCAGGGCTTCATGGGCCCGCTGGGCCTGGGCGAAGAAGCGCGCATCGGCGGGCAGGCTGCCCTCCTCCACGGCACCGTACAGGTCGAGCAGGGCCTCGCACACATCGTCCATTTGCCGCAGGTCGGCCAGGTGTGCCGCGTGGCCCAAGGTGGTGAGCTGGTCGAGCAGGGTGTCCAACGGGTCGCGCTGGCCGGGCTGCTGACGCCAGCGCGACAGCAACGATTCGGCATCCAGCAGGGTATCCATGGCCTGGGCCAGGAAACTGGCCACCCGCTGCGGGTCACGCTTGCTGCGCCGCGCATGCTGCGGGTCGTCATGCAAGCTGGCCAGGCGTTCGTCCACCACCTGGCCGACCTGCTCGATCAGCTCGGCGGCGCCGGGGATGGCTGCCAGCGGCGTGCTGTCGAGTTGCGCCAGGCCCAGGTGAAACAGCGAGCGTGCGGCTTCCAGCCATTCGATCTCGGCCATTTGCAGCGGCAGCTGGTGGCCCTTGTATTCACGCGCCAGACGGTCGAAGGCAGTCGCCAGTTCGGCCACCGGCATCACTCCGGCCATGGCGGCGCTGCCTTTGAGCGTGTGCAACGCACGCTGCAGGCCATCGCTGACCGGCGTGTCGTGGTCGCCGGCATCGCGCAGGAAAGCATCCAGGCTGGCCAGGTGGCCCTGCGCCTCGCTGCGGAAGATGTCCAGCAATTGCGGGTCGAGGCCGCCCAGGTCCGCTGCCAACGGCGCAGCGTTTTCGGCCAGGGCATGCAGGTGCCCGGCCAGTTGCTCGATTTCGCTCAGTTGCGGCAACTGGCCGGCGGCAAAATCGGCCAGCAGGTCGGGCAGGTGGACGAACACCCGTTGCAAGGCCACCACGCCTTCCGGGCTGAGCACGCTGCGGCCCTCGAGCACCCGGTTGAGCAGATGCTCGGCGCCCCAGGCCAGCTCGGCCACCGCCTCGGCATGGACCATGCGGCCACTGCCCTTGAGCGTATGCAGCGCACGGCGCATTTCCTTCAATGCCTCGTGCTGCTGGTTGTCGGCCCGCCAGCGCAGCCAGTGGCGCTCGATTTCCGGCAACAGTTCACCGGCTTCGTCGAGAAACACCTCGCGCAGCTCATCGTCGATGCCATCGGCGCTACCATCGTGGCTTGCAGTGGCATCGACCTGGGTGCACTGCACGCCCAGCGTCGACAGGCTGGCGCGGGCCATGTCGATGAACGGCTGGGCATCCGCCAACGGGTCGGCCACTCGCCACTGCAGGTAGCATTCGGCTGCGCTCAAGGCCTCGGCCAGGTGCGTCAGCTCATCGGCTGGCGGCTCTACCTCCAGGTGCTGCAGCCAGCGCTGTACATAACTGGCGCAGCCTTCGAACAGCTCGGCCACGGTCGGCAGCATCAACATCGCCAGCGCCCCGCGAACCTGCTGCAACAGCCCCGGCAAAGGTTGCAGGCGTTGCCGCGGCCAACCGGACTCCAGGCAATCGCCGATCAGGTCCTTGGCCTGTTGCAGCACGTTCAGTGCCTCGTTCAACACCAGTTGGCGGATCTCGGCGAGGTCCGAGCCCGGCAGGCCGCCCTGGCCGTTTTCCTCCAGCGGGCCGACCATGCCGTTAAGCGTAGCCTCGACGTACAGCAGCGCCCCCGCCACGTCCATCAACACCGCGTCATCCACTGCTCGCTCGCCCTGGGCCAAAGCCTGCAGCGCCAGCACCTGGTCGATAATCACCCGACGCGGCTGCTGGAAACCCAGCACCGCCAAGGTGTCGGCCACGTGGCGCAGGGGGGCCAGCAGGGCATCCAGCTGCTCGCTGTGCTGGCGGTCGCCACGCACGAACTGGTCCAGGCGCTCCTTGATGCGCATCAGGTCGTCACACAGCGCGGTCACCACCGAGCGCAGGGCATCGCGGCCCGGTCCGGCTTGCATCTGCTCACGCCAGTTACCCAGCGACAGGTCGAGGTTGGCCAGGTCGTCGGCGCCGGCAAAGCGCTGAGTGGCGCCGCTGATCAGGCTGGCCTGCGCCAACGGTTCCTCGCCACGGCACGCGCGCAGCTGATTGAGCAGCGGCAGCATGACCAGTGGCAAGTCGTGGCGGGCACCGCGCAGGCGTTCCAGGTACGACGGCAGTTGCTCCAGACCACGAAACAAAGCGCCCAGGCAATCACCCCGGGGGCTGACCTGGCCTTCGGCCAAGGCCTTGGCGAACAATTCCAGTTCCTCGGCCAGGCGGGTGGCACCGCGCAGTTCGAGCATGCGCAGGCAACCGTGCACCTGGTGCAGGTTGTCGACCACGAAGGCCAGCATCGACAGGTCACCCGGTTCACCGGCAAAGCGCTCCAGCGCCTGGCGCGCCTGGGCCAGGCAGTCGAGGATGGCGGCCTTGGTCCAGGCCAGCGCCACGGTATCGTGGCGTTCGGGGCTTATTGCAGCTACGGCCATTGGCATTCCTCAGCGCGGCGCTTCACTAGGGCTCGTCATGGGCTCTGCAGGTGGCGGCAGGGTGAACCCGGACACCGAACGACGCATCTCGCTGGCCATGCGAGCCAGGTGGCGGATACTGTCGGCAGTGGCGCTGGAGCCGGCGGAGGTTTGTGCGGTGATCTGCTGGATCACCGCCATGGTGTGGGAAATCTGCCCGGCCGACGAAGTCTGCAACTGGGCAGCGTCGGAAATACTGTGGATAAGGTCGGCGAGGTTCTGCGAAACCCCTTCGATCTCGGCCAGGGCAACGCCCGCATCCTGGGCCAGGCGCGCACCGCGTACCACTTCGGCGGTGGTCTGTTCCATGGAGATCACCGCCTCGTTGGTGTCGGCCTGGATAGTGCGTACCAGCGCCTCGATCTGTCGGGTGGCCGAAGATGAACGTTCCGCCAGGCGCTGCACTTCATCGGCGACCACGGCAAAACCCCGCCCGGCCTCACCGGCCAGCGAGGCCTGGATCGCCGCGTTGAGGGCAAGAATGTTGGTCTGGTCGGCAATGTCGTCGATCAGGCTGACGATATCGCCGATTTCCTGGGAGGACTCGCCCAGGCGCTTGATCCGCTTGGCGGTGTCCTGGATCTGCTCGCGAATGTTGTCCATGCCATTGATGGTGTTGTGCACCACCTCGTTGCCCTTGTTGGCGATCGCCACCGAGCGCTCGGCCACCTTCGCCGACTCGTAGGCGTGGGCCGAAACCCGATCGATCGACTCGACCATGTCGCCGACTGCCTCGGACGCCTCGCTGATCTGCTCGGCCTGGTGTTCCGAGGCCTTGGCCAGCTGGCGAGCAGTGTTCTGCGTGTCCTGTACGGCGGCGGCGACCTGCAACGCACTGTGGTTGATGGTAGCGACCAGGTCGCGCAGCTGGTCGACCGAATAATTGATCGAATCGGCGATGGCGCCGGTAAAGTCTTCGGTTACCGACACAGTCACGGTCAGGTCGCCGTCGGCCAGTTCTTCGATTTCATCGAGCAGGCGCATGATCGCCTGCTGGTTGCGTTCGTTCTTCTCCGCCGTCTCGCGCAGCTGGCGGTTGGTGGTGCGCACCATGACCAGGCCGATGAGGATGATCGAGGCCAGCGCCAGCAAGCCGAGGATGTAGCCGCCAACGGTGTCGAGGGTACGCCCGCCGGCCAGGTTCTCGAAGCCGTTGGCCAGGTGCGAGGCCTCGTCGAGCAGGGTTTGCGACAGGCTGAACAGGTTGCCTGCGGCTTCACGTACCCGGAACAGCTCGGGCGAGGTTTCCAGGATCTCGTCCACGGAGCCGGCGACGAACTGGAACAGTTCGGCGATTTCGGCCAGGCGCGTGCGGGCGTCGGCATCCTCGACGCGGGTCACCTGGATTGCCGCGTTACCGTTGAGCATGCCCTCCAGCACCTGGCCAAAGCGCCCGGCATCGCGACCAAAGGCGTCGGCCGCCTGGGCTGCGCTGTCGTCGCCGGCCAGCACGGTGTTGACCGAGCCGAGGATGCGTTCGGCCAGCAGCAGTTGGCGCTGGGCCACCGCCACCTGGCTGGCCGGGGCCCCGCTCTGCAGCAGGATCTCCACCACCTTTTCGTATTCCACCTGCAACTGCGGCACGGTCTCGGCCAGGGTCGCCGCCACCTGGTGCAGCGACAGCACGGTCTGTTCGCTGGCCAGGATGGTGTCGGTGTTCCTGCGCAGGTTTTCCCAGTCACGGCGTACCGCTTCCATCTCGTCACGCACCGCCGGTGGTGCCGGTGGCAGGCCGGTGGACTTGTCACCTTCGCGCAGGTAACCCCAGCGCCGTTCGAAATCGTTGCGCGAGTCCGACAGCAGCTTGAACGCCAGCGCCTTGCCGGTGGCGGCTTCGGTCGCATTCTTGGCGATACGTTGCGACAGCACGCGCAATTCGCCGGCATGGCCGATGTACTGCTTGTCGTAGTTGGACTGGGTGTTGAGGTAGGCGAAGTTGGCGAACAGCAGGATGATCGACAGGATCAGGATCAGGAACAGTACGGTGATCTGCGCAATGCTGCGGGTACGTGGGGTCACGGTGGTCGCGGTGACGGGAGGGGCAGGCTTGTTCACGTTCGCAGGTCCTATAACGCCACATCGAGAAAGCCCGGCGCCTGAGCCAGGGCGAAGGGGCTGAAGATCGCCCAGTTGCGTTCACGCGGGAAGTGCCCCTGCACGAAGGGCGCAGCGGCGTGGATCAGCGGTTGCGGTGGCGACAACTGCAGGCTGTCCAGGGCAAAGTGCTGCAGGCCCAGGACTTCGTCCACCAGCAGGCCGACGAACAGGTCATCGTGGTCCAGCACCAGCACCCGCCGCTGCTTGCCCGGGGCGGCCTGGCCCAGGCCAAAGAAGCTGCTCAGGTCCATCACCGGCAGCAGCCGACCACGCAGGTTGGCCACCCCGCACACCCACGGTTGCACGCCGGGTACACGGCTACTGCGCGGTTCGCGCAGCACCTCGGCGACCTCGCCCATCGGCGCCACGAACCACTGGCCGGCAATACGGAAGCCGATGCCGCTCCACTGTTGCAGGCGCTGGTCCTGCGGCGGCTGGTCGGCGACCAGCAGGCGGCAGCGCCGGTCGATGTCCAGCAACAACTCGAAGGCGGTCAGCGACGCGCCCTGCGGGCGGGTGGTCAAGCCCCCAGCACCTCTTTGAGCTTGGCGATCAAGGCGTCCTCCTCCACCGGTTTGGTGAGGAAGTCACGGGCGCCCTGGCGCGTAGCCCAGACCCGGTCGGTTTCCTGGTCCTTGGTGGTAACCACGATCACCGGGATGGCGCTGGTTTCCGGGTCCTTGCTGAGCTGCCGGGTAGCCTGGAAGCCGTTCATGCCGGGCATGACGATGTCCATCAGCACCGCGTCTGGCTTGTCCTGCCGGGCCAGGGCCACGCCATCGGCACCGTTGTTGGCCTTGAGCACCTGGAAGCCGTGCTTTTCCAGCCATCCGGTCAATCGGTACATCTCTGTCGGCGAGTCGTCGACAATCAGAACTCGGGCCATGCTGTTTCCCCATCAGGAAAGAAAGACCGTGCCATGGCGGGGCGCAGTCAGGGTGCGTGTTGTTGAGCTGCGGCGAAACCGGGCACGTGGGCACGGATCGCATCGAGCAATTCTTCCTTGCTGAACGGCTTGGTCAGGAACTGGTCGGACCCGACCACCCGGCCGCGGGCCTTGTCGAACAGGCCGTCACGCGACGACAGCAGGATGACCGGGGTGTCCTTGAAGGCACTGTTGTGCTTTATCACCGCACAGGTCTGGTAGCCGTCCAGGCGCGGCATCAGCACATCGACGAAGATGATGCTGGGCTGGTGGTCGACGATCTTGGCCAGGGCATCGAAGCCATCGCTGGCGGTGATCACCTCGCAGCCCGCTTCGCCGAGCAACATCTGTGCGGTGCGGCGGATCGTGCGCGAATCGTCGATCACCATCACCTTCAGGGGTTGTTCCATCTGTTGGGCTACCGTCGCTGATAATGCGGAAATCGTAGGGCCGCTGCGCGCCCCTATCGCGACGCAAGGCCGCTCCTACAAGGGAGCGCGATCTCCTGTAGGAGCGGCCTTGCGTCGCGATAGGGTTGCGCAGCAGCCCCAAAGGCCTGTTGCACAGCGCTATGACTGGCATTTTTAGCACACTCCGGGTGCCCGTTCCATCTACCACGCCCCTTGACCAGCGGCGTTCACGGCGCCACCCTGAGCCACTTTACTTTCGATCTACCGCGGCCACGCGCCGCCAAGAGGAACCACCCCATGAGCGTTCGCCTCGGCATTGTCATGGACCCCATCGCGTCCATCTCCTACAAGAAGGACAGCTCGCTGGCCATGCTGCTGGCCGCCCAGGCACGCGGCTGGAGCCTGTTCTACATGGAGCAGCGCGACCTGTACCTGGGTGCCGGCCAGGCCCGCGCGCAAATGCGCCCGCTGAAGGTGTTCGCCGACCCGGCCCGCTGGTTCGAGCTGGGCGAGGAGCAGGACAGCGCACTGGCCGAGCTGGACGTGGTGCTGATGCGCAAGGACCCGCCCTTCGACATGGAGTTCGTCTACAGCACCTACCTGCTGGAACAGGCCGAGCGCGAGGGTGTGCTGGTGGTCAACCGCCCGCAGAGCCTGCGCGACTGCAATGAGAAGCTGTTCGCCACGCAGTTCCCGCAATGCATGGCGCCGACCCTGGTCAGCCGCCGCGTCGACATCTTGCGCGAATTCGCCGATAGCCGTGGCGACGTGATCCTCAAGCCGCTGGACGGCATGGGCGGAGCCTCGGTGTTCCGCCACCGCAAGGAGGACCCCAACCTGTCGGTCATCCTCGAAACGCTGACCCAGCACGGCAACCAGCAGATCATGGCCCAGGAATACCTGCCGCAAATCAAGGATGGCGACAAGCGCATCCTGATGATCGACGGCGAGCCAGTCGACTACTGCCTGGCGCGCATCCCGGCCAGCGGCGAGACCCGTGGCAACCTGGCGGCCGGTGGCCGTGGCGAGGCGCGCCCATTGACCGAGCGCGACCGCTGGATTGCCGCCCAGGTCGGCCCTGCCCTGCGCGAAAAGGGCCTGCTGTTCGTCGGCCTGGATGTGATCGGCGACTACCTCACCGAAATCAACGTCACCAGCCCCACCTGCATCCGCGAGATCGACGCGGCCTACAACACCGACATTGGTGGCAAGCTGATGGATGCCATTGATCGCAAGCTCAAGGCGCGCTGACCGCCGACGCGGAGCAAATGCGCGGAGTGGGGTATGATGCCGGTCCTTTTCGACTGAGCTGCTGCCCCGCCCTGCGGTTGCTGGATACCTGATGACGCTGCCTGCCGACATCCCCGCCGACCTGCTGCCACCGCGCGTTCGCCCGGTGGATCGGCTTGGCTTTACCCTGTTCCTGGCTGCCCTGGTGCACCTGGCGCTGATCCTTGGCGTGGGTTTCACCGTGGTCAAGCCGGCGGAAATCCGCCAGACCATGGACATCACCCTGGCCTCGTTCAAGAGCGAGAAGCGGCCGGAAAAGGCCGATTTCCAGGCCCAGGACAACCAGCAGGGTAGCGGCACCCTGGACAAGAAGGCGGTACCCACCACCACCGAGGTGGCGCCGTTCCAGGACAGCAAGATCAACAAGGTCACCCCGCCGCCTGCGGCCAAGCCCGAAGTGGCGCCCCCGCCGGTGCCGGAAAAATCCGCTGTGGCGACCAAGGCGCCGAAAGCGCAGAAGGTCGAGCCCAAGCCCAAGGAAAGCAAGCCGCAACCAAAACCTGCGGCCGCCACGCCGGAGTTCGACAGTTCGCAGCTGTCGAGCCAGATCGCCAGCCTCGAAGCCGAGCTGTCCAACGAACAGCAGATGTATGCCAAGCGCCCGCGCATCCATCGCCTGAATGCCGCATCGACCATGCGCGACAAGGGCGCCTGGTACAAGGAAGAGTGGCGCAAGAAGGTCGAGCGGGTGGGCAACCTCAACTACCCCGAGGAGGCGCGGCGGCAGCAGATCTACGGCAACCTGCGGATGATGGTGTCGATCAACCGCGATGGCTCATTGTACGAGGTGCTGGTGCTGGAGTCGTCCGGGCAGCCGGTGCTCGACCAGGCGGCCCAGCGCATCGTGCGGCTGGCGGCGCCGTTCGCGCCGTTTACTGGCGACCTGGCCGAGTTCGACCGGCTGGAAATCATCCGCACTTGGCGCTTTGCCCGCGGGGACCGTTTGTCCAGTAACTGAGCATTGTCGCTGGACACGGGAACGGGTTGGTACGGATATCGAGCGCCGCCCGCGCGGTGCATCGCGAGCAGGCGGCGTCAGGCCTGACAGACGCCAAGCCCCTAACGCCCGAACCAAAACGACGACACAAATCCGCACCTTGTCAGCCTCGCCACCTGGCGCCACACTATCCTCCATGAAAAACCTCACGCCGAGCTACCTCAAGCATCAGTTTCTGATCGCCATGCCGCACATGGCCGATCCGAACTTCGCCCAGACCCTCACGTACATCGTCGAGCACAACGCCCATGGCGCCATGGGGCTGGTGGTGAATCGGCCACAGGAACTCAACCTGGCCGACATCCTCGAACAGTTGCGCCCGGACGAAGCGCCGCCAGCCAGCACCCTGCAGGTGCCGATCTACCAAGGCGGCCCGGTGCAGACCGACCGTGGCTTCGTGCTGCATAGCAGCGAATGCAGCTACCAGGCCACCGTCGAACTCCAGGGCCTGTCACTGTCCACTTCGCAGGATGTGCTGTTCGCCATCGCCGAAGGCGTGGGGCCGCAGAAGAGCCTGATTACCCTGGGTTATGCCGGCTGGGAACCGGGCCAGCTGGAAGCCGAGCTTGCCGACAATGCCTGGCTCAACTGCCCGTTCGACCCGGAAATCATCTTCGGCCTGGCCAGCGACCTGCGCCTGGAAGCCGCAGCCGCCAGCCTGGGCATCAACCTGAACCTGCTGACCAGTCAGGCGGGCCACGCCTGATGGCCGAACTGCAGCCCGAACCACGCCTGCTGCTGGGTTTCGACTACGGCAGCAAACAGATCGGCGTAGCCGTCGGCCAGGTAGTCACCGGCCAGGCCCGCGAGCTGTGCACCTTGAAGGCACAGAATGGTGTGCCGGACTGGACCCAGGTAGAAAAGCTGATTGTCGAGTGGAAGCCTGATGCCATCGTTGTCGGCCTGCCGCTGAACATGGATGGCACCCCCAGCGAAATGAGCGCCCGCGCAGAAAAATTCGCCCGCCGCCTGAACGGCCGTTTCAACCTGCCGGTGCACACCCACGACGAGCGCCTGACCACCTTCGAGGCCAAAGGCGAGCGCATGGCCCGTGGCGGCCAGCGCGGCAGCTACCGTGACAACCCGGTCGATGCCATTGCTGCCGCACTGTTGCTGCAAGGCTGGCTGGAGGCCAACACCTGATCATCTTTGCCGCCGGGCCAGCCCGGCGCACCCTTCCAAGGAGCCCGCAATGAGCCTACCCAATCCCGCCGAGCTGATTCGGCAGATGGCTGTCGACCTTCGCGCCCACCTGGCCCGCCGGGCAATTGCCGAGCCACGCTATATCGGTATCCGCACGGGCGGCGTCTGGGTCGCCCAGGCCCTGCAGGAAGCCATGGGCGACAGCAGCCCCATGGGCACCCTGGACGTCTCGTTCTACCGCGACGACTTCAGCCAGAACGGCCTGCACCCCCAGGTGCGCCCGTCCGAACTGCCATTCGAGGTCGAGGGCCAGCACCTGGTGCTGGTGGATGATGTGCTGATGAGTGGCCGCACGGTCCGCGCCGCGCTCAATGAACTGTTCGACTATGGCCGCCCGGCCAGCGTCACCCTGGTCTGCCTGCTGGACCTGGATGCCGGAGAACTGCCTATTCGCCCGAATGTGCTCGGCGCCACCCTGTCGCTGGCGGCCCATGAACGGGTAAAATTGACCGGACCCGCACCGCTCGCCCTCGAGCGCCAGGACCTCGCCAACGCTTCCGCCCTTTAAGAGTCCCCCCCGCGATGACGCCAATCGACGCCAAGCGCCCGCTGCAGCTCAATGATCAGGGCCAGCTGCGCCACTTCCTCTCGCTCGACGGTTTGCCCCGCGAACTGCTCACCGAGATCCTCGACACCGCCGACTCCTTCCTCGAAGTTGGTGCCCGGGCCGTGAAGAAAGTCCCGTTGCTGCGCGGCAAGACCGTGTGCAACGTGTTCTTCGAGAACTCGACCCGTACCCGTACTACCTTCGAATTGGCAGCCCAGCGCCTGTCGGCCGACGTGATCAGCCTGAACGTGTCGACTTCCTCGACCAGCAAGGGCGAAACCCTGTTCGACACCCTGCGCAACCTCGAAGCCATGGCCGCCGACATGTTCGTGGTACGCCACTCGGACTCCGGCGCCGCGCACTTCATCGCCGAGCACGTGTGCCCCGAGGTTGCGGTGATCAACGGCGGTGACGGCCGCCATGCGCACCCGACCCAGGGCATGCTCGACATGCTCACCATCCGTCGCCACAAGGGCAGCTTCGAGAACCTGTCGGTGGCCATCGTCGGTGACATCCTGCACTCGCGCGTAGCCCGCTCCGACATGCTCGCACTCAAGGCGCTGGGCTGCCCGGACATTCGCGTGGTCGGCCCGAAAACCCTGATTCCCGTGGGTATCGAGCAGTACGGGGTGAAGGTCTACACCGACCTCGCCGAAGGCCTGAAGGACGTCGATGTGGTGATCATGCTGCGCCTGCAGCGTGAGCGCATGGCCGGCGGCCTGCTGCCCAGCGAAGGCGAGTTCTACCGCCTGTTCGGCCTGACCACCGCGCGCCTGGCCGGCGCCAAGCCCGATGCCATCGTCATGCACCCCGGCCCGATCAACCGCGGTGTGGAAATCGAGTCGGCGGTGGCCGATGGCAAGCATTCGGTGATCCTCAACCAGGTCACCTACGGTATCGCCGTGCGCATGGCCGTGCTGTCCATGGCCATGAGCGGGCAGAACGCGCAACGTCAATTCGAGCAGGAGAACGCCCAGTGACCGTCAGTATTCTCGGCGCCCGGGTCATCGACCCGAACAGTGGCTTCGACCAGGTCACCGACCTGCACCTCGACGGCGGTCGCATTGCCGCCATCGGCGCCGCCCCGGCCGGGTTCAACGCCAGCCGCACGATCCACGCCGCCGGCCTGGTCGCCGCGCCTGGCCTGGTAGACCTCGGCGTGTCGCTGCGCGAGCCGGGCTACAGCCGCAAAGGCAACATCGCCAGCGAAACCCGCGCTGCCGTGGCTGGCGGGGTCACCAGCCTGTGCTGCCCACCGCAGACCAGGCCGGTGCTGGACACTTCGGCGGTGGCCGAGCTGATCCTTGACCGCGCCCGCGAGGCCGCCAACAGCAAGGTCTACCCGATCGGCGCCCTGACCAAGGGCCTGGAAGGCGAGCAGCTGGCCGAGCTGGTGGCCCTGCGCGACACCGGCTGCGTGGCCTTCGGCAACGGCTTGAAGGAAATCCCCAACAACCGTACCCTGGCGCGCGCCCTGGAATACGCTGCCACCTTCGACCTGACCGTGGTGTTCCACTCCCAGGACCGCGACCTGGCCCAGGGCGGCCTGGCCCATGAAGGTGCCATGGCCAGCTTCCTCGGCCTGCCGGGCATCCCGGAAACCGCCGAGACCGTGGCCCTGGCACGCAACCTGCTGCTGGTGGAGCAGACTGGCGTACGTGCGCACTTCACCCAGATCACCAGCGCCCGAGGCGCGCGGCTGATCGAGCAGGCCCAGCAGCTAGGCCTGCCGGTGACCGCTGACGTAGCGTTGTACCAGCTGATCCTCACCGACGAATCGCTGCGTGAGTTCTCCAGTCTCTACCACGTGCAACCACCGCTGCGCACCGCTGCCGACCGTGACGGCCTGCGCGAGGCAGTGAAGTCGGGGGTGATCCAGGCGATTTCCAGCCATCACCAGCCACACGAGCGCGACGCCAAGCTGGCCCCGTTCGGTGCCACCGAGCCGGGCATCAGCAGCGTCGAACTGCTGCTGCCACTGGCCATGACCCTGGTGCAGGACGGCCTGCTCGACCTGCCAACCCTGCTGGCACGCCTGAGCAGCGGCCCAGCAGCGGCCCTGCGCCTGCCGGCCGGCGAGCTGAAGGCGGGCGGCGCCGCCGACCTGGTGCTGTTCGACCCGCAAGCTTCGACCGTGGCTGGCGAGCAGTGGTTCTCGCGAGGCGAGAACTGCCCGTTCATCGGCCACTGCCTGCCGGGTGCGGTGCGGTATACCTTGGTCGACGGGCATGTCTGCCACGAGGCCTGAGTAAAAGCCATTCGCGGGCACGCCCGCTCCCACAGCAGATCACTGTCCCCTGTGGGAGCGGGCATGCCCGCGAATGCCCTTGCACGGTGCCCCCTGCCAAGCGCGACCATTCATCCCCTACGGTTGAAATCTTTCCCCCCACCCCCATATGAGTCTGCATCAGGCACTTTCGCCCCGCTGCGTGGAGACTCTCCCTTGACCACCATCGTTTCTGTCCGCCGTAATGGCAAAGTCGTCATGGGCGGCGACGGCCAGGTATCCCTCGGCAACACCGTGATGAAAGGCAACGCCAAGAAGGTGCGCCGCCTGTACCACGGCCAGGTCATCGCGGGCTTCGCCGGCGCCACCGCCGATGCGTTCACCCTGTTCGAGCGCTTCGAAGGCCAGCTGGAAAAACACCAGGGTCACCTGGTCCGTGCTGCCGTCGAACTGGCCAAGGAATGGCGTACCGACCGCTCCCTGAGCCGCCTGGAAGCCATGCTGGCGGTAGCCAACAAGGATGCCTCGCTGATCATTACCGGCAACGGCGACGTGGTCGAACCCGAAGACGGCCTGATCGCCATGGGTTCCGGCGGTGCATACGCCCAGGCCGCTGCACGCGCCCTGCTGAACAAGACCGACCTTTCCGCCCGGGAAATCGCCGAGACCGCCCTGAACATCGCTGGCGACATCTGCGTCTTCACCAACCACAACCTGACCATCGAGGAGCAGGACCTGGCCGAGTGATTCAGCTGTTCTGGCGCCCCCGCCCGGTGCGGGGGCTTTTCCACGCTGACTCATCTGCCCAAGGACCCAACTGATCATGTCCATGACCCCCCGCGAGATCGTCCACGAACTCAACCGCCACATCATCGGCCAGGATGACGCCAAGCGCGCCGTGGCCATTGCCCTGCGCAACCGCTGGCGGCGCATGCAGCTCCCTGCCGAGCTGCGTGCCGAAGTAACGCCGAAGAACATCCTGATGATCGGCCCTACCGGCGTCGGCAAGACCGAAATCGCCCGCCGCCTGGCCAAGCTGGCCAATGCGCCGTTCCTCAAGGTCGAGGCCACCAAGTTCACCGAAGTGGGCTACGTCGGCCGCGACGTCGAGTCGATCATCCGCGACCTGGCCGATGCCGCGCTGAAAATGCTGCGTGAGCAAGAAATCATCCGCGTGCGCCACCGCGCCGAAGATGCCGCCGAAGATCGCATCCTCGATGCCCTGTTGCCACAGGCACGGGTCAGCAGCTTTGCCGAGGAAGCCGCGCAGACCAGCACCGATTCCAACACCCGCCAGCTGTTCCGCAAGCGCCTGCGCGAAGGCCAGCTGGACGACAAGGAAATCGAGATCGAAGTCGCCGATGCCGTGGGCGTCGAAATTGCCGCGCCGCCCGGCATGGAAGAAATGACCAACCAGTTGCAGAGCCTGTTCGCCAACATGGGCAAAGGCAAGCGCAAGGCCCGCAAGCTGAAGGTCAAGGAAGCGCTGAAGATGGTTCGCGACGAAGAAGCGAGCCGCCTGGTCAACGAGGAAGAACTCAAGGCCAAGGCCCTGGAAGCGGTCGAGCAGCACGGCATCGTGTTCATCGACGAAATCGACAAGGTTGCCAAGCGCGGCAACGTTGGCGGCGCCGACGTGTCCCGCGAAGGCGTGCAGCGTGACCTGCTGCCGCTGATCGAAGGCTGCACCGTCAATACCAAGCTGGGCATGGTCAAGACCGACCACATCCTGTTCATTGCCTCGGGTGCGTTCCACCTGAGCAAGCCGAGCGACCTGGTGCCGGAGCTGCAAGGCCGCCTGCCGATCCGCGTGGAACTCAAGGCCCTGACCCCGGAAGACTTCGAGCGTATCCTGCAGGAGCCGCACGCGTCGCTGACCGAACAGTACCAGGCCCTGCTGAAGACCGAAGGGCTGAACATCGAGTTCCTGGCGGACGGCATCAAGCGCCTGGCCGAAATCGCCTACCAAGTCAACGAGAAGACCGAGAACATCGGTGCCCGCCGCTTGCACACCTTGCTCGAGCGCCTGCTCGAAGAGGTGTCGTTCAGTGCCGGCGACCTGGCCAGCACCCATGACGAAGCGCCGATCCAGATCGACGCGGCCTATGTGAACAGCCACCTGGGTGAGCTGGCGCAGAACGAAGACCTGTCGCGTTACATCCTGTAAAAACGGCGTCGACTGCTTCGCGGGCACGCCCGCTCCCACAGGATCACCACAGACCCAAAGCATGTGATGATCCTGTGGGAGCGGGCGTACCCGCGAAGAGGCCCTTGAATCCCTCCATCATAAGCTGGAAGCTTGCTTCATCAGCTCCCGAGAGATTCTGCCCATGGCCCGCCTGCCCACCGCCATCAACCTGCACAAAGCCTCGAAAACCCTCAGCCTCACCTATGCCCCCGGCGAGGTCTACCATCTGCCCGCCGAATTCCTGCGCGTGCACTCCCCCTCCGCCGAGGTCCAGGGCCACGGCAACCCCATCCTGCAGTTCGGCAAGATCAACGTCGGCCTCAGCGGCCTGGAGCCTGCCGGCCAATATGCACTGAAACTGGTCTTCGACGACGGCCATGACAGCGGCCTGTTCACCTGGGAATACCTCGAACAGCTGTGCCTGCGCCAGGAACAACTGTGGGCCGAGTACCTCGATGAGCTGCACAAGGCCGGCAAATCCCGCGACCCCGCCGAGTCGGTGGTCAAACTGATGCTCTAGCGCAAGGGCCCCGGGGTTTAGAGCGCATTTTCTAGAATCATCTGTTTGAATGCCCTACAGACAGCCCAATGAAGGGCTGTCTTGCGCATTACATGAAAGTCGGGTAACCAATGGGGAGTGGCAAGTTCCCTGCATCACCTTGCAGGTAATCAGCACCCTCGCAGCACCGCTGTTCCTTATCACTGGTCACCCGAGTAGCAGTACCGGGCTCAGCACTGTGCACCCGTCACAGCAAACCGGTACTCGTCTCAGGACAACGGAGCGTCGTAGATGAGTAACAAGAACAACGATGAGCTGCAGCGGCAAGCCTCGGAAAACACCCTGGGGCTGAACCCGGTCATCGGTATTCGTCGCAAGGACCTGTTGAGTTCGGCACGTACCGTGCTGCGCCAGGCCGTGCGCCAACCGCTGCACAGCGCCAAGCATGTGGCCCACTTCGGCCTGGAGCTGAAGAATGTGCTGCTGGGCAAATCCAGCCTGGCCCCGGAAAGCGATGATCGTCGCTTCAACGACCCGGCCTGGAGCCACAATCCGCTCTACCGCCGCTACCTGCAGACCTACCTGGCCTGGCGCAAGGAGCTGCAGGACTGGATCGGTAGCAGCGACCTGTCGCCCCAGGACATCAGCCGCGGCCAGTTCGTCATCAACCTGATGACCGAGGCCATGGCGCCGACCAATACCCTGTCCAACCCCGCGGCGGTCAAGCGCTTCTTCGAAACCGGCGGCAAGAGCCTGCTGGACGGCCTGTCCAACCTGGCCAAGGACGTGGTCAACAACGGTGGCATGCCCAGCCAGGTGAACATGGATGCCTTCGAAGTGGGCAAGAACCTGGGCACCAGCGAAGGTGCCGTGGTGTACCGCAACGATGTGCTGGAGCTGATCCAGTACAGCCCGATCACCGAGCAGGTACACGCCCGCCCGCTGTTGGTGGTGCCGCCGCAGATCAACAAGTTCTATGTGTTCGACCTGAGCCCGGAAAAGAGCCTGGCGCGCTACTGCCTGCGCTCGCAGCAACAGACCTTCATCATCAGCTGGCGCAACCCGACCAAGGCCCAGCGCGAATGGGGCCTGTCGACCTACATCGATGCGCTCAAGGAAGCCGTCGACGCGGTGCTGGCGATTACCGGCAGCAAGGACCTGAACATGCTCGGCGCCTGTTCCGGCGGCATTACCTGCACCGCCCTGGTGGGCCACTATGCCGCCCTGGGCGAGAACAAGGTCAATGCCCTGACCTTGCTGGTAAGCGTGCTGGATACCACCGTGGATACCCAGGTGGCGCTGTTCGTCGACGAGCAGACCCTGGAGGCCGCCAAGCGCCACTCCTACCAGGCCGGCGTGCTCGAAGGCAGCGAGATGGCCAAGGTGTTCGCCTGGATGCGCCCCAACGACCTGATCTGGAACTACTGGGTCAACAACTACCTGCTTGGCAACGAGCCGCCGGTGTTCGACATCCTGTTCTGGAACAACGACACCACGCGCCTGCCGGCCGCCTTCCATGGCGACCTGATCGAAATGTTCAAGAGCAACCCGCTGACCCGCCCCAATGCCCTGGAAGTGTGTGGCACACCGATCGACCTGAAGCAGGTGCAATGCGACATCTTCAGCGTGGCCGGCACCGCTGACCACATCACTCCGTGGCAGTCGTGCTACCGCTCGGCGCACCTGTTCGGCGGCAAGATCGAATTCGTGTTGTCCAACAGCGGGCATATCCAGAGCATCCTCAACCCGCCGGGCAACCCCAAGGCGCGCTTCATGACCGGTGCCGACCGCCCGGGTGACCCGCTGGCCTGGCAGGAAAATGCCACCAAGCATGCCGACTCGTGGTGGCTGCACTGGCAAAGCTGGCTGGCCGAGCGCGCCGGTGAGCTGAAGAAGGCGCCGACGCGCCTGGGCAACCGGGCCTACGCCGCCGGCGAAGCCGCCCCGGGTACGTACGTTCACGAGCGTTGAGCTGCAGCGCCGTGGCCACCTGCGGGCGCCACGGTGTTCATTCACCCAAGAGTCATGCGCATGCCGCAACCCTATATCTTCAGGACTGTAGAGCTGGATAACCAGTCCATCCGTACCGCCGTCCGCCCGGGCAAGCCGCACCTGACGCCGTTGCTGATCTTCAACGGTATCGGCGCCAACCTGGAGCTGGTGTTCCCGTTCATCGAAGCACTGGACCCGGACCTGGAAGTCATCGCCTTCGATGTACCCGGGGTCGGCGGTTCGTCAACGCCTCGCCACCCGTACCGGTTCCCCGGGCTGGCCAAGCTCACGGCACGGATGCTGGATTACCTCGATTACGGCCAGGTCAACGTCATCGGCGTGTCCTGGGGCGGTGCCCTGGCCCAGCAGTTCGCCCACGACTACCCCGAACGCTGCAAGAAGCTGGTGCTCGCTGCTACCGCCGCCGGTGCCGTGATGGTGCCAGGCAAGCCCAAGGTGCTGTGGATGATGGCCAGCCCGCGCCGCTACGTACAACCGTCGCACGTTATCCGCATTGCGCCGCTGATCTATGGCGGTGGCTTCCGGCGCGATCCGGACCTGGCCATGCAGCATGCCGCCAAGGTGCGCTCCGGGGGCAAGATGGGTTACTACTGGCAACTGTTCGCCGGGCTTGGCTGGACCAGCATCCATTGGCTGCACAAGATCCAGCAGCCAACCCTGGTACTGGCCGGTGACGACGACCCGCTGATCCCGCTGATCAACATGCGCCTGTTGGCCTGGCGGATTCCCAATGCCCAGCTACACATTATCGACGACGGTCATCTGTTCCTGATCACCCGGGCCGAGGCCGTCGCCCCGATCATCATGAGTTTCCTTCAGCAAGAACGACAGCGCGCCGTCATGCACCCTCGCCCGGCTTCGGGCGGGTAGATCGATGCGGCCTTGTTCGCGGGCGCGCCCGCTCCCACAGGGACGGCGCTGAACCTGTGGGAGCGGGCATTGCCCGCGAAGGTCTCGACAGCGAAACGGCTCAGACGAGGGAGTGTTGCCATGAAAGACAAACCGGCCAAAGGAACGCCAACGCTTCCCGCCACCCGCATGAATGTGCAGAACGCCATCCTCGGCCTGCGCGGGCGTGACCTGTTGTCCACGTTGCGCAATGTCAGCCGCCATGGCCTGCGCCACCCGCTGCATACCGCCCACCATCTACTGGCCCTGGGCGGCCAACTGGGTCGCGTGCTGCTGGGGGACACGCCTTACCAGCCGAACCCGCGCGACCCACGCTTCAACGATCCTACTTGGAGCCAGAATCCGTTCTACCGCCGCGGCCTGCAGGCCTATCTGGCCTGGCAGAAGCAGACCCGCCTGTGGATCGAGGAAAGCTATCTGGACGACGATGACCGGGCGCGGGCGCACTTTCTGTTCAATCTGGTCAACGACGCCCTGGCACCAAGCAACTCGCTGCTCAACCCGCTGGCGGTGAAGGAACTGTTCAATACCGGCGGGCAGAGCCTGGTGCGCGGCGTGGCCCACCTGCTCGACGACCTGCGCCACAACGACGGCCTGCCCCGCCAGGTGGACGAGCGCGCCTTTGAAGTGGGCGGCAACCTGGCAGCTACACCTGGCGCAGTGGTGTTTCGCAACGACTTGCTGGAGCTGATCCAGTACAAGCCGATGAGCGAAAAACAACATGCACGCCCGCTGTTGGTGGTACCGCCGCAAATCAACAAGTTCTATATCTTCGACCTGGGCCCGACCAACAGCTTCGTGCAATACATGCTCAAGAGCGGCCTGCAGGTATTCATGGTCAGCTGGCGCAACCCCGAACCGCGCCACCGCGAATGGGGCTTGTCCAGTTACGTGCAAGCGCTGGAAGAGGCACTCAACGCCTGCCGCAGCATCAGCGGCAATCGCGACCCCAACCTGATGGGTGCCTGCGCCGGCGGCCTGACCATGGCCGCGCTGCAAGGCCACCTGCAGGCCAGGCACCAGCTGCGCCGGGTGCGCAGCGCCACCTACCTGGTAAGCCTGCTGGACAGCAAGTTCGAAAGCCCCGCCAGCCTGTTCGCCGACGAACAAACCATCGAGGCCGCCAAGCGCCGCTCTTACCAGCGTGGCGTGCTGGACGGCGCCGAGGTGGCACGGATATTCGCCTGGATGCGGCCCAATGACCTGATCTGGAATTACTGGGTCAACAACTACCTGCTCGGCAAGACGCCACCGGCGTTCGACATCCTCTACTGGAACGCTGACAGCACGCGCCTGCCCGCTGCGCTGCATGGCGACCTGCTGGACTTCTTCAAGCTCAACCCGCTGACCCATCCGGCCGGTCTGGAGGTGTGCGGTACGCCCATCGACCTGCACAAGGTCGACCTGGACAGTTTCACCGTCGCCGGCAGCAACGACCACATCACCCCGTGGGACGCGGTATACCGCTCGGCCTTGCTGCTGGGTGGCGACCGGCGTTTCGTGCTGGCCAACAGCGGGCATATCCAGAGCATCATCAACCCGCCTGGCAACCCCAAGGCCTATTACCTGGCGAACCCCAAGCTGCCCGGCGACCCGCGCGCCTGGTTCCACGACGCCAAGCGCAGCGAAGGCAGCTGGTGGCCGTTGTGGCTGGACTGGATCACCCCGCGCTCCGGCCCGCTCAAGGCACCGCGCAGCGAGCTGGGCAATGCCATATACCCACCGCTGGGGCCCGCACCGGGTACCTACGTGATGACCCGCTGAGCCTGCCGACGGGATGAAGACTCGCGACCGTATCCTCGAGTGCGCCTTGCAGCTGTTCAATCAGCAGGGCGAGCCGAACGTATCCACCCTGGAGATCGCCAACGAACTGGGCATCAGCCCGGGCAACCTGTACTACCACTTCCACGGCAAGGAGCCCTTGGTACTGGGCCTGTTCGAGCGCTTCGAAGAGGCGCTGATGCCCTTGCTCGACCCACCGCTCGAGGTGCGCCTGGACGCCGAAGACTACTGGCTGTTCCTGCACCTGATCGTCGAACACATGGCGCAGTACCGATTTCTGTTCCAGGACCTGTCGAACCTGACCGGGCGCCTGCCCAAGCTGGCGCGCGGCATGCGCAGCCTGATCAACGCGCTCAAGCGTACGCTCGCAGCGTTGCTGGCCAGCCTCAAGGGCCAGGGGCAGGTCGAAAGCGAGACCCAGGCGCTGGGGCAACTGGTGGAGCAGATCACCCTGACCCTGATGTTCTCGCTGGATTATCAGCGCGTGCTGGGGCGCGAGGGGGACGTGGGTATTGTGGTGTATCAGGTGATGATGCTGGTGGCGCCGCATTTGCAGGCGCAGGCGCGAGCGGCGGCGGAGCAGTTGGCGGTGCGGTATCTGGAGGGGTAACAATGATGCCAGCCAACTGAGTCCTCCCGTTTGACTGGGGCTGCTTTGCAGCCCTTCGCGGGCTCGCCCGCTCCCACAGGGATCGCACAAACCAAGGGCTCTGCGATAAACCTGTGGGAGCGGGCATGCCCGCGAAGCAGGCGACGCGGTATCAGATCAGGGGACCGGTGCCCGCTGGTGCCGACGGCGTGCTGCTGACCGGGGCAGCGGCAGGTGCCGGAGCTGCGGTCGCGGCCGGGGCGGCGCTGGCCGCTGGGGCTGCTGGCTTGGCGGCTGCCGGTTTGGCCGGGGCTTTTTTCACCGCAGGCTTCTTCACCGCAGGCTTCTTCGCCGCAGCAGGCTTGGCCGCTGCCGGTTTGGCGGCTGGCTTGGCCGCAGCAACCTTGGCCGCAGGCTTGGCTGCCGGTTTGGCCGCTGCGGTTTTTGCCGCAGGCTTGGCTGCCGCTTTGGCCAGTGGCTTGGCCGCCGCCTTGCTCGCAGCCGGTTTGGCAGCAGCGGTGCGCGACGAAATCGGCGTAACCGAAGCACCGGTCAGCTTCTCGATCTGCTTGGTCAGGCTGTCCACCTGCTGGTGCAGGGCCTTGATCTCGTTGCGGCTCGGCACACCCAGGCGCGAAATGGCGCTGTTCAGGCGCTTGTCGAAAGCCTCTTCGAGTTCGCTCCATTTGCCCAATGCACGGTCCTTCACGCCAGACACCCGCGAAGTGGTCGAAGACTTGGCAGTCTCGGCAACATCTTCAGCGGTTTTCTTCGCCTGCTTCTCGGCCTTCTCGCCATCCTTCACCAGCGAGTCGAACAGCTTCGGGCCGTCCTGGTCGATCTTCGAATAGATACCCAGCCCCGCCAGCCAGATCTTGCGGGAGTATTTCTCGATCCCGCCGACCCAGGAGCTGCCTTCTTTTTCGGTGTTCTTCTTGCCAGCCATCCTGCTCTCCTTATGGTTTGTGCGCGACGCGCTCGAGCAGCTCATGCAGCTGTTCAAGCTTGATGGACAACGCCTCAACGTCATGTTTAGACGGAATGCCCAGGCGATTCAAGGCGCGCCCTACCCGTGCGTCGAAAGCTTTTTCGATTTTGTCGAGTTGAATTTCGACCCGCCCTGGGACACGGCTAACGGCCTGGGTCGCTTCATCGATCTGGTTGTTGGCCGCGTCCAGTTGTTTGTCGATACGCTTCTTGCCACGTTTCTCGACACCTTCACCGGCCTTGACCAGCTCGTTGAAATAGTCGGAGCCTTCCTGGCCCACGCGTGCATAGGCGCCGATACCCGCCAGCCAGATCTTGCGCGCGTAGCCACGCACTTCGCCCAGCGTACCCGGGGCGTCGTCCTTTTTCTTCACAGTCACTTTGGCCATGCTCTGTACCTCATGCTCATGAGTGGGGGGGGAACCGCCCATGGAGGTTGGGCTTGAGCACAAGATAGAGAGGGAAATTAGAATCTTCACCCTAGGTTCTGGGTGAAAAGTCTTGAGACGAAGGTCAGGCAAGGCGAAAACAGCCGAGGAAGCGGAGTTTACGGGTTGTAAATGAGCATTCCGAGGCTGTTTTCAACGCAGCACCACCGAGTATCAAGGCTTTTCACACAGAGCCTAAGGTGACTGCAGGGCTCGGCAAACGATCAGGCCAGGGCCTTGTCCAGTGCCCGCTCGATCTCGCCCTTGATCGTGCCGCTCATCATCGACAGCATCATGCCGAGCTTCAGCTCTACGCGGATGCTGTCTTCGCCGATATGCACGCTGCCGTTGGCACCACTGCGCGCCACATCGACCCGGTCGCCGTTCCAGGTCGCCTTGAGGTCGTATTCCCGGACCAGCCTGTCTACCAGCGCTTCGGCCTTGGCACGGGCGGCATCGCGGCCGAGGGAGTGTTTGCGTTCGACGCTGATCTGAGTCATGCAGGTGTTCCTGAGGATGAAGACATAATGGGCATTATGCCCGCCCCTGCCCACTGGCACACCCCGCCAAGACAAATCCGCCCGTTCGCCCTAGAATGGCGGTAATTTTTTCCGGTGAAGCGATATGAACGACCAGCGCAAAGGCGACCAAGCCGAACCCACCACCCATTTCGGTTACCAGGACGTCCCTGAAAGCCAGAAGGCGAAGAAAGTCGCCGAAGTGTTTCACTCGGTGGCGGCCAAGTACGACCTGATGAACGACGTGCTTTCCGGCGGCATGCACCGCCTGTGGAAGCGCTTCACCATCGAGCTGTCTGGCGTACGCGCCGGCAACCGCGTGCTGGACATCGCCGGCGGTACCGGTGACCTGGCGGCCAAGTTCTCGCGGCTGGTCGGCCCGACCGGGCAGGTGGTGCTGGCCGATATCAACGAATCGATGCTCAAGGTTGGCCGTGACCGCCTGCTCGACCGTGGCGTGGCCGGCAACATCGAGTTCGTCCAGGCCGATGCCGAGAAGCTGCCGTTCCCGGACAACCATTTCGACTGCGTGACCATCGCCTTCGGCCTGCGCAACGTCACCCACAAGGACGAAGCGATCCGCTCGATGCTGCGTGTACTCAAGCCGGGCGGCCGCCTGCTGGTGCTGGAGTTCTCCAAACCGACCAACAAGCTGATGTCCAAGGCCTACGACGCCTACTCGTTCGCCTTCATGCCCCTGGCCGGCAAGCTGATCACCAACGATGCGGACAGCTACCGCTACCTCGCCGAGTCGATCCGCATGCACCCCGACCAGGAAACCCTCAAGGCCATGATGGTCGAGGCCGGTTTCGACCGCGTCACTTATCACAACATGACCAGCGGCATCGTCGCCGTGCACCGGGGAATCAAGCCCTGATGCTGCTGGCCGGGCTGCTCGCCAGCGTCGAACATGGCCTGAACCGCATCCTGCGCATGGACAGCACGGCCCTGCCGCGGCTGGCCGCGCTGGAAGGCAAGGTCATCGAGATCGACTGCCGCCAACCGGCCCTGCAGGTATTCATCCTGCCCGATGAAGAAGGCCTGATGCTGGCTGCCCACTGGGAGGGCGCTGTCGATTGCAGCCTGCGCGCCCCGGCCGGCAGCCTGGCGCACCTGGCCCTGGCCAAGGACAAGACTGCCGTGCTGCACAGCCCGCAAGTCGAACTGCATGGCGACAGTGCCGTGCTGCTCGACCTGTTCGGGGTGCTGCAGGACCTGGAACTGGACTGGGAACACGAACTGCAGCGCTGGCTCGGCCCGGTCGCCACGGCCATGCTCGCAGGCCACGTCCGCCTGCGTGCACGCTGGACCCGTCAGGGCTTCGCGCGCTTCAGCCAGAACCTCTCCGAATACCTGGCCGAAGAATCCCGCACCCTGGTCGGCAAGCGCGAAGCCGAAGCCGCCTTCAGCGAACTCGATGCCCTCAAGCTTGATACAGAACGCCTCGAGGCGCGCATCAAGCGCCTCTCCCAATCCCTTGATACCAGCGATAACGCATGAAGCTGCTCGCCGTCCGCCGTCTTTTCCGCATCCAGCGCGTAGTCATCCGGTACCGGCTGGATGACCTGCTGTTCGACTACCCGCTGCCATGGTGGCTGATGAGCCTGCGCCTGCTGATGCCATGGCGCTGGCTGCCCCGCAAGCCGTCCGAGCTCAACCGTGGCGCACGCCTGCGCCTGGCCCTGCAGGACCTGGGGCCGATCTTCATCAAGTTCGGCCAGTTGCTGTCCACCCGCCGCGACCTGCTGCCAACCGACATCGCCGACGAGCTGATGTTGCTGCAAGACCGCGTACCGCCATTCGACCCGCAACAGGCCGTGGCGCTGATCGAGGAACAGCTCGGCGCCAAGGTGGGTGAGGTATTCAGCCGCTTCGACGTGGAGCCACTGGCTTCCGCTTCGGTGGCCCAGGTTCATGCAGCCCGCCTGAAAAGCGGCGAGGAGGTCGTGGTCAAGGTGGTCCGGCCGGGCCTCAAGCCGGTAATCGCCGCCGATATTGCCTGGCTGTTCCTGATCGCCAAAGGCGCCGAGCGTGCTTCTGCCGACGCCCGCCGCCTGCACCCGGTGGAAATCGTCAGTGACTACGAAAAGACCATCTACGACGAACTCGACCTGCTGCGCGAAGCAGCCAACGCCAGCCAGCTGCGGCGCAATTTCGAAGGCTCCGAGCTGATGTACGTGCCGCAGGTGTACTGGGACTGGTGCCGGCCGAAGGTGCTGGTGATGGAGCGCATCTACGGCGTCCCGGTAACCGACATGGCCACCCTCGCCGACCAGCGCACCGACATGAAAATGCTCGCCGAGCGCGGCGTGGAAGTATTCTTCACCCAGGTGTTCCGCGACAGCTTCTTCCACGCCGACATGCACCCCGGCAACATCTTCGTCAGCACGGTCCGGCCCTGGAGCCCGCAATACATCGCTATCGACTGCGGCATCGTCGGCAGCCTGACGGACGAGGACCAGGACTACCTGGCGCGCAACCTGATCGCCTTCTTCAAGCGCGACTACCGTCGCGTGGCGCAGCTGCACATCGACTCTGGCTGGGTACCGGCACATACCAAGGTCAACGAATTCGAGGCCGCCATCCGCACCGTGTGCGAGCCGATCTTCGAAAAACCGTTAAAGGATATTTCCTTCGGCCAGGTGCTGATGCGCCTGTTCCAGACCGCCCGGCGCTTCAACATGGAAGTGCAGCCGCAACTGGTGCTGCTGCAGAAGACCCTGCTCAACATCGAGGGCCTGGGCCGCCAGTTGTACCCCGACCTGGACTTGTGGAGTACCGCCAAGCCGTTCCTCGAACGCTGGATGCGCGACCGCATGAGCCCGAAAGCCGTGCTTGGCAACATCCACAGCCAGGTCGAACAGCTGCCGCACCTGGCCGACATGGCCCGCGACGTGCTCGAACGCCTGTCGCAACCGCACCTGCACGATCCGCAACTGCCGGAACGTCGCCGCCAGGGCGACCGCTGGCCGCTGCGCCTGCTCGGTGCCGGCCTGCTGGGGGGCGGCGCGGTGCTGGCCGCCGGCGCCGCCGAGGCTGCCAGCCTGGCCGCCCCAAGCGCCTGGCCGGCCTGGTTGATGCTGGCCGCTGGCCTTTACCTGATCGTGCGCCAATAGCCAGCCGCGCGCATGGCTGGCACACTAGCGCAAAGGGCCCGGCACAGGAGCGGGCCCGCCTTGGAGTCGACGATGAAAGACTGGCTGGACGAGATCAAGTGGAACAGCGAAGGCCTGGTACCGGCGATCGCCCAGGACCACAAGACCGGACGCGTGCTGATGATGGCCTGGATGAACCGCGAATCGCTGGCCCTGACCGCCGCCGAACAACGCGCCATCTACTGGTCGCGTTCGCGTGGCAAGCTGTGGCGCAAGGGCGAGGAGTCCGGGCATGTGCAGAAGCTGCATGAAATGCGCCTGGACTGCGATGCCGACGTGATCATCCTGATGGTCGAGCAACTGGGCCATATCGCCTGCCATACCGGCCGTGAAAGCTGCTTCTACCGTGTTTTCGAAGACGGCCAGTGGAAAACCGTCGACCCGGTCCTGAAGGACCCGGATGCCATCTACAGCGCAGGACACTGACATGAGCGACACCCTCAATCGCCTGGCCGAAGTGCTTGAAGAACGCAAGCAGGCGGCACCCGACAGCTCCTACGTGGCCAGCCTGTACCACAAGGGCCTGAACAAGATTCTCGAGAAGCTCGGCGAAGAATCGGTGGAGACGATCATCGCCGCCAAGGACGCCGCGCTCAGCAAGGATTACAGCGATGTCATCTACGAAACCGCCGACCTGTGGTTTCATAGCCTGGTGATGCTCAGCGCACTGGGCCAGCACCCGCAAGCCGTGCTGGATGAACTAGAACGCCGTTTCGGGCTGTCCGGGCACGATGAGAAGGCCGCACGAACGCCTACTGCCTGACGGGCGCCTGTGGGAGCGGGCGTGCCCGCGAAGAGTCCGACGCGGTGCATGGCACCGGCTACGCCGGTGCTCGCGGCGGTTCGACGCCTCGACATGTCCGCTCCCACAGGGAGCGTGTTGCCGGATCGATTTGCTGTACACACATTTTTCAGGAGTACGAAAATGGGTATCTTTGACTGGAAACACTGGATCGTCCTGCTGGTCGTCGTGGTCCTGGTGTTCGGCACCAAGAAGCTGAAGAACTTCGGCAGCGACCTGGGCGAGTCGATCAAGGGCTTCCGCAAGGCCATGAGCGAAGAAGAGAACAAGCCGGCCGAGCACACCCCGCCGCCTGCCCAGCCCGTTCCGCCAATGCAGAACACCGCCCAGCAGAACCAGGGCCACACTATCGAAGGCCAGGCCCAGCCGGTCCAAGAGCCACAGCGGAAAGACTGACCCATGTTCGGCATCAGTTTCAGCGAGCTGCTGCTCGTCGGCCTGGTCGCCCTGCTGGTGCTCGGCCCCGAGCGCCTGCCCGGTGCCGCGCGCACGGCAGGCCTGTGGATCGGGCGGCTCAAGCGCAGCTTCAATAGCATTAAGATGGAAGTGGAGCGTGAAATCGGCGCTGACGAGATCCGTCGCCAGCTGCACAACGAACACATCCTGCAGATGGAAGAGGAAGCCAAGCGCATCCTCAACCCGATGACACCACCCGCGCAGCCGCCCGTTACCACTGCAACCGTGCAGCCCCCTGCGGGGCTCGAGCCCCTGCCGGTCGACACAGCTGCCGCCCCGGCCACCCCTGCCGAACCGCCCCAACCGCCGCGAGCCCCATGAGCGAGAACCCGGAACACGACCAGCCGATGCCGCTGGTATCGCACCTGACCGAACTGCGCACACGCCTGTTGCGCTGCGTTGCCGTCATTTTCCTGATCTTTGCCGGGCTGTTCTCCTTCGCCCAGCAGATCTACACCCTGGTTTCGGCACCGCTGCGCGAACATTTGCCGGCCAATGCAACGATGATCGCCACCGACGTGGCCTCGCCGTTCCTGACGCCGTTCAAACTGACCATGATCGTCTCACTGTTCCTGGCGATCCCGTTCATCCTCCAGCAGATCTGGGGCTTCATCGCGCCCGGGCTGTACCGTCATGAAAAGCGCATCGCCATCCCGCTGCTGGTGTCGAGCATCCTGTTGTTCTACGCCGGCATGGCCTTCGCCTATTTCCTGGTGTTCCCGCTGATCTTCGGCTTTTTCGCCAGCGCCACGCCGGAAGGCGTGTCGATGATGACCGACATCGCCAGCTACCTGGACTTCGTGATGACGCTGTTCTTCGCCTTCGGCGTGGCCTTCGAGATCCCGGTGGCGGTGGTACTGCTGGTGTGGATCGGCGTAGTCGACGTGAAGTACCTGAAGAAGATCCGCCCCTACGTGATCATCGGCTGTTTCGTGGTCGGCATGGTCCTCACCCCGCCGGACATCTTCTCCCAGACCCTGCTGGCGGTGCCCATGTGGCTGTTGTTCGAGATCGGTGTGCTATGCGGCAGCCTGATCCGCAAGCGCAGCGAAGCCAATGCTGCCAACGACCATAACGACCAGCCACCAGCGACCCAACCGTGAACCTGCTGCTCCTTGAAGAGGCCGACTTCGTCGCGGCCGACCGCGTCGTTCTTGCCGACCGGCGCTTCACCCACATGCAGGAGATCCACCGCGTGGCGGTGGGTGACAACCTGCGCGTGGGCCGTATCAACGGCCTGATGGGCAAGGCCACGGTGGTGCGCCTGGAAACCCACGAGGCCGAACTGGAAGTCGTCTTCGACCAGCAGCCACCGGCCAAACTGCCGTTGACCCTGGTGCTCGCCGTTCCCCGCCCGAAAATGCTGCGTCGGCTGTTCCAGACCGTAGCCACCCTGGGCGTACCGCGGCTGATCCTGGTGAACAGTTACAAGGTCGAGAAAAGCTTCTGGCAAACGCCCTTCCTGCACCCCGACAGCATCCGCGAAAACCTCATCCTCGGCCTGGAACAAGCGCGCGACACCGTGCTGCCGGAGGTGATCATCGAAAAGCGTTTCAAACCGTTCGTCGAGGACCGCCTGCCGTCCATCGCCGCAGGCACCTTGGGCCTGGTCGGCCACCCTGGCCCCTACCCTGCCTGCCCGCGTGCCGTGGAGCAAGCGGTGACCTTGGCCATCGGCCCGGAGGGCGGCTGGATCCCCTACGAAGTGGAGCTGTTGGGCACGGCCGGCCTGGCGCCGGTGCAACTGGGTGAGCGCATCCTGCGGGTAGAGACCGCAGTGACAGCGCTGCTCGCGCGAATTTTCTGACGCAAAAGTCAACTTTTACCCATAAAGTTTCCCTCCCGCGCGCCGATGGCCTTGGCAACAACAACAGATATTGTGCTGCCAAGCCGGCCAGGGAGTTTCACATGTATCAATGGATCGCCCAATCGTTGGGCAACGTGAGCGTCAGTCGCAAACTGGGGCTGGGGTTCGGCCTCGTGCTGCTATTGACCCTGGCCATTACCCTGACTGGCTGGTACGGCATGGACAGCATCGTCAACCGTGGCGACAAGCTGGGTAACATCTCGCTCATCCAGCAATATACCCAGGAACTGCGCATCGCCCGCCAGCAATACCAACGCCAGCGTGACGACGCCTCGGTGGCAGAGCTGGAAAAAGCCCTGGGCAATCTCGACCGCCAGGTGCAACTGATGCTCACCCAGATCGAGCAATCTGCCGACCGCCAGCGGCTGGAGCAACAGCGTGAGGCCGTGCGCGGCTACCAGCAGGCGTTCAGCGAGCTGAAGCAGGCCGGCCAGCGCCGCGAGGCCAGCCGCGGTGTGCTTGGCGACACCGCCGACAAGGCCACGGAACTGGTCGGCAAAGTGCAACGGGCGCTGCAACAGGGCGGCGATATCAGCCAGTACCAGCATGCAGTGGAAGTGAGCGCATTGCTGCAGCAGGCGCGCTTCCAGGTGCGCGGCTACACCTACAGCGGCAACGCCGACTTCCAGCAAACGGCATTGAAAGCGATTGACCAGGCCCTGGCCGAGCTGCGTGCGCTGCCGGCCAAGGTACCTGCAGAACATGCCGCCAGCCTCGACGATGCCGCCACCGCCATGGCCGGCTACCGCGACGCGCTTACCCAGTTTGGCGATGCCCAGGCCGCCACTGAGCATGCTCTGCAGAGCATGGTTGAGCACGGCACGGTGCTGCTGCAGACCAGCCAGGCGATGACCGCTTCGCAAACCGAGGTACGCGATGCCGGCGCCGCCCAGGCCAAGCGCCTGCTGGCATTGGCCACTGCGCTGGCCTTGGCCCTGGGCCTGTTGGCGGCCTGGAGCATTTCCCGGCAGATCATCATCCCACTGCGCCAGACCCTGCAGGCCGCTGAACGTGTGGCCAATGGCGACCTGACCCAGCAGCAGCAGGTACAACGCCGCGACGAACTCGGCCAGTTGCAAGCCAGCATGCAGCGCATGACCCAGGGCCTGCGCGAACTGATCAGCGGTATCGGCGATGGTGTCACGCAGATCGCCAGCGCCGCCGAGGAGCTGTCGGCGGTGACCGAACAGACCAGCGCCGGGGTCAACAACCAGAAGGTCGAAACCGATCAGGTGGCGACCGCGATGAACCAGATGACCGCCACCGTGCACGAAGTGGCACGCAATGCCGAGCAGGCCTCGGAAGCCGCGTTGATGGCCGACCAGCAGGCCCGCGAAGGTGACCGCGTGGTGGGCGAAGCGGTGGCGCAGATCGAGCGCCTGGCGGGTGAAGTGGTCAATTCCAGCGAAGCGATGAACCAGCTCAAGGCCGAGAGCGACAAGATCGGCAGCGTGCTCGATGTCATCAAGTCGGTGGCCCAGCAAACCAACCTGCTGGCCCTCAACGCGGCGATCGAGGCCGCCCGTGCCGGCGAGGCCGGGCGTGGCTTTGCCGTGGTTGCCGATGAGGTACGCAGCCTGGCCCAGCGAACGCAGCAATCCACCGAGGAAATCGAAGAGCTGATCGCCGGCCTGCAAAGTGGCACCCAGCGCGTGGCCAGCGTGATGGACAGCAGCCGCCAGTTGACCGACAGCAGCGTCGAACTGACCCGCCGCGCCGGCACCTCGCTGGAAACCATCACCCGCACCGTGTCGTCGATCCAGGCGATGAACCAGCAGATCGCCACGGCGGCGGAAGAACAGACGGCCGTAGCCGAGGAGATCAACCGCAGCGTGATGAATGTACGGGACATTTCCGACCAGACCTCGGCGGCGAGTGAAGAGACGGCCAGCTCGAGCGTGGAGCTGGCGCGCCTGGGTACCCACCTGCAGGGCTTGGTGGGGCGGTTCAGGCTCTGACCTGAACTATGGGCTGCCTGTGCTGGCCTCTGCGCGGATAAACCCGCTGCCACAGGGATACCACCGCTCTCAAGGGCAGTGCACTACCCGCGAAGGGCCCAGCACAGGCACATCATTCCTACCTGCTGAAGTGAAATTTCCTACCTGATTATCAGGTCAAGTCCTACAACTCCGCTGCCGATTGGCAGAGGTGTGATGCTGGCAATGCGCCCGCACGCCCTCCCCCCAATTGCACGGAGACTCACCATGCTCGGCTACCTCAACCGCAAGCTCGGCAACATCAGTGTCGGTGCCAAGCTGGCCCTCGGCTTTGCCGTGGTGCTGCTGCTTACCCTGGCCACTACGATCAGCGGCTGGCGCGCGCTGGATGGCGCTATCGTGCGCTCGCAGCAACTCAGCGAGATTGGCCTGATCAACGACCTGACCAAGGACCTGCGCGCAGAGCGCATCACCTACCGGGTCCTCAACGATGACACCAGCCGATCGCGGATAACCAGCATTCTCGATCAGCTGAACGACAGGCTGGCCACCCTGCAGCAACGCAGCAACGTCGACGAGTCAAGGCAGATACTCAGCGAAAAGCTGGCCTTGCTGCAGCGCCTGCGCGACGACTTCAGCGAACTGCAACGCAGCGTCGCTGACCGCATTGCCCTGCGCCAGGCCATGCAGGCCCAAGAGCAGAAACTCAACGATGCGATCGACGAACTGCAGACCCAGGCCTTGCTGAGGATGGGTGCCGATAGCCAGCAAAGAGGCGTACTCGGCCTGATGGACACCGTAAGCCGGCACATCGACGGTGCCAACCAGCAGAGCCTGGTGCCGGCCTACACCTTTTCTCCCGTCGAGGACTTCGCCAAGGTTGGAAACAGCGCCCTCGATGCCGCGGACAGCAGCCTGGAACAACTGCTCAGAGGCCTTGCCCCGCTGGGCTTGCCCCGCGCCCTGAGCGAACAGCCTGGGGCCGAACTGGCCAAGTACCGCGCCAGCCTGGACCAGTACCGCCGCGCCGCCGTGCGCGTCGAGCAGCTGCAGAACAACCTGGAAACCATGGGCGACGAATTGCGTGCCGTGAGCCTGGGACTGGGCAAGCGCAAGGTCGAGCAACGCGACAGCGAAGCCCTGGCCGCCCGCTCGCTGCTGACCAGCGTGGCATTGCTGGCGCTGCTGGTGGGTGTCGTGGCCGGCTGGCTGATCACCCTGCAGATTACCCAGCCCCTGCGCCAGACCCTGGCCGTAGCCGCGCGCATTGCCAAGGGCGACCTGAGCCAGGTCGAAGCCGTGCAGCGCCGTGACGAGATGGGCCAGCTGCAAAGCAGCATGCGCGACATGACCTTGAGCCTGCGCGAGCTGATCGGCGGCATCGACCAGGGTGTCGGCCAGCTGTCACAGGCCGCCTCGGAGCTGGCCACCAGCAGCGAGGATACCAAGCTGCGCATCAACCAGCAGCGCGAGGAAACCGACCAGGTGGCCACCGCCATGAACCAGATGAGCGCCACGGTGCAGGAAGTCGCGCAGAACGCCGAACAGGCCTCGCTGGCCGCGACCAATGCCGACCAGCAGGCGCAGATGGGCGACCAGGTGGTGGCCGAGGCCATCGGCCGGATTGAACAGCTGGCCGGGCAGATGGACCATTGCCTGGCGGCCATGCAGCACCTGGCTGGCGAGAGCCAGCGCATCGGCAGCATCCTCGATGTGATCAAGTCGGTGTCCGAACAGACCAACCTGCTGGCCCTGAATGCAGCAATCGAAGCAGCACGGGCCGGTGAAGCCGGGCGCGGCTTTGCCGTGGTGGCCGACGAAGTCCGTGGCCTGGCCCAGCGCACGTCGACCGCGACCGAAGAAATTGGCCAACTGATCGACAGCTTGCACAATGGCACCGACGAAGTGACCCGACTACTGGACAACAGCAAGAGCCTGACCGAGCAAAGCGTGGAACTGAGCCGCCGCGCCGGGCATGCGCTGAGCCAGATTACCGACACGGTGTCGAACATCCAGGGCATGAACCAGCAGATCGCCACGGCCAGCGAAGAGCAGAGCGTGGTTGCCGAACAGATCAACCGTAGTGTGCTGAATGTGCGGGACGTGTCGGATCAGACCAGCGCAGCCAGTGAGCAGACCGCGGCTTCGAGCGGGGAACTGGAGCAGTTGGGGCAACAGCTGCGGGGGATGGTGAGGCGCTTCAGCATTTGAGATTGCCGGGGCTGCCTTGCAGCCCTTTCGCGACGCAAGGCCGCTCCTACAGGTGATCGCGGTTTCCCCTGGGGTCGCGCGCATTTCCCGGTAGGAGCGGCCTTGTGTCGCGAAAGGGGCGCAAAGCGCCCCGGTGGTTACAGCACCTGGCGCAGGAAGGCCTGCGCACGCGGGTCCTTCGGCGCAGCGAAGAATGCCGACGGTGGCGAATCTTCCAGCAACTTGCCATGGTCGAAGAACAGCACGCGGTCCGCCACTTCGCGGGCAAAGCCCATTTCGTGGGTGACGCAGACCATGGTCATGCCTTCCTGGGCGAGGGCCTTCATCACGTCCAGCACCTCGCCGACCATTTCCGGGTCCAGCGCGGAAGTCGGCTCGTCGAACAGCATCACTTTCGGGTCCATGGCCAGGGCACGGGCAATCGCCACCCGCTGCTGCTGGCCGCCGGACAGGCGTGACGGGTATTCGTTGGCCTTCTGCGCAATGCCGACTTTCTCCAGCAGTGCCCGGGCCTTGGCCTCGCGCTCGGCCTTGTTGCGCTTGCGCACCACCTTTTGCGCCAGGCACAGGTTTTCCAGCACGGTCATGTGCGGGAACAGGTTGAAGTGCTGGAACACCATGCCGACTTCGCGGCGGTAGGCGTTGATGTCGGTCTTCGGGTCGGCCAGTTGCAGGCCATCGATGGCCACATGGCCCTGGTCGAAATGCTCCAGGCCATTGAGGCAACGCAGGAAGGTCGACTTGCCCGAACCCGACGGCCCAAGCACCACCACCACTTCGCCCTTGGCGACCTGGGTGGTGACGTTATCCACAGCGCGGACCACGTGGCCACGGGTGTCGAAGACTTTCAGCAGGTCACGGACTTCAATCACTTTGCGCAAGCCTCCGCTCGAGCCGGCTGGCCAGGTGCGACAGCGGCAGGTTGATCAGCAGGTACAGGCCTGCCACGCAGAACCAGATCTCGAAGGTCGAGAACGAGGTGGTGATGGCCTCGCGGCCACTTTTGGTCAGTTCGGTGATGGCGATCACCGAGACCAGCGAGGTGTCCTTGACCAGGCTGATGAACTGGCCGGCCAACGGCGGCAGCACACGCTTGAACGCCTGCGGCAGGATCACATGGCGCATCGACTGGCCCGCATTCAGGCCCAGCGAGCGGGCGGCTTCGTTCTGGCCCTTGGCGATGGATTGCACACCGGCACGCACGATCTCGGCCACGTAGGCGCCCGTGAACAGCGCCAGCGCGGCCACCCCGGCAAACTCGCGGGACAGGTTGAGCACGGTGCCGATGAAGAAATAGAAGATGAAGATCTGGACCAGCAGCGGAGTACCGCGCACCAGTTCGACATAGACCGTCGACAGGTCACGCAAGGTCGGGTTGCTGGACAGCCGGCAGAGGCCGGCGAACAGGCCGATGACCAGGCCCAGGGCACCGGACACCACCGAAATCCACAGGGTGGTCCACAGGCCCCAGGCCAGTGGGCCGGCGGCCCAGTGGCGGGTAACGCCAACCTGGTCTCCTTCGGCGACATCATCGCCACGGGCCAGTTGCAGGCTGTCCTTGGCCACGTCGAGCACCTGCTCGTCACCGTTCTCGTCCTTCAGCGTGACGCGAGCGCTGTCACCTGAGATGACAATCTCCTGCACGGTACCGTAACCGGCGGCGCGCTGTGCCTCCTCGGCCTTGTAGGCGAAGTACTGCGGTACGCGGTTCCAGCGCCACTCGTAGGAAATCATCGAGGTGGCCAGGTACAGGCTGAACGCCAGGCCCACCAGGACCAGGGCGGTCAGGCCATGCCAGGGCCACTGGGCTTTCTTGTGTTTGATCACGTGGGGTACTTCCGTAAATGCGAACGCGCAGGGTTTGCCTGCGCGTCGGGGTCATAAAGCCGGGCTTGTGGCCTGGGCCTTATTCCATTTCCTTCAGCCAGTCCTTGTTCTTGAACCACTTGTCGTGAATACGATCGTAGGTCCCGTCGTTCTTGATCTGGTGCAGGAAGTTGTTGATGAAGTTGATGCTGTCGTAGTCGCCTTTCTTCAGGCCGAAGGCCAGCGGCTCGTAGGTGAAGGGTTCTTCGAGGAACAGCAGCTTGCCGGCACCGGCCTTGTCCACGGCGACGACGTTGTAAGGCGCGTCGTAGACGAAGGCATCAGCCTTGCCGTTGACCACGTCCATTACCGCTTCCTGCTCGTTGTCATAGCCATGGTACTTGGCTTTGCCGATCAGCTTCTTGGCGACCATTTCACCGGTGGTACCCAGCTTGGAAGTCAGGCGGTACTTTTCGTTGTTCAGGTCCTTGTACGACTTGATCTCGCCCGCCAGCTCCTTACGGATCAGCAGGGTCTGGCCGACCACGATGAAGGGTTCGCTGAAGTTCAGGCGCAGGTTGCGTTCCTGGGTCAGGGTCATGCCGCTGCCGATCATGTCGAACTTGTCGGTCAGCAGGGCCGGAATGATGCCGTCATAGGCGGTGGAGACCGGCTCGAACTTGACGCCCATGGACTTGGCCATGGCTTTGAGGATGTCGACCTCGAAGCCGATGATCTCGCCACGCTTGTTGGTCATCTGGAACGGCATGTAGGTCGGGTCCATGCCCACCCGCAGGGTGCCGCGCTTGACCGCGTCATCGATGGCCCCCGCCTGGGCCGCAGTCACCGCGACCAGGGCGGTGACACCGACCAGCAGTCGCGAAAGGTATTTCTTGATCATCACCAGGTCCCCTAACAAGAAAAGTAGCGAATCTTATTGTTGGCACGGCCGTACTGGCCGATGCGGCATATCGGAGAGGGATGCTAACGCATGGCGGCCCGGGGACCTAGAGCTGGGGGGGACTTTGTTGGCCAAAATCGAGGCAAGGCCCTAAAAGCTTCGCGGGCACGTCGGATCGCCGCACCGCCGCTCCCACAGGTACAGCGCATGCCTCAAAGGCTGTGCAGTACCTGTGGGAGCGGCGGTGCGGCGATCCGACGTGCCCGCGAAGAGGCCCGATCAGGCGCCGACGAGTGCCGGCTGGCCTTCATTCTCCGGATGCAGCGGCAACAGCGGCGAATGCGGGTCGTTCTTTATCGATGCACGCCACACATCGATCCACGCCGCATTGTGCTCGGCCCACACCTGTTCGTGCAGGCGGCTCAGCGCCACCGGGTCGCTGAGCAGGGCCAGGCGGGTGTTGAGGTCCAGCCCCTTCGGCCCGACCTCCATCGCCTTGGCCACACGCTCGGCACGCAGCGCCTCGATCGGTGCCGCCTGGCCGTGACGGGCCGTGGCCATGGCGCAGGCCAGGGCGTTCTGCCGCGGGTCGACCACAGCGCGCACGAAGCCATCATGCAGGGCATGCCAGCGGTTTTCGTGGGTGTACTGGTCGGTCGCCAGCAGCTCCTGCGGGGTGGCGTATTCCTCGGGGATGAGGAACAGCTTCTCGTCCTTGGCCGCCAGGCCCAGGCGGGTGCGGCTGGAAATCACCGAAACCGGGATCGACAGCACCAGCGAACCGACGATGGGCGCCAGCCACCACAGGAAGCTCGGGTTCAGCCAGGCCACCAGCGCCGCCCAGGCAATCCCCAGCAAGGTCTGTGGGCCATGCCGGCGCACGGCTTCGCTCCAGGGCGTGGAGTCGTCGTCACGCTGCGGCGAGTTCCAGGTCGCCGCCCAGCCGAGGAACGCGGCCAGCACGAAGCGGGTATGGAAGATCATGCGCACCGGCGCCAGCAGCATGGAGAACAGCATCTCCATCAGCATCGACAGGGTGACCTTGATCCGCCCACCGAACTCGGTCGCGCCCTTGGCCCAGATCAGGATGACGCTGAGCAGCTTGGGCAGGAACAGCAGCACGATGGTGGTGGAGAACAGCGCCACGGCCTTCTCCGGATGCCACTGCGGCCACAGCGGGTAGAGCTGGTACGGCTCGATGAAGTACTGCGGCTCCATCAACGTGTTGGTCGCCAACAGCGCGGTCGACAGCACCAGGAACAGGAACCACAACGGCGCCGACAGGTACGACATCACCCCGGTGAGGAACACCGCGCGGTGCACCGGATGCATGCCCTTGACCAGGAACAGGCGGAAGTTCATCAGGTTGCCGTGGCACCAGCGGCGGTCACGCTTGAGCTCGTCGAGCAGGTTCGGCGGCAATTCTTCGTAGCTGCCCGGCAGGTCGTAGGCGATCCACACGCCCCAACCGGCGCGGCGCATCAGCGCGGCCTCGACGAAGTCGTGGGACAGGATCGCACCGGCGAACGCCCCCTTGCCCGGCAACGGCGCCAGGGCGCAGTGCTCGATGAACGGCTTCATGCGGATGATCGCGTTGTGGCCCCAATAGTGCGACTCGCCCAGCTGCCAGAAGTGCAGGCCGGCGGTGAACAACGGGCCGTACACGCGGGTGGCGAACTGCTGCAGGCGCGCGTACAGGGTGTCCATGCCCGAGGCTTTCGGCCCGGTCTGGATGATGCCGGCGTCCGGGTTGGCCTCCATCAGGCGCACCAGGCTGCTCAGGCACTCGCCGCTCATGACGCTGTCGGCGTCGAGCACGACCATGTACTTGTACTCGCCACCCCAGCGACGGCAGAAGTCGTCGAGGTTGCCGCTCTTGCGCTTCACCCGACGCCGACGGCGGCGGTAGAAGATACGGCCGAAGCCTTTGGTTTCGCGGCACACGTCGAGCCAGGCCTGTTGCTCGGCCACGGCGATGTCGGTGTCGTTGGTGTCGCTGAGCACGAAGAAGTCGAAACGGTCGAGGTTGCCGCTGGCGGCTACCGACTCGAACGTCGCACGCAGGCCGGCGAACACCCGCGGTACGTCTTCGTTGCAGATCGGCATCACCAGCGCAGTGCGCGCCTCGGGCGCGATCGGCTCATTACCGGCGCTGCTTCCCGAGATCTTGTATTTGTCACGCCCGGTGAGCAACTCGAGGAAGCCCATCAGTGCGGTCCAGAACCCTGCCGACACCCAGCAGAACAGGATGCCGAACAGAACCAGGATGGAGGTTTGCAGGGCATACGGCCATACCTGCACCACGGTGTCCCACAGCGGCTGGTTGGCGACTTCGTCGAAGTCCACGAACGACCAGCCCTGGTACGGCAGGATACCTTTCATGTACCAGCCGGCGACGATGGTCTGGCCGATCATCAGCGCCAACAGGATGTAACGGCGGATCGAACCGACCGTGCGCCAGCGGGCCGGCGGCAGCTCGCGCTTGGGCGGCTGCGGTGCATTGGTACGGCCAGTCATGCGCCGCCACATGCGGATCAGCACGTTGGTACGCCATGGCTCGGGCACGACCTTGGTGCGCTTGATCGGCGGGGCGATCTTCAGGCACAGGCGGCCGCTGCCGTCGACGCCGAGCATTTCGGCGTCCTCCAGCTCGGCGGCGCTGCCTACGGTCAGGCGCGGCCCCACCGAGGCCTGCACGGCCTCGGCAGAGCTGGCGGCCGGGTTGGCCGCCAGGCGTTGGTGCAGCTCACTGAAGGACGTGCAGTTGGCGAGTTCCGCCCGTTGCTCGTCGCTCAGTGGTAGATGGGCCAGGTATTCGCGCAGCGATTCCGGCCTTGCGCTTGAGTTACTCATCGGCAGGCAACTGATAGCTCCAGGTCTCGGTCAGCACCTTCTCGGTGGTGGCCGGGGTCCCGTTGGTGGGCGCCGCATCGGCGGCAGGTTGTTCGGCCTTGGCGGCTTTGTCGGCCTTGGCATGCTTGGCTGCAGCCTTGTCCTGCTTGGCATCCGCGGCAGGCTTGGTGCTTTCGACCGGCACGTCACGCACCAGCGCGGCACGCATTTCGGTCGATTTGTTGGCTTCCTTGACCTTCAGCCGCAGGGTCAGGCGCCAGCCCTTGGTCTCTGGGTTATAGCGCAAGTTGTTCTCGACCACCTCGGCGTTGTCGCCGACGCTGATCTGGCTGCGCACGGCGGTGTCTTCCGGCAAGGCCGCCAGCGCCGGGCCGGCGAAGTCGACCAGGAAGGCCACGCTGCCGTCAGGCTGGCGAATCAGGTTGGATTGCTTGACGTCACCGGTCGAGCGCAGGGTCTGCTTGACCCAGCCCAGCTCGGGGGCCTGGAACTTCGGCTCGTCGATGGTCCAGTGCAGGCGGTAGGCGTACTCGAACGGCTTGCCTGGCTCAGGCAGCTTCTCCGGGCTCCAGAAGGCCACGATGTTGTCGTTGGTTTCGTCGGCAGTCGGGATTTCCACCAGGTCGACGGTACCCTTGCCCCAGTCACCCTTCGGCTCGATCCAGGCGCTCGGGCGCTTCTGGTAGTTGTCGTCGAGGTCTTCGTAGTCACTGAAGGCGCGCTGGCGCTGCATCAGGCCGAACCCGCGCGGGTTCTCGACGCTGAAGTTGCTCACGGCCAGGTGTTTCGGGTTGTTCAGCGGGCGCCACAGCCACTCGCCATTGCCAGCATGGATCGACAGGCCTTCGGAGTCATGCAGGGCCGGGCGATAGTTGAGGACCTTGGACGGCTGGTTGGGGCCGAACAGGTACATGCTGGTCAACGGGGCGATGCCCAGGCGGCTGACGTGATCACGCAGGAACACGCGGGACTGCACGTCGACCACGGTGTCGTTGCCAGGGCGCAGGGTCAGCTTGTAGGCGCCGGTGGAGCGCGGTGAGTCGAGCAGCGCATAGATCACCAGGTGCTTGTCGGTCGGCTTGGGCTTCTCCACCCAGAACTCGGTGAAGCGCGGGAATTCCTCGCCCGACGGCAGCGCGGTGTCGATGGCCAGGCCACGCGCCGACAGGCCGTACACGTGGCCCTTGCCGACCACGCGGAAATAGCTGGCGCCAAGCAGGGTCATGATCTCGTCCTGCTTGTCGGCCTTGTTGATCGGGTACAGCACGCGGAAACCGGCGTAACCCAGGTTCTTGGTGGTTTCCGGGTCGTGCGGCACGTCACCGAACTCGAAGCGGCTCGGGTCGTACTTGATTTCCTCGACCTTGGTGGCGGTGACCTGGTTGATCTTCACCGGCGTGTCGAAGTGCATGCCCTGGTGATAGAACGACAGCTTGAACGGGGTCTTGTCCTTGGCCCACTCGGCTTTTTCCTGCAGGAAGTGGATCTTCTGGTAGTCCGCGAACTTCATGTCGCGGAACACCGCCGGCAGGTTGCTTTTTGGGGCTTCGTACTTCTGACCGGCCAGATCCTTTGCCTTGGCTGCAACATCGTCAAGATTGAATGCCCACAGCTGGCCCGCGCTCATCAGGCCGACCAGTGCCACACTGGCCATCAGAGCCTTGCGCAGCCCGTTGCCGGGGATTCTTGATGCTTTTTGTGGACTAACAATCACGAGCAACCCTCGCCGAAAACAGATCATGAAACCAACGGCCAGCGACAAATGCCGGGTTGGCGAGCACTGTTCGGACCCCGTGAGGGCGTAATGATTCCCCAAACGGATCCAGACAATGCTCGAGTCAAAGTGAAACGAACCTGCGAACGCAGGCCCATGCAGCGCGCGATTATCCAGCAGGTCGCGTTACAACGCATCAGGCTGGAACAACTATTTATCGTACAAAACCCCTTGTTTTCCTGTGAACAGGGGGTTTTTCGACCTCATATTTGTAACATAAATGTTACGGGGCCATCATTGACCAGGTGTACCTGCATGTCCGCGCCGAATTGCCCGCTCGCCACGTCGCCATGCCGGGCCTTGGCCTGCTGCAAAAGATAGTCGAACAACTCGGCGCCAAGGGCCGGTGGCGCCGCCGTCGAAAAGCTCGGACGCATGCCATTGCGGGTATCCGCCGCCAGGGTGAACTGGGAAACCAGCAACAGCCCGCCGCCAACATCTTTCAGCGACAGGTTCATCTTGCCCTGATCATCGCTGAATACCCGGTAGTTCAACAGTTTGTGCAAGAGCTTGTCGGCATGCTCAGGCGAATCCCCGGGTTCGACCGCCACCAGCACCAGCAACCCCTGGTCGATGGCGCCGACGATTTCCCCGGCCACCTCGACCCGTGCGCCACGCACGCGCTGCAGCAGGCCCCTCATGCTTCTTCCAGCGGCAGGTCGAGCAAGCGTCGGGCCATCTGGTCGGCAGCACGCACCAGGGCATCGGTGATGCCGGGCTCGGAAGCCGCGTGGCCGGCGTCGCGAATCACCTTCAGCTCACTGTTCGGCCAGGCCTGGTGCAGCGCCCAGGCATTGTCCAGCGGGCAGATCACGTCGTAACGACCGTGCACGATCACCGCCGGCAGGTGGGCAATCTTCGGCAGGTCGCGGATCAGCTGGTCCGGCTCGAGGAACGCGTTGTTCATGAAGTAATGGCATTCGATGCGGGCGATCGACAAGGCGCGTTGCGGCTCGGAGAAGCGGTCGACCACCAGCGGGTTGGGGCGCAGGGTGGCAGTGCGGCCTTCCCAGGTGGACCAGGCCTTGGCGGCGTGCATCTGGGCGATCTGGTCGTTGCCGGTCAGGCGTTTGTGGAAAGCTGCGACCAGGTCGCCACGCTCTTCCGGCGGAATTGGCGCGATGTAGTCCTGCCAGTAGTCGGGGAACAACCGGCTGGCGCCCTCCTGGTAGAACCAATGGATTTCCTGGGGGCGGCACAGGAAGATGCCGCGCAGGATCAGGCCATGCACCCGCTCGGGGTGCGTCTGGGCGTAGGCCAGGGCCAGGGTAGAACCCCAAGAGCCGCCGAACAGCACCCACTTGTCTATGCCGAGATGCTCGCGAATTCGCTCCAGGTCCTCGACCAGGTGCCAGGTGGTGTTGTTCTCCAGGCTCGCATGCGGCGTGGAGCGGCCACAGCCACGCTGGTCGAAGGTGATGATGCGATACAGCGTCGGGTCGAAGTAGCAACGGCTCTGGGCGTCGCAGCCAGCCCCGGGGCCACCGTGGATGAACACCACCGGCAGACCTTCTGGCGAGCCGCTTTCGTCGACATACAGCACATGCGGCGCTTCCACGGCCAGATCGTGCCGGGCGTAGGGTTTGATCTGCGGGTACAGGGTCTGCATTGTGCACTCCGTGTGAGGATTATTCGGCCGTGGGCCATCATAAACCTGAATTGCGCTTTCAGCACCGTCCTCTCTGACACGTTCGCTGCGCAGCGGCAGACATATCTACCTCTCACAGGCCAGGCAAGCCGGTGATAGTCACTTGCCCTACCAAGCAAGGCCGCCTATATGCCAAACCCAGCGATTTCCCAGCCCGGCGTTCACTACGCCACCATCGAACGCAAGATCCCCGCATGGCTCAAACTTGCCCCGCCCGAAACCCACCGCGCGATGCGCAACTGGCAACAGGCCCCCGCCTGGCTGCCAGCGGCGATCCAGCGACAACCGGGCATCGCCAGAGCATGGCAGGAGGAACATGCCCGCCACCGCGAGCACCAGGCCCAGGTACAGAAACTGTTCGAACGGCTACCCGACCTGGAAACCTACGCCAGCGAAACGCTGACCGAGGCGATCAAGCAGCGCTTCGGACTCGACCTGGACGTACGCAACACCTACCTGGTCGATGCCCGCCTGATCGACAGCCGTAACGCGATCGACAGCCGTCAGGCGGTCGATCGGGCCACCCGTTCGCTGTTGCACTGCGCGCTGCACAACTTCGACCAGGCCGCCGCTGAGGAGCATGGCATGGATGCGCCTGATGCCTTGCTGAAAAAGTCGGTCATCCTCGATCACCGCCGCTTCATGGGCACCGTGCCGATCACCAATACGGTGGAGATCGCCGCCGAAGCGTTTGCCGACTTGTGTCGCACCCTGGATATCGGCGGCAAGTACCATGAGCAAGTGCATGCCATCTACTACCCAGCGGGCATGCCGCGAGCAGACGCCGACCAAGCCGCACTGGCCGTCTATGAAACCTTGGGCCGCGCCGAGGTTTCGGCGTTCAGGCAATCGCTGCATTTCGCCCGGCTCAAGGGGGACATCAGCGAAACATTGTACGCCGCCGCCCTGGCCGCGCCACTCGACCAGGCGCCATCGGCCAACTCGACACTCACGTTCAGCTTGCTCGACTTGTGGGAGGCAGAACTGACCGGCGTCGTGCTCATCACGCTGCAAGCAGCCGATCATCAGGCCGTGGCCCTGTATATCCCGGAAGACAGCACGCTGCCCGTCAAGGAGTTCACCAGCCAGGAAGCCTTGTTTGCCGAACTCGGCGAAAGGTTGCAGGCCGATATCCACTATCTGGACAAACACATCGGCGACCGCGACAAACCCTCGATCATCGCCCGCCTCAAGGACCGACTCACACCTCTGGGCTGGAGTACCCGAGGGATCCGAGAACGTGTTGCAGATCCGCATGCCACCCTGTATCCCGTGGCAAAGCCTTTCAGCCATGCGTTCCAGGGCGTCATGGCCTTCCAGAAAACCCAACGCCATGAAAAGGATGTTCTGTTTCATGCCATACCCACCGAGATCGTCGACCGGCGCACCGCGCAAGCGCACCGGGAACTGATCGCGGGGCGTGGGTTGACCGCCTTGAATATCGCCGGGTTCTTCGTGCCCGGGCTGGGTGAGGCCATGCTTGCCGTGTGTTTGGCCCAGTTGGCTTCCGAGGTATATGACGGCATCGAAGCCTGGGAAAACGACGAACGCGACATCGCCTATGGCTACCTGGTCGATGTGTTCGAGAACGTGGCGCTCATGGCGGCGTTCAGCGCGGCGGCCAAAGCCTTGAAGGGCGCACGGGGCGATGAGGCCGGCACTGCCGTGGAGGGGCAAGAGGTCGGTGACGGCGATGACGAGGCCTCGGAAATAGAGCGTATTCCGGTGGAGACGCCCTCATTCATCGAAGAACTGGAAGAAGTGGAAACCACCGATGGCCAGGTTCGCCTGTGGAAACCCGACCTTGCGCCATACCGGAGCACCGAGGCGTTGCCCGAAGGCCTGGAAGCGGATGCGCTCGGCCTACGCCAGCATGATGGCAGGCACTGGCTGGTTGTGCAGGGTGACCAATACATTGTCGAGCAGGAAGCGGTAACCGGCGAATACCGCCTGCAACACCCGCGAGACCCTGGGCGTTATCAACCCCCACTGCGGCACAATGGCGCCGGCGCCTGGTTGCTCGGAACGGATCGACCGCTGAGCTGGTCAGGCATGCAGCTGCTGCGCCGTATCGGCCACTTGAACGCGTATTTCGACGAGGCGACGCTACAACGCATCGTTGCCATCAGCGGCAGCGACGAAGATCAGCTGCGCCGGGCCCTGGCAACGAACCAGCGGCTGCCGGCCCTGCTCGAAGATACCTTGCAACGCTTCAGGCTGGACGACACTCTCCGCCTGCTACCCGACACGCGATCTGCCGAATTCCACAGGGCTTACACCGCCTTGCCGATCGCGCTCGCACCAGGCGCCGAAGCCCTCCTGCGGGTTTCCCCACAACTACCGGCGGTGGTGGCCAATGAACTGGCCCGCGCCGCCAGTACCACAGAATTGCAGATGCTCGGCAACGGCAAGATGCCCCTGCGCCTCAACGAAGAAATTCGCGTCTACCGACAACAGATCCGCCTGGCCCGTGCCTACGAAGGGCTGTACCTGTCCTGCGTGCCGAACTGGGACAGCGACCGGTTGGTCGTGCATACCCTGGCGCAGCTACCGGACTGGCCAGCAGAAACCCGGGTGCGGCTGCTGCAGCGCTGGGCATGGCCGGCTCAGGATTATGAGCTGGGCCCGCTGGGTGGCCTTCCGTACAAAACCATTACCCACGCCGAGGCAGGATACATCGTTCATGACAATGGCCCGTCGAATGCAGTGCCAAGCGTCTACCCCAGCCTTTACGCTGCCTTGTACGAAGCTCTGCCAGTAGCCATGACAACAATGGGCATCAGCGACCAGCAGGCGCTTGAGCGCCTGGTACAGGAAAGCCCGTTACTACCCCGCCCGGCACTGAGGATGCTTCTGGGCATGCAGCCTGTACGCCCCGGCTACCGCTCCCCCATGCGCCTGGCCGATGGCCGCCTGGGCTACCCGCTCAGTGGTGGCGGCGCGGCCGCACAAGGCGTCACCCGCCAGCGCCTGCTCGAAGCCGTCGAGGCCACGGGGCTGGCCACACACTCTGGCCGCTCGGCAGAGCAGATTCTGCTGGCGCTTTCCAGCACCGGCCGTACACCGCTGCAGATTCTCGAACATCTGCAGACATTGATTGAGCAACGCAACGAACTGCTAAGCCGGCTGGATGACTGGAGCGAAGCCATTTCCCCGGCAACCGACCAGGCAGCACGCGACTACGACAACCTGCGTGAAGCGATCCTGCAACACTGGTACGACGTCGCGCTGGACGAAAGCGCCGGGCATGCCGCCGAGCTACGGATTACCCGCGTTCCTCTGGCCGACATTCCTCTGACCTTGCCCGACTTCTTCAATACCCGCGTGCGCAGCCTCAGCCTGGTCGACCTGCCTTCGGGCGCCCTGGCAGGCTGGGCGCAGAACGAGCGCCTGTTGCAACGCCTGCTCAGCCAGATGCCACGGATCGAGTCCCTGGAAATCAGCCGGGCCTATGATCCCAGGGCCACACCATCCTCCTTCCTGTTCAGCATTCCTACCATTACCGAGACCCTGCCCGGCTTGCAGCGGCTGACGTTGACCAACCAGAACATCGCGCTGTCCGAAAGCGACCTGAGCCTGCTGTCGGGGCTCGGCCAATTGCGCTACCTGGACTTGAGCGGCAATCGCGTGGCACAGAACAACAGCCCGAGTTTCCACGAACTGTCCCTGGATTACCTGGGCCTGAACCAGATGCAGTTGTCCCAATGGCCCATCGGCATTGGCAGCGATGCCCTTGGGCGCATCGCCCACTTGTCCCTGCGCGACAACAACCTCAGGTCGTTGCCTTCGTTCCTGCTCAATGAAGCAGGCACCATGGCCACCCCGCCGGTTATCTCGCTGCAGGGCAACAGCATCAATGAGAACGACCTGCAGCGCTTGCTGCTCAATGAGCGTGTCGACATGTCCGGTATCAGCACCGACCAGTCTGCCGCGCTTACCGAGCAACTCACCCGTATCCGCAATGAGCGCCAGCAGATGCGTGATGCGATCGATGGCTGGGCCCACGCCTCCAGTTCGCGCAACCCGCTGACCCAGGAAGCATTGGCGGACAGGCAGCGCATCGGCACCGCGATCAGTGAGTTCTGGCAGCAGCAGGAGCGGGGCCAGCTATACCTGCGCCTGCACCTCGAGGATGTGGCCATCGAGCATTTTCCCCGACGGCTTCCAGCGTTCTTCGGCGACCGCGTACGGGCGCTGAGCCTGACCCGTCTGCGTGGCAGCGCTTCGCAGCTCGATGAACTGTTGCGGCGCTTTCCCAATGTCACCCGGTTGACCATCGATGGCCACCAGGCAGCCACCCCAGCACTGGCCTCGGCCCTGATGCGCCTGCCGCAGCTTACTTTCCTGGAGTTTCGCAACATGGGCCTGGAGATCGACCAGTCCATGCTGGAAGTGTTCGCGCGGCTGGAACAGCTCACCTCGATAGACCTGTCCGGCAACCGTGTGGGGACCATCAACCAGGTGCCAGCACAGTTATCCCACAACCTGCAATCACTGGCGCTGACCAACATGAACCTCCAGGCTTGGCCAAGCTGGTGTGACAGCCTGCTGCCCCTCGAGCTGCTGGACTTGAGCTCGAACAATATCAGCCAGTTGCCCGAGCACATCCTGTCGAACTTGAACAACCCGATGCCGATTTCGTCGATCGCGCTGTTCGACAACCCCTTACCACTCGATACCATCCTGCGCGTGCGGGCATTCTCGGACAGCCAGCACAGCTACTCCTTCGCCCTGGATATCCCCGGTAACCTGCAGCTGGTCGATTCCTCGAGCGAAGGCTCCCTCGATCACCCTCACTTCCCCCTGCTCGGCGACGATACGCCCAGGCTGGAGGACTGGATGCTCGGCAACGAGGCACAGAACGAGGCCTTGCAGGACTGCTGGGCACGCCTGGAGGGCAGTGACCTGCTGCGCCTGGTGGGCCGTTTGCACAATGCCGCTCCCTACGCCGATCCCAAAACCCGAACCACCTTCTGCGAGCGGGTGCGCCTGGTTCTGGTGGCGGCAGCCAGCAACGAGATAGAACGCGCGACCATGGAGCAAATCGCCGTGGACGCCTTGCCTCACCCGGTGACCAAGGTGGTGCCCACCTGCCATGATGGTGCACTGCAGACATTCAACGATATCGAACTGTACCTGATGAACCAGCACCTGCTGATCGACGCTGGCGATACACTGAAAGCACTGCACCGACGCCTGTTGCAACTGTTCCGCATCAATCAGCTGGAGGAACTGGCCAAACACAGGACTGGCTCGGGTGACCACGTCTCGGTGAGACTGGCCTACCGCCGCGAACTGGCCAGGGAGCTGGACCTGCCGCTTTCCGACAGAATGCGTTTCCGAGGTGCCGCGAACCTGGCGGCCGGTGAACTGGCCAGCGTGCTGGAAAAGGTCCGCCAAAGTGAACTGAGCGATGCACTGATCGACTATATGCTGGCGAATAGCGACTGGACCACGCGCCTGCGCGTCGAACATGCCGATCGTTTTGCCGAAATAGAGGCACGCTTCCGCATGCGTGTGCTTGAACTAGCCAGCAAGGACCACCCGCTTCAGGACGAGTTGAACCTGCAGCAAGGCCTGCTGGAAGACAAGCACCAGGAAGAGCGCGAGCTGCTGCGTGAACTCACCCTCGCGCAGATCAACAGCAACGCTGGCAACTGAGGCCTGCTGACTGGCGACGCGCATGCCCTGCATCGCGTCGCCGTTTTCAACCGCCGAAGTCTACCGCCCGTACCGCTCAGCGCCCCACGCCAGCAGTGCCTGCAACAGCCCCCTCAATACCTGCTGCGTCGGCCGGGCCAGGTCTTCACGGTAGGTGAACGGCTCGGTTTCCTCCATGTAGGTACTTTGCGCCAGTTCCAGCTGTACCGCATGAACATGGTTGGCCGGGTCGCCGTAATGACGGGTGATATGCCCCCCCTTGAAGCGCCCGTTGAGCACATGGCTGTAGCCTTGCGCCTGGGCACATACCGCTTGCAACCGCTCGGCCAGTTCCGCATCGCAGCTGGCGCCGTTGAAGGTGCCCAGGTTGAAATCCGGCAGCTTGCCGTCGAACAGGTGCGGAATCAGCGAGCGGATCGAATGGGCATCCCACAGCAAGGCGTAGCCGAACTGTGCGCGCAGCCGGTCCAGCTCACGGCGCAGGGTGCTGTGATAAGGGCGCCAGATCTGCTCCAGATAGGCCGCACGCTCTTCGCCTGTCGGTTGCATGCCGGGCTGGAACAGCGGTTCGCCTTCGAACAGCGTGGCCGGGTACAGCCCGGTGGTGGCGCCGGCATACAGCGGCTTGTCGTCATCCGGCCGGTTCAGGTCAATGACGAAGCGTGAATACTCAGCGGCTACCACACTGGCACCCAGCTCGCGGGCGAAATCGTACAGCCGCGGGATATGCCAGTCGGTATCCGGCAGGCTGCGCGCCGGCTCGACCAGGCCGTCGCGCACGGCGTCGCTCAAGCGCAGGCCGGCATGCGGCATGCTGATCAACAGCGGCAGGTGGCCTTGGTGAAAACTCAGTACCTTGTCCATCGTGTCTCACTCAATTGGGAATTTCCTGGCCCAGGCGCACCACGCGCTTGGGCAGGTCACCGCCCAGCCAGTAGGCCAGGTCGGCAGGGCGTTCGATCTGCCAGGCGACGAAGTCGGCCACCTTGCCTACTTCCAGCGAGCCGTGGCTGCCGCCCAGGCCCAGCGCCGTGGCAGCGTGCACGGTGACGCCGGCCAGGGCTTCTTCCGGGGTCAGGCGGAAGCAGGTGCAGCCCATGTTCAGCATCAGCCGCAGCGACAGCCCAGGCGAGGTGCCGGGGTTGAGGTCGCTGGCCAGGGCAATCTTCACCCCGTGGCGGCGCAGCGCGTCCATCGGCGGCAACTGGGTTTCGCGCAGGAAGTAGAACGCCCCCGGCAATAACACGGCGACCGTGCCAGCCTTGGCCATGGCGATGGCATCTTCCTCGGTCATGAACTCCAGATGGTCGGCCGACAGCGCCTGGTAGCGCGCCGCCAGGCTGGAACCATGCAACGACGACAGCTGTTCGGCGTGCAGCTTGACCGGCAGGCCCAGCTCGCGCGCCTTGATGAACAGCCGCTCGACCTGGGCCGGGGAGAACGCCAGGTGCTCGCAGAAGGCATCCACTGCGTCCACCAGGCCTTCGGCAGCCAGGGCTGGCAGCATTTCGTCGCAGATGTGGGCGATGTAGTCGTCGGCCCGACCGGCGTACTCCGGCGGCAGGGCGTGCGCCGCCAGGCAGGTGCTACGCACTGCCAGCGGCAGCTCATCGGCCAGGCGCCGGGCCACGCGCAGCATCTTGCGTTCGTTGGCCAGGTCCAGGCCATAGCCGGACTTGATCTCGATAGTGGTCACGCCATCGCGCATCAGCGCCTGGACCCGCTGACGGGCACTGGCGAACAGCTCGTCTTCGCTGGCTGCGCGGGTCGCCCGCACGGTGCTGGCGATACCACCACCCTGGGCGGCGATTTCGGCATAGCTCACGCCCTGCAGACGCTGCTCGAACTCGCCGCTGCGGTTGCCGCCGAACACCGCGTGGGTGTGGCAGTCGATCAGCCCGGGGGTGACCCAGGCGCCGCCCAGGTCCACCGTGCGTTCAACCTCGACCGGCGCCAGCTCGGCGCGCGGGCCGATCCATTCGATCAGCCCGGCGCGGGTGACGATGGCCGCGTCCTCGATGGCCGAGTAACGGCCCTCGGCCATGGTTGCCACATGGCAGTGCTGCCAGAGGGTTGTCATGCACAATCTCCTTTGCTAGCGGTGCAGCTCGGCCGGCTCCGCTGCCGGCTGGCCCTGCCCTGCGCGCGGCTTGCACCACAGCAGGTAGGACGCCACCAGGAACACCACCCACAGCACGCCGACGAACAATGCCGCCTGGGTATCGGGGAAGTAACCGAGCACACCAAAGATGAATACCATGAACGCAATGGCCATGGCCGGGCCATAAGGCCAGAACGGTACCGGGAATTGCAGCTTGGCGACCTGGTCGCGGCTCATGCTGCGGCGCATCGCCACCTGGGTGAGCAGGATCATCAGCCACACCCATACGGTGGCAAAGGTCGCGATCGAGGCGATCAGCAGGAACACATTCTCCGGGATCAGATAGTTGAGCAGCACGCCGATCAGCAGCGCAGCGCCCATCACCACCACGGTCATCCACGGCACGCCATGCCTGGACAACTTGCCGAAGCCGCGCGGGGCGTGGCCTTGCTGGGCCAGGCCATACATCATGCGGCCTGCGCCGAAGATGTCGCTGTTGATGGCCGAGATCGCGGCGGAAATCACCACGATGTTCAGCACGGCGGCGGCAGAACCAATGCCCAGGTTGCTGAAGATCTGCACGAACGGGCTGCCCTGGCTGCCGATCTGTGGCCACGGGTACAGGCACATCAGCACCAGCAGGGTGAGTACGTAGAACAGCAGGATGCGCAGCGGCACGGCATTGATCGCCTTGGGGATCACGCGCTGCGGGTCCTTGGCCTCACCGGCGGTGACGCCGATGATCTCGATGCCGCCGAAGGCAAACATCACCACGGCAAAGGAGGCGATCAGGCCACCTACGCCATTGGGCATGAAGCCACCGTGCTCGAACAGGTTGCTGATGCCCACGGCCTGCCCGTTGCCTGCCTGGCTGAAGCCGAAGGCCATGATGCCGAGGCCGGCCAGGATCATCGCGACGATGGCGCCGACCTTGAGCAGCGACAGCCAGAATTCCATCTCGCCAAATACCTTGACGTTGCACAGGTTGAGGCCACCGATCACGAAGACGATGCCCAGCACCCAGATCCAGCGGGCCACCTCCGGGAACCAGAAGCCCATGTAGATACCGAAGGCGGTGACGTCGGCAATGGCGACGATGACCATCTCGAAAGCGTAGGTCCAGCCGAGGATGAAGCCGGCCATGGGGCCGAGGTAGGTGCTGGCGTAGTGGCCGAACGAGCCGGCAACAGGGTTGTGCACGGCCATTTCACCGAGCGCGCGCATGACCATGAACACGGCAGCGCCACCGATCAGGTAGGCCAGCAGCACGGCCGGGCCGGCCATCTGGATGGCCGAGGCGGAGCCGTAGAACAGCCCGGTGCCGATGGCGGAGCCGAGGGCCATGAAACGGATATGGCGGGCTGACAGGCCACGCTTGAGACCTTGAGCTTGTTGCATGTCACGTCCTTGAGTTGTTTTTGTGGTCGTGAGATCGAGGGGGCCGCACAGCGGCCCCAGGGCATTACAGGCTTGGCAGCACACCCGCCGGCAGCAGGCCGGTCAGGCAGCCCTTGGCCAACAGTTCCACGGCCTTTTCGATATCGGGCGCAAAGAAACGGTCACGGTCGTAGTGCGGTACTTCGCTGCGCAGCGCCTGGCGCGCCTGCTCCAGCTTGGCGGAGGTCTTCAGGCCCTTGCGCAGGTCCAGGCCCTGGCAGGCGCCCAGCCATTCGATGGCCAGCACGCCACGGGTGTTCTCGGCCATTTCCCAGAGGCGCTTGCCGGCAGCCGGGGCCATCGACACGTGGTCTTCCTGGTTGGCCGAGGTCGGCAGGCTGTCGACACTGTGCGGGTGCGACAGCGCCTTGTTTTCGCTGGCCAGGGCGGCAGCGGTGACCTGGGCGATCATGAAGCCGGAGTTGACCCCGCCGTTTTCCACCAGGAACGGCGGCAGCTGGGACATGTGCTTGTCCATCATCAGCGAGATGCGGCGCTCGCTGAGCGAGCCGATTTCGGCGATGGCCAGGGCAATGTTGTCGGCGGCCATGGCCACCGGCTCGGCGTGGAAGTTGCCGCCGGAGATGACGTCGCCCTCGGCGGCGAACACCAGCGGGTTATCCGACACGGCGTTGGCCTCGATGCCCAGCACTTCGGCGGCCTGGCGCAGCTGGGTCAGGCAGGCACCCATGACCTGCGGCTGGCAGCGCAGCGAGTACGGGTCCTGGACCTTGTCGCAGTTCTTGTGCGACAGCGAGACTTCGCTGGAATCGCCCAGCAGGTCACGGAAGCAGGCAGCGGTATCGATCTGGCCACGCTGGCCACGCACTTCGTGGATACGCGCATCGAACGGCGAGCGCGAGCCCAATGCCGCTTCGACGCTCAGGCCGCCGCAAGCGATGGCCGCGGCATACAGGTCTTCGGCCTGGAACAGGCCACGCAGGGCATAGGCGGTGGAAGCCTGGGTACCGTTGAGCAGGGCCAGGCCCTCCTTGGCGGCCAGGGTCAGCGGCTCGAGGCCGGCGACCGCCAGGGCTTCGGTGGCTGGCAGCCACTGCCCCTTGTGGCGGGCCTTGCCTTCGCCGAGCAGTACCAGCGACATGTGCGCCAGCGGGGCGAGGTCGCCGGAGGCACCCACCGAACCCTTGAGCGGAATGTGCGGGTAGACCTCGGCGTTGACCAGCGCGATCAGCGCGTCGATGACCTTGCGGCGGATGCCGGAGAAGCCACGGCTGAGGCTGTTGATCTTCAGCACCATGATCAGCCGGACCAGGTCATCGTCCAGCGGCGCGCCGACACCGGCAGCGTGGGAGAGCACCAGCGAGCGCTGCAGGTTTTCCAGGTCGTGGCTGGCGATGCGGGTCGAGGCCAACAGGCCAAAACCGGTGTTGATGCCATAGGCGGTACGGTCTTCGGCAATGATCTGCTCGACGCAGGCAACGCTGGCGTCGATGGCCGCACCGGCACAGGCATCCAGGCTCAGGTGCAGCGGCGCCTGGTGGATGCGGCGCAGCTGGGCCAGGGTCAGCTGGCCAGGGATGAGGTTCAGGGCTTCCACGTAACGTCTCCTTTCTATTGTTCAGTGCGCGGCCGGCAGCACAGGCTGCGGCGCGGGCGAGGATTTCAGCAGCGCGGCGGCGCGGGCGATGTCCGGCGCCAGCCAGCGGTCTTCCAGGTACGCCGGTACCTGCTCACGCAGCAGGCGCCAAGCGGCATGGGTACCAACGCCGAAGCGCTGGCCGTTGAGGAATTCGAATGCCTGGGCGGCCAGCAGGTACTCGATGGCCAGAATCTGGAAGCAGTTCTCCAGCACCTGGTGCAGTTTCAGGGCGGCATTGGTGCCCAGGCTCAGATGGTCTTCCTGCAACCCGGAGGTGACGTAGTTGTCGAGCACTGCCGGTTGCGCCAGTTGGCGGTTCTGCGCGCACAGCGAGGCGGCCACATATTGGGCGATCATCATCCCCGAATTGACCCCTGGGTTGCTGACCAGAAACGCCGGCAGGCCGCTGACCAGCGGGTTGACCAGGCGGTCCAGGCGGCGCTCGGCGATCGCACCGATCTCGGCCATGGCAATCGCCAGCAGGTCGGCAGCCAGGGCCACCGACTGGCCGTGCGGGTTGGCCTGGGAAACCACCCGGAAGGCGTCCGGCGTGCCCAGCAGCAACGGATTGTCGTTGGCGCCGTTGAGTTCGGCCTCGATCTGCTTCTGTACATGCGCCAGCTGGTCGCGGGCGGCGCCGTGCACCTGGGGGATCGAGCGGATACTCAGGGCGTCCTGGGTACGGATGCCTTTGCTGGCCGCGATTACTTCGCTGTCGGCCAGCAACGCGCGCAGGTTCGCGCCCACCACCTGCATGCCCGGATGGGGCTTGAGGGCAATGATCTCGGGGTCGAATGCATCGATCTGGCCGCGCAGCGCTTCGAAGCTCATGGCGCCGATCACGTCAGCCCATTGCAGCAGCTGGCTGGCATCGTCCTGGGCCAGGCAGGCCAGCCCGGTCATGCACGGCGTGCCGTTGACCAGACACAGGCCGTCCTTGGCCCCCAGCTGTACCGGCGCCAGGCCTGCATCGGCCAGGGCCTGGGCGGCATCGACAATCTGCCCGCGGTAGCTGACCTTGCCGATGCCCAACAGGCACACGCCAACATGGGCCATGTGGGTCAGGTAGCCAACCGAACCCTGTGACGGCACCTGCGGGGTGATACCGTGGTTGAGCAACGCCAGCAATGCCTCGACCACACTGCGCTGGATACCGGACTTGCCATGGCTGTAGTTGCAGATGGCCGCACAAATGATCGCCCGGGTCTGATCATCAGCCAGCGCCGGGCCAACGCCACAGGCGTGGCTGAGCAAGGTGTTGCGTGACAGCTGGCTGAGCTGCTCGCCCTGCAGCGACACATTGCACAGCGCGCCCAGCCCGGTGTTCACCCCATAGGCGCGCTCACCGCTGGCGACGATATGGCGAACGATCGCCTGGGCATTGTCGATGCGTGCCCAGACCTGCGGGGCCAGCTCGAGGCGCGCCCCTTGGCGGGCGACCGCGGCGATGTCCTGCCAGCGCAGTGCAGCGCCGCTGAGAATGACCGTATCGACCTGCGACATGTTGCCTCTCATACCGCGACCGCGCGGCGCTGGACAAAGCGGTCGACATATTCATCGGCCGGGTCGTGAAGGATCTGGTGCGGCGTGCCGACCTGGATCAGGCGGCCATCCTTGAGGATCGCGATGCGGTTGCCGATGCGCACGGCCTCGTCCAGATCATGGGTGATGAACACGATGGTCTTGTGCAGGGTCTTCTGCAGCTCCAGCAACTGGTCCTGCATTTCGGCGCGGATCAGCGGGTCGAGGGCGCTGAATGCCTCATCCATGAGGATGATGTCGGTATCCGCCGCCAACGCCCGTGCCAGGCCGACGCGTTGGCGCATGCCGCCGGACAGCTGGTGCGGGTACTTCTTCTCGTAGCCCTTCAGGCCGACGGTCTCGATCCACTGCTGCGCGCGTTCGGCACACAGCTGCTTGCTCTCGCCGCGCACCTTCAGGCCATAGGCGACGTTGTCCAGCACATTGCGGTGCGGCAGCAGGCCGAAGCTCTGGAACACCATGCTGATCTTGCGCCGGCGAAATTCGCGCAAGGCGTCCATGTCGTACTGCAGGATGTCCTCGCCATCGACCAGGATCTGCCCGCTGGTGGGGTCGATCAGGCGGTTGAAATGGCGTACCAGCGTCGACTTGCCCGAACCGGACAGGCCCATGATCACGAAGATCTCGCCACTGCCGATGGACAACGACAGGTCGTTGACGCCAACCACGCAACCGGTCTGCGCCAGCACCTGGTCCTTGCCATGGTTGTTGCGGATCAATTGCAGGGCCTCGTCGGCACGGTCGCCGAAGATCTTGAAGACGTTTTTCACTTCGATCTTGCTGATCGGCTGCATGCTCATTTGCTCACCTCATGGCGTGGCCGGCCATAGGCCTGGGTAATGCGATCGATCACCACCGCGAGAATCACGATGGCCAGGCCTGCTTCCAGGCCACGGCCGACGTTGAGGGTCTGGATACCGACCAGCACGTCCTCGCCCAGGCCACGGGCGCCGATCATCGAGGCGATCACCACCATCGACAGGGCCATCATGGTGGTCTGGTTGATACCGGCCATGATGCTCGGCAGCGCCAGCGGCAGTTGCACGCCGAACAGTTGCTGCCAACGGTTGGCGCCGAAGGCGTTGATCGCTTCCATCACTTCGCCATCGACCTGGCGAATGCCCAGGTCGGTCAGGCGGATCAGCGGTGGCGCCGCGTAGATCACCGTGGCGAAGATCGCCGGCACCTTGCCCAGGCCGAACAGCATCAACACCGGGATCAAGTACACGAAGCTGGGCATGGTCTGCATGATGTCCAGCAGCGGCATCAGCACCGCGCGCAGGCGGTTGCTGCGCGCCGACAGGATGCCCAGGGGGATGCCCACCAGGACCGAGATCAGCGTGGCCACCAGCATCAGCGCCAGCGTCTGCATCAGTTTGTCCCACAGGCCGACAGCGCCCACCAGGAACAACAGGCCGGTGATCACCAGGGTCGGCAGGACACGCCGGGTTGCGTGCCAGGCGATGACTGCCACCACGCCGAGCATCAACCACCACGGCGTTGCACGCAGCGCGCCTTCGAGGCTGACGATCGCCCACAGCAGGGTGTCGGAGATGTGCCGGAACACATCCCCATAGTTGGTCACCAGGGCGTCGACCCAGCCGTTGACCCAGTCGGCGATGGAGAATGTCAGGTTGTCAGGAAACATAGGTTCCACTCATCAGCTGAGGACGCTCAGAGCGCCGCGTTGATCTTCTTGGCAGCCTCTTCGCTGACCCAGGCCTGCCAGACTTCAGGATGTTCCTTGAGGAACGCCTTGGCCAGCGCGGGCGACTCGATCCGATCCTTGGTCATGCGGGCCAGGTTCTGGTTCAGCAGGTCGATCGGCAAGTTGACTTTCTGCAGCACCTCGACCAGCTCCGGCGCCTCGTCGTGGAAGGCCTTGGACAGGCCGACCTTGATCGACACGGTCTTGTCCACGCCGTCTTTTTCCTGCAGCTTGACCAGGTCCACCTGGCCCATCAGCGGGGTGGGTGTCCAGTAGTAGAACAGGATCGGCTCGCCGCGCTTGTAGCTCGACAGCACGGCGGCATCCAGCGCCGGGCCGGTGCCGGGGCGGAAGTTGGTGTAGCTGCTCTCCAGGCCGTATTCCTTGAGCATCTTGGTGTTGTCCAGCTCGCAGGTCCAACCGGCCGGGCAGTTGTAGAAGCGGCCTTTGCTGGGCTCTTCCTGGTCCTTGAACACGCTGGAATACTTGGCCAGGTCGGCCACGCGCTTGAGGTCCGGTGCCTTGGCTTCGAGGTTGCGCTTGGCGTCGCCCTCGATCACGTAGCGCGGCACGTACCAGCCCTCCTCCGCCCCTACGACCGGAGCACCCACACCGACCACCTTGCCGGCGGCTTCGGCCTTGTTCCAGACCTCGCTGCGGCCAACCCATTCTTCGGCGAATACCTGGATGTCATTGGTACCCAGGGCGTTTTCCATGGTGATGGAGTTGCCCGGCAGGCTGTCGGTCGAACAGCCGTAGCCATTCTTCAGCACGAATTGCATCACGTCGGTCAGCAGCATGCCGCTTTCCCAGTTCAATCCGGCGAACTTCACCGGCTTGCCAGACTCGCACCAGCCAGCGGCCTGGCTGCTACCGGCAGCACCGAGCAGGCCAAGGGCAAACAGCGAAGCAAGCAAGGTCTTGTTGGTTTTCATTGCGTGACGCTCCCAAACTTGAAAGTGGAATTCGGCAGTCCTTGCAAGAAAAAAGCTGGCTCCCTAAAGGTGCTGCGTGGATCAACTCGCAGCACCCAGGGGGCTATCAGCCAGTGATCATCGGTAGGTTCAGACCCTGCTCTTTGGCGCAATCGATCGCGATCTGGTAACCCGCGTCGGCGTGACGCATCACCCCGGTGGCCGGGTCGTTGGTCAGCACGCGGGCGATACGCTCGGCCGCCGCGTCGGTGCCGTCACACACAATGACCATGCCAGAGTGCTGGGAGAAGCCCATGCCCACGCCACCGCCATGGTGCAGCGAAACCCAGGTGGCGCCGCTGGCAGTGTTCAGCAACGCGTTGAGCAGCGGCCAGTCGGACACAGCGTCCGAACCGTCCTGCATGGCCTCGGTCTCGCGGTTGGGGCTGGAAACCGAACCCGAGTCGAGGTGGTCGCGACCGATCACGATCGGGGCCGACAGCTCGCCACTGCGCACCATCTCGTTGAATGCCAGGCCCAGCTTGGCCCGCAACCCCAGGCCAACCCAGCAGATACGGGCCGGCAGGCCCTGGAAGCTGATGCGCTCGCGGGCCATGTCCAGCCAGCGGTGCAGGTGGGCGTCGTCCGGGATCAGTTCCTTGACCTTGGCGTCGGTCTTGTAGATGTCCTCGGCCTCGCCGGACAGCGCGGCCCAGCGGAACGGGCCGATACCGCGGCAGAACAGCGGACGGATGTACGCCGGGACGAATCCTGGGAAGTCAAAGGCATTGGCTACGCCCTCTTCCTTGGCCATCTGGCGGATGTTGTTGCCGTAGTCGAAGGTCGGCACGCCTTGCTTCTGGAAGTCGAGCATGGCCTGCACGTGCACGGCCATCGACTGCTTGGCGGCCTTGACCACGGCGGCCGGCTCGGTCTGCGCACGGTCGCGATACTGCTCCCAGGTCCACCCCGCCGGCAGGTAGCCGTTGAGCGGGTCGTGGGCGCTGGTCTGGTCGGTGACCATGTCCGGGCGCACGCCGCGCTTGACCAGTTCCGGCAGGATCTCGGCGGCGTTGCCGTGCAGGGCGATGGAAATCGCCTTGCCTTCGGCGGTGTACTTGGCGATGCGCGCCAGGGCGTCGTCAAGGTCGTGGGCCTGCTCGTCGACGTAGCGGGTCTGCAGGCGGAAATCGATACGGCTCTGCTGACATTCGATGTTCAGCGAGCACGCGCCGGCCAGGGTCGCTGCCAGTGGCTGGGCGCCGCCCATGCCGCCCAGGCCAGCGGTCAGCACCCATTTGCCTTTGAGGCTGCCCCCGTAGTGCTGGCGACCAGCCTCGACGAAGGTTTCGTAGGTGCCCTGGACGATGCCCTGGCTACCGATGTAGATCCAGCTGCCGGCGGTCATCTGGCCGTACATGGCCAGGCCCTTGGCATCCAGTTCGTTGAAGTGCTCCCAGTTGGCCCAGTGCGGTACCAGGTTGGAGTTGGCGATCAGCACGCGCGGGGCGTTGGCGTGGGTCTTGAACACACCGACCGGTTTGCCCGACTGCACCAGCAGGGTTTCATCGTCGTTCAGCTGGGTCAGGCTCTCGACGATCTTGTCGTAGCAAGCCCAGTTGCGTGCGGCGCGGCCAATGCCGCCATACACCACCAGTTCTTTCGGGTTTTCGGCAACCTGCGGGTCGAGGTTGTTCATCAGCATGCGCAGCGGCGCTTCAGTCAGCCAGCTCTTGGCGGTCAGCTTGTTGCCACGCGGGGCGCGGATCTCGACGTCACGGAATTTGTTCAGCTTGTTGTCAGTCACGAAAAGTGCTCCTCGAGCGATCTATCCAAAACCCGACGCGATCGGCGGGCCAGTGGTGCGGTCTGTACAGCGCGAAGTGGACGGCCTATCCACTTTCGCCTACTTGGCTTTACTTGTACATACAAGCATATGCAATTGAACGGCCAAGTTGCTTCGCTGGGTGTTTTTTCAACCCCGTCCATGGCGTTGCAGCACGCATGGCGCAAGGGATGCAGAAAAACTAAAAAAACTGGAGAGGCGATTGGAGAGGAAGACGAGGATCAGAAGGCGTTGCGCCATCTTGGGGCATTCGGTAACAGGCCAGACCTTTTCGGGGCGTTACCGGGTAACTCTTGGTGGGGCGGCGCGGCCCTTTCGCCTGGTTGCGAAGGGCCGGCGGGTACTCAGGAAAGCGCGGTCAGCTCGATGACACAGCAGCGACCGAGCACTTCCACCTCCAGGAGGCGGTCGTTACCGCTGAGGTGCAGGCAGTCATACAGCCCCAGCGCCGGCTGCAGTTGGCCGTCGATAGTCACCGCCAACTGCGCCTGGCCACTGAACACCAGTACGGTGCTGGCGGCACTGAACAGCCGGCTGCCGCCGTGGTACCACTGCAGTCGCGCACGGTAACGCAGTGGTGCGTAGATCAGGTTGAAGTCGCGGATCGCCCCGCCCAGCAGCGAGCAGTTCACCTGGCTTTCACCGCTGAACGCATAGGCGTCGAAGGGCACCAGTGGGCGGCTGGGCTGGCCATCCACCGTAAGGCGCATGCCATCGCCTTGCAGCACGGTGATGATGCGCTGATACCCGGCGAAGGTGGAAAAGCCACCGGAGGCCTCGATATCGGCTATCGACAGGCGCCAGCCGAAGCCCTCGAGCCCGTCGCCTGCGTCACGGGTGATTTCCTCGGTGAACCCGCCACCGTTCTTCCACGGCATGCGCGGGTAGTCTTTGGCACGCAACCATTGCAGTTGGCTCATTTGCTGAAACGTCCTTCCAGGCGATGACGGGAACCAGGGTGGATCAACCGCGCTGCGGTGACAGGCTGGCGACCGGACCAGGTACGGCGGCGAATCAGCAGGCACGGCTCACCTTGCTCGATCTGCAGCAGCTTGCATTCGTCAGGCTCGGCGAGAATGGCTTCGACAACGTGCTCGCCTTCAGTCAGTGGCGCTACCTGGGACAGGTAGGCGTAGGGCGTCTGCCGGGTGAAATCCTGCTTGAGGTAGTCCGGGGCGATCTGTGCATTGACGTAACGGTCTTCGATTTGCACCGGGACGCCGTTTTCGTAATGCACGATCAACGAATGGAACACCCGCTGGCCTTCGCGCATATCGAGGGCCAGCGCGCGTTCGGAGCCGGCGGCCTCCTCGGCCAGGGTGATCACCTGGCAACTATGCTGGTGGCCACGGGCAGCAATCTCGTCAGCGATGTTGTTGACTTCGAACAGCGCCGAACGGGTCTTGGGCTCGGCAACGAAGGTGCCGACCCCCTGCATGCGCACCAACAGCCCTTCGGCGGTCAGCTCGCGCAATGCGCGGTTGATGGTCATGCGGCTGAAGCCCAGCTGGCTGACCAGCTCGCTCTCGGAAGGCACGCGGTGGTGCGGCGGCCAGCTGCCATTCTCGATCTGCTGGACGATCATCTGCTTGACCCGGGCGTACAATGGCGCCGGGCCCTCGCCCATTTGGGCCACCAGCGCGGAAACAGAAGGTGTCGGCACGGCGTTTGATCCTTGTGCGAATAGATTGATGGTAGCTTGCCGGAGTTTACCCGGCAGGCAAACGGCTGTATATGTATATACAAGCCGAACAATAACAGGATAGCGCAATGCCCGCCTATTACGCCGAACGTGCCCTCCTGCCCACCGGTTGGGCCCACAATGTCCGTTTCGAGGTAGCCGCCGACGGCACCCTGGCGGCAATCGCAGCCGATGCCAGTGGCGAAGGCGCAGAGCGCCTTGGCGGCCCTGTGCTACCAGGCATGCCCAACCTGCACTCGCATGCCTTCCAGCGGGCCATGGCGGGCCTGGCGGAGGTGGCTGGCAACCCCAACGACAGCTTCTGGACCTGGCGCGACCTGATGTACCGCCTGGTTGGCCAGATCAGCCCGGAGCAATTGCAGGTGATTGCCCGCCAGCTGTACATCGAGATGCTCAAGGCCGGCTACACCTCGGTGGCCGAGTTCCATTACGTGCACCACGATCAGGCTGGCCAGGCCTATGCCGACCCGGCCGAGCTGTCCCGCCGCATCAGCGCGGCCGCAGCCGACAGTGGCATCGGCCTGACCCTGCTGCCGGTGCTGTACAGCCATGCCGGGTTTGGCGGCCAGGCGCCGAGCGATGCGCAGCGGCGCTTCATCAACTCCACCGAAAGGTATCTGCAGTTGCAGGCGCGACTGGCCCCCTTGCTGGCCGGGCAAGCAACGCAGCAACTGGGTTTGTGCTTCCACTCGCTACGGGCGGTGACGCCTGGGCAGATTGCCGAAGTGCTGGCAGCCAGCGACCAGCAATGCCCGATACATATCCACATCGCCGAGCAGCAGAAGGAAGTCGATGACTGCCTGGCCTGGAGCGGCCAGCGCCCGTTGCAGTGGCTGTACCAGCATGTGGACGTCGACCGGCGCTGGTGCCTGGTGCATGCCACCCATGCCGAGCCGGATGAAGTCAGCGCCATGGCGCGCAGCGGCGCAGTGGCCGGGTTGTGCCTGACCACTGAAGCCAACCTGGGCGACGGGATCTTCCCGGCAGTGGACTACCTGGCCCAGGGCGGTCGCCTGGGCATCGGCTCCGACAGCCATGTATCGCTGAGCGTGGTGGAGGAACTGCGCTGGCTGGAATACGGCCAGCGGCTGCGAGACCAGCGGCGCAACCGCTTGTATCGCGGCGACCAGCCGATGGTCGGGCGCACGTTGTATGACGCCGCGCTGGCCGGTGGCGCGCAGGCGTTGGGGCAGGCAGTCGGGGAACTAGCGGTGGGCAAGCGTGCCGACTGGCTGGTGCTCGATGGGCAGGATCCCTACATCGCCATGGCCGAGGGTGATGCCATTCTCAACCGCTGGCTGTTTGCTGGTGGTGATCGGCAGGTGCGCGATGTAATGGTGAACGGGCAGTGGGTGGTGCGCCAGGGCCGACATGCGCAGGAAGAGGAAAGCGGGCGGGCGTTTGCCGGGGTGTTGCGCCAGCTGTTGGGGTAGATGTAATTGGGGCTGTCTTGCAGCCCATCGCGACACAAGGCCGCTCCTACAGGTGATACCGCCCCCTGCAGGAGCGGTCTTGTGTCGCGATGGGCCGCAAAGCGGCCCCAGCCATTCAATGCATCTTGACGATCTGCTGGTCGGAAGCACGCCAGATCAAGCGGCTGGTGTCATACCCCTGTTGCCGCGCCCTGGACATCAGGTTCTCGCGCTCCCAGGCCGGTAGCGTCGGCGTTCGCGACAGGAGCCACAAGTGCTTGCGGTCCGGGCTGCCAACCACTGCCGTGCGATAACGCTCGTCCACATACAGAATCCAGTACTCGCCCCTGGCCACGCCTGGCACCAGCTTGGTGAACCAGTTGTCGAACTCGACCCACAACTTGTCGGTGTGGCCCGGCTCCTGAATGTTCGCATGCCCTTCTGCACGCAGCCATTCATCACCCATGGTGCGGCAACGGTTGAGCACACCCAGGCTGCCATCGACCCTGAGGTTGTAGTGCGCCTCGGATTGCTCACAACCGTCCTGGTAGCGCATCGGCAAGCGTGCCAGCTCGTACCATTTGCCCTGGTAGCGCTTGAGGTCGACGTTGCCAGCGGTTTTCGGCGCCAGCGGGTCGTGTACCGAGCCAGCACAGCCGCCCAGCAGCAACGCCAGGCATACCCCCATCAGCAGGTACAGGCGCCTCATTTGAGGCCCTGCCCGGAATACATCAGCACCTTGTCAGCCGCGTACTGCACGCTGATGAAGCTCTTCTCGTCCCCCCAGGTGCAGCTGCTCATGCCCAACGCGCCGGAACACTCGGTCGGCGTGCCGAGCAACTGCTCGACCTCGGCCTTGTTCATACCGGCCTTGATCTTGGAATAGTTTTCCTGATTGATCTTGCTGCAGGCAGTCAGGACGACGCACAGCGACAACAGGGCGAGGGAACGCAACGACATGAAGGACACTCCTGGACAGGGGATACAGGCGAGTGGCCTGCAGTGACCTTCGACGGAAAAATCCCTCCCAGGTTCCCTGCCCGCCCCCCCTTTCCCCTACACCATTGGTCGGATGGCCACTACTGTGCGATTAATCACAAAGAAATAGTCTTTTGCGAATAGAAAAAGGCCGCGCCTGGACAGACGCGGCCTTTCATCGTAACGGCAGGCGTAGCAGGTACCACGGCCTCAGAACCTGGAACCGGGCTCCAGTAGAAAATCCATTTCTTCACTGGTACTGGGCCGCTCCAGCACCAGGTTGCGGTGCGGAAAGCGCCCGAACCGGGCGATTACCCGCTGGTGCTGCTCGGCATAGTCGAGGAAGCCTTCGAACAGGCGGCGGTTCGCCTCAGGCTGCTCGTCCAGCAGCATCTGGTAGCGCTCGACACACAGGTTTTGCCAGTCCAGCACCTCGGCATGCTCCAGCACCAGCAGCACGAATACCCGCTGGATCGGCAGCAGCTGGTAGTCCCAGCCCTTCTGCAAGCCCTGCATGGCCACTACCTGGGCACGCCGGTCACCTTCGAAGGCACGTGGCGTATCGCGATAGATCATGCGCGGCAACTGGTCCAGCAGGATCAGCAGGCCCAGCCAACCCTGCGGACTCTGCTGCCATTCGTCGAGCCCGCCCGCCAGGGCGTGCTCGACCAGCTCGCCAAACAGCGCATGGGCCTCGGCATCGTGATGCTTGCCGAACCACAGCGTGCTCTTCTCGTCAGCCACGGCCTGGGGACTGGTGCCCCAACCGAACCACCACTCCAGCAACGGCTGCCAAGGTGCGAGCATGACTTACTCCTTGTGGTAGGCGGTGACGCGCTCGACCTCTTCCTTCGAGCCGAGGATCACCGACACGCGCTGGTGCAGGCTCTCTGGCTGGATGTCGAGGATACGCTCGTAACCGTTGGTGGAAGCGCCGCCGGCCTGCTCGATGATGAACGACATCGGGTTGGCTTCGTACATCAGGCGCAGCTTGCCCGGCTTGCTCGGCTCGCGGGCGTCACGTGGGTACATGAACAGGCCGCCACGGGTGAGGATGCGGTGCACGTCGGCCACCATCGAGGCGATCCAGCGCATGTTGTAGTTCTTCTTCAGCGGGCCGGTCTCACCTGCCAGCAGTTCGCCCACGTAGCGCTGCACCGGCGCTTCCCAGTGGCGCTGGTTGGACATGTTGATGGCGAATTCGGCGGTGCTTTCCGGCACGCGGATGTTTTCATGGGTCAGGACGAAGCTGCCCAGCTCGCGGTCCAGGGTGAAGCCCTTGACGCCGTTGCCCAGGGTCAGGATCAGCATGGTCTGCGGGCCGTAGATGGCATAACCGGCGGCGACCTGCTGGGTGCCTGGCTGCAGGAAGGCTTTTTCGTTCAGGGTTTCATTCTGGCTCAGGTACTCGTTGGGGCAACGCAGTACCGAGAAGATGGTGCCGACCGACACGTTGACGTCGATGTTGGACGAGCCGTCCAGTGGGTCGAAGACCAGCAGGTAGGCGCCTTTCGGGTATTTGCCCGGGATCTGGTAGGCATTGTCCATTTCCTCGGAAGCCATGCCGGCCAGGTGGCCACCCCACTCGTTGGCCTCCAGCAGGATGTCGTTGGAAATCACGTCCAGTTTCTTCTGGACTTCGCCCTGCACGTTCTCGGTGCCCATGCTGCCCAGCACCCCGCCCAGGGCGCCTTTGGACACGTGGTGGCTGATTTCCTTGCACGCACGCGCCACCACCTCGATCAGGAAGCGCAGATCGGCAGGGGTATTGTTGCTGCGGGTCTGCTCAATCAGATAGCGACTCAGGGTAACGCGGGACATGTATGGCTCCGAAAGGATTGTGGGGATAAAAACCCACGCAGTTTACAGGGAGAGTTGCGGGCTAGCGAGTGATGAGACTCGCCACGGCACTCAGACGGCACAATAGGTCGGTAGTTCAGCGGGCGCCAGGCCGATGGTCTGGTTGTGGGCCCATTCGCGGGCACGCCCGCCCCCATGCGTTCTCCGTGGCAGCGGGCGTGCCGGCGAATGGGCCGGTACAGGCTTGAATCAGTCCAGAGCCTTCCAGATCTCGCTGGCATACTCGCGAATGGTCCGGTCCGACGAGAACCAGCCCATCTGCGCGGTGTTCAGTACCGCCATACGCCACCACTCCTGCGGCTTGTGCCACAACTCTTCTACCCGGCGCTGGGCATCCCAGTAAGCATCGAAGTCGGCACACACCAGGAAGCGGTCATAGGCCACCAGCCCATCGATCAAGGCGCTGTAGCGCGAGGGGTCATCCGGCGAGAACACTCCGCTGCGAATGGCCTGCAGCACGTCGTTGAGGCGGCTGGAGGCGGCAATCGCCGCACTGGCACCGAAGTCACCGGAGCGCCGCCGCGCTTCCACCTGCTGCGCGGTGAGGCCGAAGATGAACATGTTGTCGGCCCCGACCCGCTCGCTCATTTCCACATTGGCGCCGTCCAGCGTGCCGATGGTCAGCGCGCCATTCAGGCCGAACTTCATGTTGCTGGTACCGGACGCTTCGTAACCGGCGGTGGAAATCTGCTCGGAAAGGTCGGCTGCCGGGATGATGCTTTCGGCCAGGCTGACGTTGTAGTTGGGCAGGAACACCACCTTGAGCAGGCCACGCACCGTCGGGTCGTTGTTCACCACGCGGGCAATGTCGTTGGCCAGCTTGATGATCAGCTTGGCCTGGTGATAGCTGGCAGCGGCCTTGCCGGCGAAAATCTTGACCCGCGGTACCCAGTCGGTGCCCGGGTCGTTGCGCATGGCCTGGTACAGCGCCACAGTGTGCAGCAGGTTGAGCAACTGGCGCTTGTATTCGTGGATGCGCTTGACCTGCACGTCGAACAACGCCTCGGGGTTGACCGTGACACCCAGGCGGTCCTGGATGATGCTGGCCAGGGCACGTTTGCTGTGCAGCCGCTGGGCAGCGAACTGCTTGCGGAAACCGCTTTTGTCGGCGAACGGTACCAGGCTGGCCAGGCGCCCTTCCGGGTCGTCCAGCAGCTCCGGGCCCAACGCCTCCACCAGCATGGCCGTCAGCTGTGGGTTGGACTGGTACAGCCAACGGCGGAAGGTGATGCCATTGGTCTTGTTGTTGATCCGTTGCGGGTAGAGCTTGTGTAGCTCGGCGAACACCGTGCTCTTCATCAGCTTGCTGTGCAGCGCCGACACGCCGTTGACGCTGTGCGAGCCGAGGAATGCCAGGTTGCCCATGCGCACCCGGCGCCCGTTGTCTTCCTCGATCAGCGACACCGCCCGCAGCAAGTCGAAGTCGTGCAGGCCTTTCGCGCGTAATGCATCGATGTGGTAGGCGTTGATCAGGTAGATGATCTGCATGTGCCGCGGCAGCATCCGCTCCATCAGCGCCACCGGCCAGGTTTCCAGAGCTTCGGGCAACAAGGTGTGGTTGGTGTAGGCCAAGGTGCCCACCGTCAGCTCCCAGGCGCTATCCCAAGGGATTTCATGCTGGTCGACCAGCAGGCGCATCAGCTCGGCCACGGCAATCGACGGATGGGTGTCATTGAGCTGGATGGCCGCCGCGTCAGGCAGGTTGAGCAGGTTGTCATGCATGTTCAGGTGACGGCGTAGCAAGTCCTGCAGCGATGCCGACACGAAGAAGTATTCCTGGCGCAGGCGCAGCTCCTGGCCGGCCTCGGTGCTGTCGGCCGGATACAGCACCCGCGAGATGCTCTCGGCCCTCGCCACCTCGGCCACCGCACCCAGGTGGTCGCCAGCGTTGAAGCGCTCCAGGTGCAGTTCTTCCAGCGCCCGCGCACGCCAAAGGCGAAGGGTGTTGACGCTGGATCCGCGCCAACCGACCACTGGCGTGTCGTAGGCCACCGCCCGCACGGTCTCGCCCGGCCACCACACCTGGCGCTGCTGGCCGTGGGTGTCGTGCACCGTTTCGACGCTGCCGCCAAAGCTGATCGGGTAGATCACCTCGGCGCGCTCGAACTCCCAGGGGTTGCCGAAGTCCAGCCAGTTCTCGGTCTGCTCCTGCTGCCAGCCATCGACCATGGCCTGGCGGAACAGCCCGTGCTCGTAGCGGATACCATAGCCGTGGGCGGCAATACCCAGGGTCGACATGCTCTCCATGAAGCACGCCGCCAGGCGGCCCAGGCCGCCGTTGCCCAGCGCCGCATCGGGTTCGAGCAGGCGGATGCGCTCCAGGTCCACGTCCAGCCCTTCCAGTGCGTCGCGAGCGATGTCGAGCAGGCCCAGGTTGCTGAGGCTGTCATACAGCAGGCGGCCGATGAGAAATTCGAGGGAAAGGTAGTAGACCCGCTTCTGGCTACGGCGATAAGCCTGCCGGGTGTGGTCCATCCAGTGATCGACCATGTGATCGCGCGCGGCCAGGGCGATGGCTTCGAACCAGTCGTGGTCGAAGGCATGTTCCGGGTCCTTGCCGACCGCGTAGGTCAGCTTGTCCAGTACAGCGGCGCGAAATTCGGCCACCTCGGCGTCACGAGCTTTGGGTTCCTGGGACATGCGGCATCCTCGGGCAAGTTGACGAAAACGGAGGGAGACTGTTGAGCCTAGACCCTTCGACAGGGAGTGGCAGTTACCGTTCGCAGTTTTCATGCCCACTTTGCGATTCCCGCAAAAAATTGTTCATAAATTGAACAATTCCGGTATGATCGCGCGCCCCGAAACCGTGATGCACCCATAACATGAAAACGACCCTGATCGCCGCGGCCGAAGTCGATCGCCTGGAGACCTGGCAGCGCTATGCCAGCCACATGTGTGGCGGCTGCCATTCAACCTGCTGCACCTTGCCAGTAGAGGTGAAGATCAAGGATCTGATCCGTATCGGTGTGGTCGACGACTTCGAAAAAGACGAACCACCCAAGAACATCGCCAAGCGCCTGCAAAAGGAAGGCATCATCGAACGCTTCAACCAGAAATCGGGGATCTTCACCCTGACCCGGATGAGCAACGACGACTGCCTGTACCTAGACCGCAAGAGCCGCCTGTGCACCATCTACGACAAGCGCCCGGACACCTGCCGCAACCACCCGAGAATCGGACCGCGCCCGGGGTATTGTGCCTACAAGCCCAAGGTGGCCACGCGTTGATCGCCTGCCTGTCATACCTGTACGCAGGCAAGCCAGCCTTTTACTTTGCGTCAGCAGGAAAGCTTCTGCACGCGTCTCCCTGCTGAGCCGGCGGATGGTCGGGAAAGGTCAGTGGCAACACACTCACCGCACTGGTGGCGATGAAGCCGTCGGCGAACGTCGCCTCGACAAATTGTGCCTGCCAACCCTCTGCCGGTGGCACGCGCTGCAGAGTGAAGTGCTGCGCGGGTACGAGTGTCTCGGACTGGTAGCGCACCCCACAGGCATAGCGGAAATCGCGGTCGTGACGGTTGCTCGCCGTCCATACCTTCACCGTTACCGGCGGCTCGGAGAAGTCGACGTCCATATACCCGGCTTGCATGTTTGCCGACACTTGCACGCTCGGCAAAGGTACACCATTGTGCAAGCGCGTTACCGCCGGCACCAAGGTGCTGAGCACCGCCTGACGCACCCCGCCATGATCTGAGTTCGGCAATACCCTCAGGCTGGTCTGGCCAGGCAAACGCTGCTGGTAATCGGTCACAGGATCCGGAGCGAAGAAATCATCGCCGCTGGCAGAAACAAGGTATTTGGGCATCGCCAGGCGCTGCCCTGGCTCGTTCACGTACTGCATCGGGTCCATCATCGCCATCAGCCGCTCGAAACCTGGGCTGCCCAATTGCTGCAGCACGCCGGCTTGCTGATAGGGCCACAACGCCAACGGCCAGTGGCCACCATAGCGCTTGCGCACCCCCCTCAGCATGTCCGACGTGTCGGCGATATCGATAACACTGGGTACGATGGCCATCACCCGCTCATCGGCCAATGCCGTCAGCCACGCACTCCAGCCGCGCTTGGAGGCTCCGGTGATGATGAAGCGGTCGACCACAAGCCCTTGCTTTCGCAACTCCAGTTCGGCCAGATCCATCACCCGGCTTGCCGCAGCGGCCATAGGTACATGCAATGGCAGTTCCGGCGCAGCGCCACGTAGCGAATGCGCCCAGGTATGGGCCACGGCGGCGTCCTCGCGCATCGGCTTTGCGGCGTCATCGAACGTCACGTACTGGTTGGGCACGTCGTTGATCATGACGACCGCAGTACGCGCCTCAAGGGCCAACTCTCGCAACACTTCGCGCGTAAAGTCCGGTGACTGCACCGGCCCATGGCGCACGCCGTTGTTCACCACCAGCAGAGCCGTGCCCGGCACGACATCCAGCGGAATGTGCAATTCGACATCGTGCTCCCAGCGGCGGGGCGCAACGACCGGATCGGGCGCCCATGACTGGGAGACCATCTGCAGACGCAAGAATCTGTAGCCAGGCCCGGAAGCCTGTTCGAGCAGTGCATATCCCAAGGGAGCCTGACGCACATTGCTGATGTGGCAATGGACGACTTGCTGCGGATGCAAGCTGCTGCAGTCCTGCAGGGCACTGGCATGCCAACTGACCAGCAGGCAAGGGATAGCCAGTGCAAATCGATACTTCATGAGCATGCTTCCTGGGCAAGAAAGCAATTCACGTTAGGTAAGGCTGGCGCAGCTCACAAGGCGCCAATCGCATCAAGAGACGCAACTTACATTCGCTTGAGAGAAGGATTACAAGACCTTCCGCCGCATAAAAAAACGCCCCTGGGCTTGTGACCAGGGGCGTTTCTTTCAGCTCAAGCTAGACGATCAAGCCTTGGCTTTCTTGGCTGCGCGGGTACGCTCGCCTTCGTCCAGGATCTTCTTGCGCAGGCGGATCGACTTCGGCGTGACTTCGCACAGCTCGTCGTCCTGGATGAATTCCAGGGCCTGTTCCAGGGTGTGGCGAACCGGCGGCACCAGGGCGATTACTTCGTCCTTGCCCGAAGCACGCATGTTGTCGAGCTTCTTGCCTTTGGTCGGGTTCACGCCCAGGTCGTTGTCACGGCTGTTCAGGCCGATGATCTGGCCGTTGTAGATGTCCTGGCCGTGCTCGATGAACAGCTTGCCGCGCGCCTGCAGGGTTTCCAGCGAGTAGGTCAGCGCCTTACCGGTCTCGATCGAAACCAGCACACCGTTCAGGCGGCCGGACATCTGGCCTGGCTTCATGGTGTCGTAGCGATCGAAGATCGAGGTCAGGATGCCGGCACCGTTGGTCAGGGTCAGGAACTGGTTACGGAAACCGATCAGACCACGAGCAGGTACGTTGTACTCCAGACGTACACGGCCCTTGCCATCCGGTGCCATGTTGGTCAGGTCGCCTTTACGCAGGCCCATTTCTTCCATGACCTTGCCCTGCGATTCTTCAGGGATGTCGATGGTGACGTTCTCGTACGGTTCCTGCTTGACGCCGTTCACCTCGCGGATGATCACTTCAGGACGGCCCACAGCCATCTCGAAGCCTTCACGACGCATGGTTTCGATCAGTACCGACAGGTGCAGCTCACCACGGCCGGAAACCTTGAACTTGTCAGCCGAGTCGCCTTCTTCAACGCGCAGGGCAACGTTGTACAGCAGCTCCTTGTCCAGACGTTCCTTGATGTTACGGCTGGTGACGAACTTGCCTTCCTTGCCGCAGAACGGCGAGTCGTTGACCTGGAAGGTCATCGAAACGGTTGGCTCGTCAACGGTCAGCGGCTTCATCGCTTCGACGTGGTTCATGTCGCACAGGGTGTCGGAGATGAACAGCTCGTCGAAACCGCTGATGCAGACGATGTCGCCGGCCTGGGCTTCTTCGACGTCGACGCGGTGCAGACCGTGGTGACCCATCAGCTTCAGGATACGGCCGTTACGCTTCTTGCCTTCGGTGTCGATGGCAACAACCGGGGTGTTCGGCTTGATGCGACCACGGGCGATACGGCCAACGCCGATAACACCGAGGAAGCTGTTGTAGTCCAGAGCGGAAATCTGCATCTGGAACGGGCCATCGACGTCAACGTTCGGCGCCGGAACGTTGTCGACGATCGACTGGTACAGCGGGGTCATGTCTTCGGCCATGGCGGTGTGGTCCAGGCCGGCGATGCCGTTCAGGGCCGAGGCGTAGACAACCTGGAAGTCCAGCTGGTCGTCGGTGGCGCCGAGGTTGTCGAACAGGTCGAAGATCTGGTCCAGGACCCAGTCAGGACGAGCGCCCGGGCGGTCGACCTTGTTGATGACAACGATCGGTTTCAGGCCGGCTTCGAAGGCCTTCTTGGTCACGAAGCGGGTTTGCGGCATCGGGCCGTCCTGGGCGTCGACCAGCAGCAGCACCGAGTCGACCATCGACATTACACGCTCAACCTCGCCACCGAAGTCGGCGTGGCCGGGGGTGTCGACGATGTTGATGTGGTAGCCGTTCCAGTTGATGGCGGTGTTTTTCGCCAGGATGGTAATGCCGCGCTCTTTTTCCTGGTCGTTGGAGTCCATCACGCGCTCGTCGTTGAGCTCGTTACGCTCCAGGGTGCCGGACTGGCGCAGGAGTTTGTCGACCAGGGTGGTTTTACCATGGTCAACGTGGGCGATGATGGCGATGTTACGCAGATTTTCGATCACAACTGTATCTCGATCAGAGGATTCGGTTGCCGCCAGTGTAGGCGGCGAATATGTACGCTTTGAGGCTCAGCGGGCCCGATGGTCGGGAGGGCGATGGCGGATGCTGCCGCCATACAGCCCTGGCGTCTTATGCCGGACGATAAACACGCACATTGGCATGTCCCTCACTGAGCAGGTGGTGTGCGTGCAGGCGGCTCATCACACCTTTGTCGCAATACAGCAGGTACTGGCGGTTGGCGTCCAGGTGCTTGAACTTGCTGTTGATCGCGTAGAACGGCATGGCCTGGACTTCGATACCGTCCAGCACCAGAGGTTGGTCTTCCTGGGCATCAGGGTGACGAATATCGATGACGATCTGGCCGGGCAGCGCCTCGGTCACTTCCTCGATTTCGATGTCCTTGCCCAGCTCATCGATCACATGATCAATGGAAATGAACTTGGCCCGCTCCAGGGCGCGCTCCAGCACGGCCATGTCGAACTGCTTCTCTTCATGCTCCATGCGGTGCCGCTTGGCATGCGTGGTCGGGTTCACCGAGATCACGCCGCAATATTCTGGCATGTGCTTGGCGAAGTCGGCGGTGCCGATCTCGGTGGCCTGGTCGATGATGTCCTGCTTGTGGCTGGCCAGCAGCGGGCGCAGCACCAGCTTGTCGGTGGCCGAGTCGATGATCGACAGGTTCGGCAGGGTCTGGCTGGACACCTGGGAAATCGCCTCGCCGGTCACCAGCGCATCGATCTGCAGGCGGTCTGCCATATGCGCCGCACCACGCAGCATCATGCGCTTGAGCGTTACGCCCATGTAGCTGTTGTCGACCTTGTTGAGGATCTCGCCGACAACTTCTTCGAACGGCACGCTGATGAACAGCACGCGCTGGCTGCTGCCGTACTTCTTCCACAGGTAGTGGGCCACTTCCATCACACCCAGTTCGTGGGCACGGCCGCCGAGGTTGAAGAAGCAGAAATGGGTCATCAGGCCACGACGCATCATCTGGTAGGCCGCCACGGTGGAATCGAAGCCACCGGACATCAGCACCAGGGTCTGCTCCAGGGCACCCAGCGGGTAGCCGCCGATGCCGTTGTGCTGACTATGGATGACGTACAGGCGCTGGTCGCGGATCTCGATGCGCACCAGTACATCCGGGTTCTTCAGCTCGATACCGGCGGCGCCGCATTGCTGGCGCAGCTGGCTGCCGACGTAGCGGTCGACGTCCATCGAGGTGAAGTCATGGTGGCCACCGCGCTTGCAGCGCACGGCGAAGTGCTTGCCGGCCAGCAAGTGGCCGAAGTGGTGCTTGCACTTGGCAACGATGTCGTCGAAGTCACCCAAGGGGTACTCCTCTACCTGCAGGAAATGGGTGATACCCGGAGTGCAGGTGAGGCGCTCGATCATCTCGCGCTGGACTTTCTCGTCTTCGACGCGGGTGACCACTTCGAGATTGTCCCAGACACCCTCCACCGCGAGCTCAGGGTCGAGGTCCTTGAGCACGTTGCGGATGTTCTTGCCGAGCTGGCGAATGAAGCGCTTGCGCACCGGCCGGCTCTTGATGGTGATTTCTGGGAAGACTTTGACGATAAGTTTCATTGGTTAACAGCGCGCGCAGGGCCTGCCGAAAATGAGGGGCGCGAATTATAGCGGAAATTGCTCAGGATTTGACCAACTTTTGATCAGAAGCTTTCAGATAAATGCAGGAGGCAGGATTTGCGGCGCCTGTGCCTGCCTCCTCACGGATTAATCCGCTCCTGCAGCCATCGCCCACCTGGTAGCAGCGGTTTCACCCGCGATGAGGCCCTCAAACAAAGCACACCCGTCACGCTATGCACTTATTTGGTGCTCTACACTGAATTCATGCCTCCTAAGTGTGCACTTTCGCTCGCTCCAAGCCCGGCAGATGCCTACAAACGCCCCTTTTTATCCCGGACTCGCCATTTTCGGGCACTGGCATGCAATTTGCTCCCTTGTGAGGCAGGTACGCTTGGCCGACTATCCGCGCCCGGCAACACCCTTTTTCCAGGGCAGCGGCCTACCGCGCCCTAGACCATCCGGAGGACAACATGTCGAAGTCGGTTCAACTCATCAAAGATCATGACGTCAAGTGGATTGATCTGCGTTTCACGGACACCAAAGGCACTCAGCACCACGTGACCATGCCGGCGCGTGATGCACTGGACGACGACTTCTTCGAAGTCGGCAAGATGTTCGACGGTTCCTCCATCGCTGGCTGGAAAGGCATCGAAGCCTCCGACATGATCCTGATGCCGGTCGATGAAACTGCCGTCCTGGACCCGTTCACCGAAGAACCGACCCTGATCCTGACCTGCGACATCGTCGACCCGTCGAGCATGCAGGGCTACGACCGTGACCCACGTGCCATCGCCAAGCGCGCCGAAGAGTACCTGAAGAGCACCGGCATCGGTGACACCGTATTCGCCGGTCCCGAGCCAGAGTTCTTCATCTTCGACGAAGTGAAGTTCCAGTCGGACATCTCCGGTTCGATGTTCAAGATCTTCTCCGAGCAAGGCTCGTGGATGACCGGCGCTGACATCGAAGGCGGCAACAAGGGCCACCGTCCGGGCGTGAAAGGCGGCTACTTCCCGGTCCCGCCGTTCGACCACGACCACGAAATCCGTACTGCCATGTGCAACGCACTGGAAGAAATGGGCCAGACCGTCGAAGTCCACCACCACGAAGTGGCGACTGCCGGCCAGAACGAAATCGGCGTCAAGTTCAACACCCTGGTAAAGAAGGCTGACGAAGTACAGGCCCTGAAATACGTGGTGCACAACGTTGCCGACGCTTACGGCCGCACCGCCACCTTCATGCCGAAGCCACTGTACGGCGACAACGGCTCGGGCATGCACGTGCACATGTCGATCTGGAAAGACGGCAAGAACACCTTCGCTGGTGAAGGCTATGCCGGCCTGTCCGACACCGCCCTGTACTTCATCGGCGGTATCATCAAGCACGGCAAGGCCCTGAACGGCTTCACCAACCCGTCGACCAACTCCTACAAGCGTCTGGTCCCAGGTTTCGAAGCCCCGGTAATGCTGGCCTACTCCGCTCGCAACCGTTCCGCCTCGATCCGTATTCCTTACGTCGGCAGCCCGAAAGCCCGCCGTATCGAAGCACGCTTCCCGGACCCATCGGCCAACCCGTACCTGGCCTTCGCCGCCCTGCTGATGGCCGGCCTGGACGGTATCCAGAACAAGATCCACCCAGGCGATGCGGCCGACAAGAACCTGTACGACCTGCCGCCTGAAGAGGCCAAGGACATTCCGCAGGTTTGCGGCAGCCTGAAGGAAGCCCTGGAAGAGCTGGACAAAGGTCGTGCGTTCCTGACCAAGGGCGGCGTGTTCTCCGACGACTTCATCGATGCCTTCATCGAGCTGAAGAGCGAAGAAGAGATCAAGGTCCGCACCTTCGTCCACCCGCTGGAATACGAGCTGTACTACAGCTGCTGATCTGATCGGCGCCTGGCGTCGGTGACATGATCATAACGGCCTCCCTTGGGAGGCCGTTTTCGTTTCTTCGCTTTAATCGCTCTTGTTCCTACAAAGTAAAGGGATGCCGCTGGCATTTCGCTGCAGCAACCACTCTCAAGGTAGACGTCCACTCACCAACGGACGCCATACCATGCGCAGATTCATACCCGCAGTTCTGACCTTAACCGCCTTGCTCGCAGGCTGCAGCAACCAACCCGCAGAGGTACAGTCGCAAGTGCTTCATCGTGCTGCCGGTAGCTGGGACGGCACGCCCTACACCCACTACCCGGATGGGCAGCCCGTGCTGTCACTGGTGGAAGTCAGCATTCCGCCAGATACGACCCTCGACTGGCACTGCCACCAAGCGCTCAACCTCGGTTATCTGAAAGAAGGCGAGCTGGAAGTGGAAACCCGCGGCGGCAAGCGAACGACATTGACGGCAGGCAACACCCTGGCTGAACTGGTAGGCGAGGTGCACCGTGGCAGAACGACACGACAGGCTGCCACGGTGATGGTCTTTCACGCCGCGAACGAGGAGCTGGCCTTTTCCACGCCACAAGACCAGTGCCCAGGGCAACGGCCGCCAGCTGATGGGCCGCTGGACATCCTGCTCGATGATATCGAGCATCGGTTGGCAAGCGCCGAGTCCGTCGCGCTGCACAAATGGGACAACGCTCAACCCGTGCAAGACAACAAGCGCGAGTTGCAGATTCTGAATGACGTGCGCAACAACGCGTGGCGCTACCAATTGCCAGCCGAACGGGCAGCAGCCTTCTTCGCCGACCAGATCGAAGCACACAAAATGATGCAATACAGCTTGCTTAGCCGCTGGCACAGCCAAGGTCGTACGCCTGACACACCTCGCCGGGACCTCCAGCAGGAGCTACGCCCCGAACTGGATGCCCTGCAAGCCAGGCTACTGCAGCATCTGGCCAGTCTGCCCAGTGATACCGGTTCCGCTTGCAACCAACGGCTGGCGTCCTCGATCAACGAGCGTGGCTTGTCGCCATTGATGAAGCAAGCCTTGGTTCGTGCCACTGGCCAACTGTGCGATCAGCCCTGAAACCTCTATGCTCTATATTGGTGCACTCTGCGGACTGATGCCCCTGAGTGCACCCCAAAAAAGGTCACAAGAAACGTTACCCCAGAACATTCTGGTGCAGATTTACGCCATTTCTGGCCTTTCTCGGCTAAATCCGCTTCTTTTCGGAGCCTTGGTTTGTTTCTTGCATTTTCTGCAGGGAGACTGGAACCAGCGGATTCACTGCGCGGCCAATCATGCCCGCCCCTGCCAGACAAGCGCCAAAAGAGGTCAACGACACCTTATGACCATCAGCGATGCACAGCACCGTCTGCTTCTGGACAACCTGACCACCGCCACGCTCCTGCTCAACGCCGAGCTGTGCCTGGAATACATGAACCCGGCTGCGGAGATGCTGCTGGCGGTCAGTGGGCAGCGCAGCCATGGACAGTTCATCAGCGAGCTGTTCACCGAATCGAGCGAGGCTCTCAGCTCGCTGCGCCAGGCAGTCGAGCAGGCGCACCCGTTCACCAAGCGCGAAGCGCAGCTCACTTCGCTGACCGGGCAGACCATCACCGTCGACTACGCGGTAACGCCGATCCTGCACCTGGGCCAGACCTTGCTGCTGCTCGAAGTGCACCCGCGTGACCGGCTGCTGCGCATCACCAAGGAAGAGGCCCAGCTGAGCAAGCAGGAAACCACCAAGATGCTGGTGCGCGGCCTCGCCCACGAAATCAAGAACCCTCTCGGCGGTATTCGCGGCGCCGCCCAGCTGCTGGCGCGCGAATTGCCCGAGGAAGGCCTGCGTGACTACACCAACGTGATCATCGAGGAGGCCGACCGCCTGCGTAACCTGGTCGACCGCATGCTCGGTTCGAACAAGCTGCCGTCGCTGGCCATGACCAACATCCACGAAGTGCTGGAACGGGTCTGCAGCCTGGTCGAGGCGGAAAGCCAGGGCTGCATCGCCTTGGTGCGCGACTACGACCCCAGCCTGCCGGACGTACTGATCGACCGAGAGCAGATGATCCAGGCCGTACTTAACATCGTGCGCAACGCCATGCAGGCCATCAGTTCGCAGAACGAGCTGCGCCTCGGCCGCATCACCCTGCGCAGCCGAGCCCTGCGCCAGTTCACCATCGGCCACGTGCGCCATCGCCTGGTAGCACGCGTGGAAATCATTGATAACGGTCCCGGCATCCCGCCGGAACTGCAGGACACCCTTTTCTACCCCATGGTCAGCGGCCGCCCGGACGGTACCGGGCTGGGCCTGGCCATTACCCAGAACATCATCAGCCAGCACCAGGGCCTGATCGAGTGTGAAAGCCATGCAGGCCACACCGCCTTTTCGATCTACCTGCCTCTGGAACAAGGAGCCACCGCCTCATGAGCCGAAGTGAAACCGTATGGATCGTCGACGATGATCGCTCCATCCGCTGGGTCCTGGAAAAAGCCCTGCAACAGGAAGGCATGACCACCCAGAGCTTCGACAGCGCTGACGGCGTGATGGGCCGCCTGGCACGCCAGCAACCGGACGTGATCATTTCCGATATCCGCATGCCCGGCACCAGCGGCCTGGACCTGTTGGCGCAGATCCGCGAACAGCATCCGCGCCTGCCAGTCATCATCATGACCGCCCATTCCGACCTCGACAGCGCCGTGGCGTCGTACCAGGGCGGCGCCTTCGAGTACCTGCCCAAGCCATTCGACGTCGACGAAGCGGTCTCGCTGGTGAAACGCGCCAATCAGCACGCCCAGGAACAACAAGGGCTGGACGTGCCGCAGAACCTTGCGCGCACGCCGGAAATCATCGGTGAAGCACCGGCGATGCAGGAGGTGTTCCGCGCCATTGGCCGCCTCAGCCACTCCAACATCACCGTGCTGATCAACGGCGAGTCCGGTACCGGCAAGGAGCTGGTGGCGCATGCCCTGCACCGCCACAGCCCGCGCGCGGCTGCACCGTTCATTGCCCTGAACATGGCCGCCATCCCCAAGGACCTGATGGAGTCGGAACTGTTCGGCCATGAGAAAGGGGCCTTCACCGGCGCAGCCAACCTGCGCCGCGGCCGCTTCGAGCAGGCCGATGGCGGCACGCTGTTCCTCGACGAGATCGGCGACATGCCCGCCGACACCCAGACCCGCCTGCTGCGGGTCCTCGCCGATGGCGAGTTCTACCGCGTGGGCGGCCACGTGCCGGTCAAGGTCGACGTGCGCATCATCGCCGCCACCCACCAGAACCTGGAGTCGCTGGTGCAGGCCGGCAAGTTCCGTGAGGACTTGTTCCACCGCCTGAACGTGATCCGCATCCACATCCCGCGGCTGGCCGACCGGCGCGAAGACATCCCGGCCCTGGCCCGTCACTTCCTGGCCCGTGCCGCCCAGGAACTGGCGGTCGAGCCGAAGATCCTGAAGCCGGAAACCGAAGAATTCATTCGCAATCTGCCGTGGCCGGGCAACGTGCGCCAGATGGAGAACACCTGCCGCTGGATCACGGTGATGGCCTCCAGCCGCGAGGTGCTGATCGGCGACCTGCCGCCCGAGCTGCTGAACCTGCCGCAGGATGCTGCACCGGTCACCAACTGGGAGCAGGCGCTACGCCAGTGGGCCGACCAGGCGCTGACCCGTGGCCAGTCGAACCTGCTCGACAGCGCCGTGCCAAGCTTCGAGCGGATCATGATCGAGACGGCGCTCAAGCACACTGCTGGCCGTCGGCGCGATGCAGCACTGTTGCTGGGTTGGGGACGCAACACCCTGACGCGCAAGATCAAGGAACTGGGGATGAATGTGGCCGGGGGCGATGATGAGGAAGGTGACGAGCACTGAGTTCCAGGTAAAACCATAGTTCTTTGGGGCTGCTGCGCAGCCCATCGCGACACAAGGCCGCTCCTACAGGAGAATGCGATCCCCTGTAGGAGCGGCCTTGTGTCGCGATGGGCCGCAAAGCGGCCCCAAACATTTCAGCCCTTCGATGCACCGATCCTGTGCCCGATGCACCTCACTAAGGCACAAATCCCCTCAAAAAACGGCCAATTCACCCTGAAAGCCCAGATTCACGGGCTTTTCAAAACTGGCACGCCCCCTGCAATAAACAATACATATCCAGTTTCGGGGGCCCTGGTACAGGCAGGCCGGGTAAACCCCTCTTTTATTCGCAGCAGCACCCGTTTTGGGGACCTCGGTACAGGCAGGCCGGGAAATCCCCTCTTTTATTCGTGCAGTTTCACCTGCACCCGCCAGCGCCCAGCGTCCTCTGCACCGGCCCATTCGCCGTGCAGGGGGCGCGCGGCGACCACCGTCAGCAGCAAGCCTTCCTTGCGCCTCTGCAGCTTCCAGCTCACCGGTTTGCCTTGCAGGCTCAATTGCCCCTGCTGGCCCTTGCCCTGAGCCTGGAACAGCAACGCCACCGTACCCTCCACATTCTCCCCGTGCAGCTGGGGCTCGGCGTTGAACCACAGCTCCAGGCCATCCTGCACCACCTGCACCTGCTGCAGTTCGCGTTCCTCGGGCGTGGTCAGGCGGCCGATCATCAGCCCGACCATCAAGCCGACGATCGCCAGCGACAGCATCACCCGCGGCAACGCCTTCGAACGCACGTCCGGTTCAGGGGTAGAATGCCCGTCATCTTCACGCTTGGAGCCGTGCATGTTTCACGTCATCCTTTTTCAACCAGAAATTCCGCCGAATACCGGCAACATCATTCGCCTGTGCGCCAACAGCGGCTGCGACCTGCACCTGATCGAGCCCATCAGCTTCGAACTGGATGACAAGCGCCTGCGACGCGCAGGGCTGGATTACCACGAGTATGCCACGCTCAAGCGCCACGAGAGCCTGGCCGGATGCCTGGAAAGCCTCGGTAACCCACGGCTGTTCGCGTTCACCACCAAGGGCTCGCGGCCGTTCCACGAAGTGGCTTACCAGCCGGGCGATGCCTTCCTGTTCGGGCCGGAGAGCCGAGGCCTGCCAGCCGAGGTGCTGGACAGCCTGCCGGGCGAACAGCGCCTGCGCCTGCCGATGCGGCCAGGCTGCCGTAGCCTGAACCTGTCCAATACCGTGGCGGTGACGGTGTACGAGGCATGGCGGCAGAACGGGTTCGCCGGGAGCTGATCTTGCGCCCGCACCGGCCTTTTCGCGGGCATGCCCGCTCCCACAGGTACAGCGCGGCACTTGAAAGCGGCGCCCTACCTGTGGGGGCGGGCGCGCCCGCGAAAAGGGCCGGCACAGGCAACAAAAAAGCGCCCCGAGAGGCGCTTTCCTGATACCGGCAGCTATTACTGCATGGTCGGCGCTTCGCCGGCTTCCTGCATGCGCTGCATTTCCTGCGCATACAGGGCGTCGAAGTTGACCGGCGACAGCATCAGGGCCGGGAACGAACCGCGGGTCACCAGGCTGTCCAGCGTCTCACGGGCATACGGGAACAGGATGTTCGGGCAGAACGCGCCCAGGGTGTGGCTCATCGAAGCCGCATCCAGGTTCTTGATCAGGAAGATACCGGCCTGCTGCACTTCAGCGATGAAGGCGACCTCTTCACCGTTTTTCACGGTAACCGACAGGGTCAGCACCACCTCGTGGAAGTCGCCTTCCAGGGCCTTCTGCTTGGTGTTCAGGTCCAGGGCTACGCTCGGCTCCCAGGACTGGCGGAAGATCTGCGGGCTTTTCGGGGCCTCGAACGACAGATCGCGCACATAGATGCGCTGCATGGAGAACTGAGGGCTGTTGTCTTCTGCAGCAGCGCCGTTGGTCTGTTGGTCAGTCATGGCAGGTCCTTATCCTAATGTTTTTGAATGCTGGGCAAATCAGGCCGCCAGCAGCGCGTCGAGCTTGCCGGCGCGCTCCAGGGCATAGAGGTCATCGCATCCACCGACATGGGTGCTGCCGATCCAGATCTGCGGCACCGATGTGCGGCCGGCCTTCTGGCTCATCTCGGCACGAACCTGTGGCTTGCCGTCGACCTTGATTTCCTCGAAGGCCACGCCCTTGCTCTCGAGCAGGTACTTGGCACGCATGCAGTAGGGGCAGTAGTCGCTGGAGTAGACGATGACGGGCTTCATATCACTTCACCAGTGGCAGGTTATCGGCTTTCCAGCTGGAAACGCCACCGCTCAGCTTGGCGGCGGTGTAGCCAGCCTTGAGCAGCTCGCTGCAGATAGCACCCGACTGCTGGCCCATTGCGTCGACGACGATCAGGGTCTTTGCCTTGTGTTTTTCCAGCTCGCTCAGACGGTTGACCACTTTGTCCTGCGGAATGTTGATCGCGCCGACGATATGACCTGCGGCGTATTCCTTGGACGGGCGGATGTCGAGGACCAGGCCCTTGTCAGCATTGACCAGAGCGGTCAGCTGGCCATTGCTCAAGCTCTGGCCGCCACGACGGATTTCATTGAGCAGCAGCAGGACCAGCAGAACAACGAAGATCGCAACCAGGATGTAGTGATCTGTCGCGAATTGAATCAGGTGAGCAACCATCAGCGGTGTTCCAGGCGATTGAAAATGCCGGCCAGTATACACAGCCCCTTAGTGCCACCAAAGCCCGACGGGCCGGCGGCAAAACCTTCTGCACCTCACCACCCCTGGGCACGCCGGTCGGCGGATGGGACGAATATTCGCCGCCCGTGGCGTATTTGCCCTAAAATGCGTGTCTTTATCATCTTTGAACAACCGTGAGTTTGATTGATGAGTACGCCCAAACCTCTGGTCCTGATCATCCTGGATGGCTTCGGCCACAGCGAAAGCCCCGAATACAATGCCATCTACGCCGCCAACACACCGGTCTATGACCGCCTGCGCGCCAGCCAGCCGCATGGCCTCATTTCCGGCTCGGGCATGGATGTCGGCCTGCCGGACGGGCAGATGGGCAACTCCGAAGTCGGCCACATGAACCTTGGCGCCGGGCGCGTCGTCTACCAGGACTTCACCCGGGTGACCAAGGCCATCCGCGACGGCGAGTTCTTCGAAAACCCAGTGCTGACCGCTGCGGTGGACAAGGCAGCCAGTGCCGGCAAGGCCGTGCACATTCTCGGCCTGCTGTCCGACGGCGGCGTGCACAGCCACCAGGACCACCTGGTAGCAATGGCCGAGCTGGCTGCGCAACGGGGCGCCGAAAAGATCTACCTTCACGCCTTCCTCGATGGCCGCGACACGCCACCACGCAGCGCGCAGTCGTCCATCGAACTGCTCGATGCCACCTTCGCCAGGCTGGGCAAGGGCCGCATCGCCAGCCTGATCGGCCGTTACTACGCGATGGACCGCGACAACCGCTGGGACCGCGTCAGCGCCGCCTACAACCTGATCGTCGACAGCGCTGCCGAGTACACCGCCGACACCGCCCTGGCAGGCCTGGAAGCGGCCTACGCCCGTGACGAGAGCGACGAGTTCGTGAAAGCCACGCGCATCGGCGCAGCGGTCAAGGTTGAAGATGGCGATGCCGTGGTGTTCATGAACTTCCGTGCCGACCGTGCCCGCGAGCTGTCGCGGGTGTTCGTCGAAGCCGACTTCAACGAATTCCCGCGCGCCCGCCTGCCCAAGCTGGCAGCCTACATCGGCCTCACCCAGTACTCGGCGAAAATCCCGGCGCCTGCCGCCTTTGCTCCGGCCAGCCTGAACAACGTGCTGGGCGAGTACCTGGCGAAAAACGGCAAGACCCAGCTGCGCATTGCCGAAACCGAGAAGTATGCGCACGTGACCTTCTTCTTCTCCGGTGGCCGCGAAGAGCCGTTCGAAGGCGAAGAGCGCATCCTGATCCCGTCGCCGAAAGTCGCCACCTACGACCTGCAGCCAGAAATGAGCGCGCCGGAGGTGACCGACCGCATCGTCGAAGCCATCGAGCAGCAACGCTATGACGTGATCGTGGTCAACTACGCCAACGGCGACATGGTTGGCCACACGGGCGTATTCGAGGCGGCAGTGAAGGCTGTCGAGGCCCTGGATGGCTGCGTCGGCCGCATCGTCGACGCGCTGGACAAGGTGGGCGGCGAAGCGCTGATCACCGCCGACCACGGCAACGTCGAGCAGATGGAAGACGAAAGCACCGGCCAGGCGCACACCGCGCACACCACCGAGCCGGTGCCGTTCATCTATGTCGGCAAGCGCAACCTGAAAGTCCGTGAAGGCGGCGTGCTGGCCGACGTGGCGCCGACCATGCTGAAGCTGCTGGGGCTGGAAAAACCGGCGGAAATGACCGGTACGTCAATCCTGGTCGACGCCTGATTCTGTGCAGGGGCCGCGTTGCGGCCCTGTTTCCACATGAATTCCAGACAAACGCCTCCCTGCATCCGCAGCGAGGCGTTTTTTTTGCACGCCCAGGCGGGCATACTAGGCCAGTCTCCATCCTTGGTACGCCAAACCCCATGCTTCGCGCCCTGATCCTCCTAGCCCTATCTTGCCTGCTCGGTCCGGCATTCGCCGATGAGCGTGCGCAGACCCAGCAACAACTGGATGCCACCCGCCAGGATATTGCCGAGCTCAAGAAGACGCTGAGCAAGCTCCAGGAAGAAAAGGCCGGTGTGCAGAAGGACCTCAAAGCCACCGAGACCGATATTGGCAACCTCGAAAAGCAGGTGGAGGCGCTGCAGCAAGAACTAAAAAAGACCGAGGGCGAGCTGGAGCGCCTTGATACCGAGAAAAAAAAACTCCAGAGCGCCCGCGTTGAACAACAGCGACTGATCGCCATCCAGGCCCGTTCGGCCTACCAGAACGGCCGCGAGGAATACCTCAAGCTGCTGCTCAACCAGCAGAATCCCGAGAAGTTCGCCCGCACCCTCACCTACTACGATTACCTGAGCAAGGCGCGCCTGGAGCAACTGCGCACCTTCAACGAGACCTTGCGCCAGCTGGCCAACGTGGAGAAGGACATTGCCACCCAGCAGGAACAGCTGCTGGCCCAGCGCGCCGACCTCGACAGCCGCCGCCAGGCCCTGGAAGCCGAGCGTGGCAAACGCCAGCAGGTACTGGCCAAGCTCAACAGTGACATGAAGGACCGCGACCAGAAGCTGCAGGCGCGCGAGCAGGACCAGGCCGACCTGGCCAAAGTGCTCAAGACCATCGAGGAAACCCTGGCACGCCAGGCCCGCGAGGCCGAAGAGGCGCGCCAGAAAGCCTTGCTGGCCCAGCAGGAGGCTGAAAAACGCCGCCAGCAAGAGGCCCTGGCTGCGGCCGCCGCCCGCGAGCAAGACAGCGAACCCGCAGAGCCACCGAAAAAGGCCCGTACCACCCTGGGCCCGATGGTTTCCAGCGACGGCGCGAGCTACGGCGGCGCATTTTCTGCCGCGCGCGGAAAACTTCCCTGGCCAGTCAATGGTCGATTACTGGCACGCTTCGGTGATGCCCGCGGCAACGATGCCCGTGCCAAGTGGGATGGGGTAATGATCAGCGCCAGCCCGGGCACCCAGGTACGTGCCGTGCACGGCGGGCGTGTCGTGTTCGCCGACTGGTTGCGCGGTGCCGGGCTTCTGGTCATTCTCGACCATGGCAACGGTTACCTGAGCCTGTATGGGCATAACCAGAGCCTGCTCAAGAGCGCCGGTGATATCGTCAAGGCCGGCGAAGCCATTTCCACCGTTGGCGACAGCGGCGGCCAGGACGCTGCCGGCTTGTATTTCGCCATTCGCCAGCAGGGCCGGCCTACCGACCCTTCGCAATGGTGCCGGGGCTAGTCAAATTTCTACGGCGTAGCCCACGAGCCACGCCGATGCTCCCCAGGGAGCGCCTACAGGATCAGGAGTTCGTTCGACATGCTGCACTCGCCTCGTCTCACCCAGCTGGCCCTGTCCATCGCCTTGGCGGTGGGCGCGCCCCTGGCTACTGCCGCAGAGCCGGCCAAGCCGGCAGCGGTACCGGCCACCGCGGTGACCGCCAAGGCCCCCCTGCCGCTCGAGGAGCTGCGTACCTTCGCCGAGGTCATGGACCGCATCAAGGCGGCCTACGTGGAGCCGGTGGACGACAAGACCCTGCTGGAAAACGCGATCAAGGGCATGCTCAGCAACCTCGACCCGCACTCGGCCTACCTCGGCCCCGAGGACTTCCAGGAGCTGCAGGAAAGCACCAGCGGCGAGTTCGGCGGGCTGGGCATCGAAGTGGGCCAGGAAGACGGCTTCATCAAGGTGGTCTCGCCCATCGATGACACCCCGGCCTCGCGTGCCGGCGTGCAGGCAGGTGACCTGATCGTCAAGATCAATGGCGCCCCGACCCGGGGCCAGACCATGACCGAGGCGGTCGACAAGATGCGCGGCAATGTCGGTGAAAAGATCACCCTGACCCTGGTGCGGGATGGCGGCACCCCCTTCGACGTAACCCTTGCCCGCGCTGTCATCCAGGTCAAGAGCGTGAAGAGCCAGCTGCTGGAGAACGACTACGGCTACATTCGCATCACCCAGTTCCAGGTCAAGACCGGCGACGAAGTGGGCAAGGCCCTGGCCAAGCTGCGCAAGGACAACGGCAAGAAGCTGCGCGGTGTGGTGCTGGACCTGCGCAACAACCCCGGTGGCGTGCTGCAGTCGGCGGTGGAAGTGGCCGACCACTTCCTGACCAAGGGCCTGATCGTCTACACCAAGGGCCGCATCGCCAACTCCGAGCTGCGCTTCTCGGCCGACCCGGCCGACGCCAGCGAAGGCGTACCATTGGTAGTGCTGATCAACGGCGGCAGCGCCTCGGCCTCGGAAATCGTCGCCGGCGCCCTGCAAGACCAGAAACGCGCGGTGCTGATGGGTACCGACAGCTTCGGCAAAGGCTCGGTGCAGACCGTGCTGCCGCTGGCCAACGACCGTGCCCTGAAGCTGACCACTGCGCTGTACTTCACCCCCAATGGCCGCTCGATCCAGGCCCAGGGCATCGTCCCCGACATCGAAGTACGCCCGGCCAAGCTCACCGCCGAAGCCGACACCGACAACTTCAAGGAAGCCGACCTGCAGGGCCACCTGGGCAACGGCAATGGCGGCGCCGACCGCCCGACCGGCAGCGGCAAGCGCAAGGAGCGCCCACAGGATGACGACTTCCAGCTGAGCCAGGCCTTGAGCCTGCTCAAGGGCCTGAATATCACCAAGGGCGAATGATCCACCCCATGCGTTATCTGCTGTGTCTGTTGTTCTGCCTGTTGGCCGGGGTCGCGCACGCGGCACCGACCGGCAAGGCCTACATGAGCATCATCATCGACGACCTGGGCCAGAACCCCGAACGCGACAGCCGCACCCTGGCCTTGCCGGGGCCGGTGACCATGGCGATCATGCCCGACACCCCACACGCCACAGACTTCGCCCGCCAGGCACACAAGGCCGGCAAGACGGTCATCCTGCACATGCCCATGGACCCGGCCAACGGGCCCTATGCCTGGCACCCCGGCGCCCCCATCGAAGAGCTGGCGCGGCGCCTGGACAGCGCGTTGCTCAAGGTGCCCTACGCCGCCGGCATCAACAACCACATGGGCAGCCGCATGACGGCCCAGCGCGAAGCCATGGCCTGGCTGATGGGCGAGCTGCAGCGGCGCCACCTGTTCTTCGTCGACAGCCGCACCAGTGCCGCTACGGTGGCCGCTGCCGAAGCACAGGCGCAGGGGCTGGCGCATGTCTCGCGGGATGTGTTTCTCGACGACGTGCGCACCACCGAGGCCATTGCCGGGCAGTTTCAACAAGGTATAGCCCTGGCACACAAACAAGGCTCGGCAGTGTTGATTGGCCACCCTTACCCGCAAACGCTCGAAGTGCTGGCACGCGAACTGCCCCGCCTGAAAAGCCAGGGAGTCATTCTGCTCAGCCTGCCGCAGATGATTGCCGAGCGCAGCAATCAAGCCATGCCAGCGCATGGCAGGCATGGCCGCTACAGCAACCGCTGAGCGGGTTCTTCACCTATGTACCGCCACCTTCCCCGATAGCGCCTGCACGCTTCGACCTCCATCCCAAGGAGGTACGACATGCAACTCCCCTCAATCCTGGCGACACTGGCCTTGGCGCTATTCGGCAATCTGGCTGGCGCCGATGACACCGCCAGCACGCTCGCCGAACCGGCAACCTTGTACAACAGTAATGGGCAAAGCGCCCAATGGACCGGTGTTGGTCGGCTGGTTTCCCAGAACAAGCATTGCATCGGCACATTGCTGGACAGCAGCGATGCCGCTACCGACCCGGCTGCACCGGCCTATGTATTGACCGCTGGCCACTGCGTTGGCGGCATCAATGGCAAGGTCCTCGTGGACCGGCCGATTAACGGCAGTATCAGCTTCAATTATTTTGTCGATACGCAAGACCAGCGTCACACCGTGCCCCTGAAGCGCACGATATGGAACAGCTTGCAAGGTGCCGACCTGGCGCTTCTGGAGCTCGATGCCAAGCTCGAGGAGCTGCGGACGCTGGGAATTACACCACTCAAACCAGGCCCATCCCCGGCTCCGGGGAGCGCAGTCCTGGTAGTCGGCGAGCCAAGTTCGATCGGCAAAGGCCTGCGCCTGTCCACCTGTACAGAGCGTTTCCAGGGCACATCCAGCGTCGGTAGCGGTGTGGCGCAATGCCAGGCGTAATGATTGCCAGGGCCTGGCTGAAGGAGCATCCGGGAGCCCGGTCGTGGACCGCAGGAGCAATCGCCTGGTCGGTATCGCCAACAGCCTGCATGACAATGAGGTCGGTGCTATTCCGGTCCAACGCCTACATGGCTGTTTCAGTGCAGGTCGTGTGGACCTTGAGCTAGAGGGTTGCCAATTACTGCCGGGCTTTCAGCTCGAGCCGCAGGGCAACAGCTTCAGGAAGCTGACCAAAGCCCGAAGCCAGGCTGATGGTTCCCTTGAGCCTGCACGCTGGGGCTTCCAGTTCCTGATCGATACACCACGCTACCGCTACAAAACCAGCACCGACGCACTTGCCTGCGAAGATCCGGTTGGCTACAGCGGCACCCTTACTTCAAGCGAAGCCATGATCAACGACCCGATCGGCCCCGAGCCCGGTGTTCACTACCTGTGCCTGATCGGCGTACAGGCGCCAGAGCAATTACCTTCTCGTGCGCTCATGGCCAATAGCCTGAGCATCAAAGTGGAACTGCTACCACCTGGCAAACCCCTGGCTCAGGTGATGATCGGACACTTGCCTGACGGTGGCGCCCGGATCAGTTGGTTGCGTGATCCTGATGTCGTGTTCTACCGGGTAAAGCGTGGCACACCAGAAACGACAGACTGCCACGATCCGTCAGGCTATCGCCTATTGCGCGCACTAAGCCGTGATATCCCGGGTTCGGCCTTGCCCTTGAAGCTATGCAGCGTCGCCATCGATGTGATTGGGCAGAGTTCTGAATTCCGTACTGACCTGATTCAGGCTGCGGCACCGTAGCAGGCCGACGCGCCTGCCGTACCCAGGCATGATTGTCAGGTACGGCAGGCGGGCTCCCGTCTTGTTACTGGGCCGGTCAGAACGGAATGATGCCCCGGGCTTGCTCCAGCGTCAGCTTGCCACGGTGGAGCCGTTGCCCTGCGCTTGCAGCGAGGCGGCTGCTCATGCGACGTTGGCTCCAGGTCTTGAGGTGGCCGGTAACGAAATCCTCGGCGAAGTCGTCAGGCGAGCGGAAATGGAAATGCGCAGCCCACAGATTTCGCTTGCTTGGCAGGCGCAGCACCCGATACTCGTCAAACGCACTACCATCCTGCATGGTTCGCCGCTCGTTGTATTCGACCGCGATCAGCTTCTTTTCGTGCAGGAAACGCAAGGCTTCAGCGGAGGGATAATTGGTGTCGGTATAAAGGGTGGTCAGCTGGAGCTCTTTCTCCGCAGCCAAAGCATCCGACTCTCGCTCCAGGGTCCTGAGCAGCGTGTCGTTGCCGCCCGCATCACGCAGGGTGCTCGCCGCCTGATCCAGTTTGCCCAGCTGCTGGTCGAACAACCCAGCGAGCAAGGTACCCTTGATATCGTTGTCGACATACGACTTGGCCTTTACCCGCAACGCATTGTTCTCGTCCAGCAGTGACTGCACCCACATGGCCAGATCACTTGGGGGCGCTTCGTCAGCCGCCGAAGGCTGCTCAGCCTCACGCTCGCGCCACTCGCCATCTACCAGTTCGAACGTGGCCAGCACGGTATCACTGACCGCCTCACGCACCTCGAGCAGGCGCTGCCCTTGCAGCTCGATCTCGGTTCCGATCATTAGCTGGCCCTGGGCATTACGCGCTATCCGCTGCGTCGCGCTGGACGCCTTGTAGGGCGAACGCCTGGCTGGCACCTCGGGGTCATCCTGCTCTCGAGCCGCCTCGACCAGACGCCTGCCCGCATCCAGTTTGAGCTTGCCGAGATGTTCGCGGTACCGATCGATCATCGTCGGCTCGATCAACACTCCGCCTTCCTTGCGAATGCGATCGCTGTTGAGCAGCGCAGCACTGTACTCATCCCAGGCTTCCTGCAGGATGACAATCCTGTCCTGCGCCGACAAGTTGGCAAAGTCCAGCTCACCATGAGCTTCAGCGGCATTGCGCAGACTCAGGCTAGCCAGCTCGTCCCGGTAGCCGGCGAGCACGTTTTGCCCAGCCGCCCTGTCAAGATGCAATGCCAGGTCAGCCAGGTTCATTATCTGGTGGAAACGCAGCTGAACCGTGGAGAAGTTGCGTCGGGCAATCAGTTGCGCAACGGTACGCACAGGCTCACCCGCGATACCGCTAATCGTGAAATCGTCTGCAGCATCAACCAACAACTGATCGAGACCCTCGAAGCCTACGAGTATGCGCTCCTGCAGGTCGACAACCTTTTCCAGCCTGAGGCGGAACGTCTGATACAGCTCAGCGACCTCGCCGATTGGCCGCCCATTCAAGGCCTTTTGCATTTCGACCAGTTTGGGGTACTCCACCAGATCCCAAAGCTCATCGATAATGAATTCGTTATTGCGGATAAGGCTCTCCCGGGTAGATTTCTCGTATTGCGGAAGCACATCATCCCAGGCGTGCCTCTGCCGCTCGCTGGCATATTTGGGTTCTTTGATGGTCTTCAGCAGCGGGAGTATTTCCTTTTCAACGTGGACGGTGGCCTCCAACTGCTGTATCAACTGGTCCCTTTGCCGGGCGAAGGTCACCTCCAGATCAGTTATGCGTTCATCGAAGCGCTGCAGCAACGCTTGCAAACTGGCAGCTTCGTCCCCCTCCGGCAACGAAGATAGAGTTGCGGCTGTCTCGGCTCTGCGCACCTTCAAGGCTTCGAGCCTGTTCTTCGACTCCAGCGAGTTCGCGACCATACTGCCGTATTGCTCTCTCTTCTGGTTAGCCTGTTCACCTAGCTGGTTGATTGTTTTATGCAACTCAAGGAACTGCTTTGCCAGCCGATCGCGGACGGAGTTTCGTGGCATGCCAGCGGCCAGACGAAGTGTCGCGTCTACCCGCCAGACGTCATCGATAAAGCTCAGCCAGGGCCCTGGGGCTCCTTTGGAGTCGACCACCCGTACACCATCAGGAAATTGCTCTACACGGTAGACGTCACCGGCCAACGCTACGTAATAGTTGTCATCGATGCGGTACGAGCCCACCATGTCGCCGTCAATCAAGGGTTTCACGCCATTGAGCGAGACATTGGAACGCATAGCCAGCAGTGCTTGCCGCTGTGCTTGCGGCAACCAGTTGAAGCCACTCTGGCCGCGCCAGGTAAAATCAAGCCTGCTGCCGGGCAGCGCTTCGCCCACAACCACCGCCTTCTCCACTGGCGCGACGGAAACCTCGGCAAAAGCCCCGCGCTGCGGTTCAGGCCCTTCGATGACTGCCGCGCCGGGCATTTCATGGCTGGAAACTGCCGGTAACGGTTGCCTGGCATGCAACAACACCATGCACAAATTCAGCATCAGGTCGGCAACGGCAGCCGCACGGTCAAACGCATCGCCGCGCTCAAGCGCATCAAGGTCGTGTGGCAAGGAAACCAGCAGTTGCACCAGCCAGGCCACGGATGCCACCGGCCCACGCAGCACCAAGGTCACGACATCGAACAATAGCCATGCGCCCTCGCACAGGGTCTGCCAGCGGCTCTCGGCATTGGATACGGACTGCTCTTCGGCGATACTTACCAGCAGATCGCGGTTCGCCACATACAGCTTCTCGTCGATGTTGTTACGCCAATAGGTGATGGCCAGCTGGGCTGGTGCCGGGCGTGTGAGATTGACGTAGGGGTCGATGCCGATGACATTGATATGGGGTTCGCTGAAACCACCATGGTCATATACCGCTCTGACACTCGGGTCCATCCAGTCGAGAATGCTGTCCTGCAGGATCGCCGAGTCGTGCACATGTTCGAGCAAGGCCGACAGGCTGCCATATTCACGAAGTGTGTCCTGAGTGAACAAAGGGCGGTAAAGCAGTACCAGCGAGGGCTCTACGCAGTAGAGGATGTACATGCAGCGGACTTCATCCGTTTTCGAAGATGTTGCGCTGCGCTTGAACGCCAACGGAATCAACGTCATCCGCGGCGTGGTCGGGTCGACGTGACCGGCACAGAAGTCGACCACGCATTGCAGCCCAGGCTCTGTGACCTTTCCGTCAAGCTTGGCAGTGATCGCACTGGCGAGCAGAGCGGCACGCCACTCCCCACCCAACCGCCTGACCCGGTCCGCGCGAGTGACCGGATCGTCCAGCTGCGCAGCGACATAGGCTGGATAATGGCTTCCGATATCCACCCTGGTGATCAATGCCTTGGCCGACTCGGCATTCAGCCATGCCGGCACGTCCCCGCCGCTGCGCAGGTAAACCCGCTTGATGCTCGCCCCCTTGAGGGAGGCGAGGTTACCGATGGCGAACTCGGTGAGCGTCTTGCTGCCAGCGAAAGCTAGCGGCTCGCCACCGCCAGCACCTGTTGCCGCCCCTCCCGGCACCCCGCGGGCGAGGTAAAGGTCGAACATCAGCTCGTCCGGTGAGCTGTCAGCCGCGTGGTCCTCGCGGATTTGTGCAATCAGCCGCTGGCGAGTGTAATCGGTCAACGACTGAATGCCATCCAATGCCGCGATGCCGCCTGATTCCAGTTGATAAAGTGCAAGCTGCAGCAACGCGGCACTACACGCAAAGCTGTCCTGTGCGTGGCTGGCCCGCAAACCCGGAGGCGGTGGTACTGCCGGAGTTTCGTCCTGGTAGGCCTCGAACCAGGGCGAAGGATCGCTCAGCTGGGCGAAACGCTGCTCAAGGACCGAAACATCGTTGATGCCGCGATAGCGGGCTTGCTCGACTCTCTGAAGCAGCGTCTCGAGCAAGAGCGAGACCTGCTGGGCGAAAACATTGCCTTGGGCTGGATGACGTTTCCAACTCATTTGTTCGAAGACATAGGCTTGCGCCAGTTCGTCACGCAACGCAAGGCCAAACGCAGTCAACGAATCGAAGCTGCGCACCGCGCCCGAAGGCGCGCACCACAGGACAACCTCGCGCTCGTCCCACTCGCCACAAATCAGCATCTGGCATTGCATCTGAGCATACTGCAGTGAGGCACTGGTCAGATGCGTCTGGACGAAGTACACCGGGGGCTGGTCGTCACCGCCGTGAAGCAGGCCACGGATACACGCCTGCTCCTGGGGAGCCAGGCCTTGCCAGGGCAGGCCGCGCAACAGAGCGGTCTTGAGCAGCAACTGCAACCAGCTGTCGCGACTGACACCTGCATTGCCCTTGGCTCGCCAATATTCGAGCTGAGCCTCACAGAAGTGCTGCGGAAGCTGCTCCACCAGTTGATCGAGTGCAGGTGACAAGCCTGACAACTGGCGAGTATCGAACTCACTCGTCGAACCGGCAAAACGATAGGTGCTGGTCAGACCGAGGTTGTAATGACGACCATCACCCAGGGGCTCGAGGCTCAGCGGCTGCGAATCGAGCAAAGCCTGCAGTACCCGGTCCACCAGGGGTTGGGTAGTCCAATAGGTCGTGTCGGGGTCCGGGCTGTCCAGCATCAGCGGGTCAGCCGTTGTCAGGGCGGGGGTGACATGGGCCAACCATGGCAGCTCTTCCAACAACAAGCGCAGTAACTGCTCACTGGCAACCTGGCGCAGCGTCGGTCGATCATCAAACTGTCTGGCAACGGCCTGCCTGAAATCGAAGACAGGAACCTGGGAACTGGTCATGCTGGGTACCTCCGCTTTGGAAAGCGGTAGGCTGCGGCAGTCAGATCCGACATCTGCACTACATATTGCTCAAAAAAAAGGCCTTGCTCTGTCGGGCAAGGCCTTTTCTGCAATGGCCAGCGTCAGCTGTAGACACGCCCCAGCAACTGCCGGTGGCTTTCGAACTGGTCCAGCACGTCACGCACGATCTGTTCCGGCGCAAAGCCCATCAGGTCGTACTCCTGGCTGCCATCGTGCAGGTACACCTCGGCTCGATAGAAGCGCTGACGGACTTCCGGCTCGCCTTCCACCGGCGCTTCGCTCGGCGCCGCCAGGTAGCCGTCCAGGCTCACTTCGTAGACGAACGGGTTGCCCTCTTCCATCATCACCCGCAGGCCCATCATGTTGCGCGACTGGCCAACACGGGTTTCCACCTCGAAGCCCAGGGTCTGCAACTGCGCGGCGGCTTCTTTCAGCGCCGGGCTGACATGCCGGTCCATGAACCGCTGCACCACGGCCTGGGTCGGCTGCAGTTCCAGCTGGGTCAGGCGCTCGCTGAAGCCGCGGCGGCCACGGGCAGCCAGCTCGGCACGCTCCTGCTCGACCACCACGTCCTGCTTCATGGCCTTGTACAGGCCGAACATGAACAGCACCAGCACCACCGAGAACGGCAGGCCCGCCAGTACCACCATGGTCTGCATGGCCTCGAAATTGCCGGCGAACAGCAGGCCGATGGTGACCAGGGTGATGACCACCGACCAGAACACCACCATCCAGTGCGGGGCGTCTTCGTCCACCTTGCCGCCCTTGCAGGACAGGTTGGCCATCATCACCGCGCCGGAGTCGGCCGGGGTGAGGAACAGGACGAAGCCGACGAACACCGCTACACCGATCACGATCTTGGCAGCCGGGAAGTATTCCAGCAGTTGGTAGATCGACATCGACGGCTGTTCCAGCGCTGTCTTGCCCAGTTCCACCGCGCCCTGGTTGATTACCAGGTCCAGCGCCGTGTTGCCGAAGATCGACAGCCAGGCCAGGGTGAAGCCCAGCGGGATCAGCAGTACGCCCATCACCAGCTGGCGCACGGTGCGGCCCTTGGAAATACGGGCGATGAACATCCCTACGAACGGGCCCCAGGAGATCCACCAGGCCCAGTAGAACACGGTCCACAGGCCCAGCCAGCGCTCGGACTTGTCGCCCGAGCCTTCGTACACATAGAGGTCGAAGGTCTTCAGCACGATACCGTTGAGGTAGTCGCCAATGTTCTGCACGAAGCCGTTGAGCAGGTACAGGGTTTCACCACCCAGCAGCACGAAGATCAACAGGCCGCTGAACAGCATGATGTTCAGGTTGGACAGGCGGCGAATGCCGTTTTCCACACCCGAGACCGCAGCCACGGTGGCGACGCCAGCCATCACCAGGATCACCACCAGCAGGTTGGTCTTGCTGTGGTCCATGCCGAACAGGTATTCCAGGCCCGAGGCCACCTGCATCGCGCCGATGCCGAGGTTGGTCACCAGGCCCAGCAGGGTCACGAACATGCCGAAGATGTCCACGGCGTTGCCGGCGGCACCCTTGACCCAACGCTCGCCCACCAGCGGGTACAGCGCCGAACGCAGGGCCAGCGGCTGGTTGTGACGGTAGGCGAAGTAACCCACGGCCAGGCCGACCAGGGCGTAGATTGCCCAGCCATGCAGCCCCCAGTGCAGGAAGGTCAGCTGCAAGCCCTGGCGCGCGGCCTCGAGGCTGGCCGAGGTACCTTCCGGCGGGTTGAAGTAGTGGTCCAACGGCTCGGAGGCGCCAAAGTACAGCAGTGAAATGCCGATACCGGAGGAGAACAGCATGCCGGCCCAGGCGCCGTAGCTGAAGTCGGGCTCGTCGTCCTTGCCGCCAAGCTTGAGCTTGCCGTAGTCGGAGAAGGCCAGGTAGACGACGAACAGCAGGTAGCCACAGATCACCAGCATGTAGTACCAGCCAAAGGTGCGCGTCAGCCACTTCTGGGCCACGCCAAGCACCTGGCCGGCGGTTTCGGGTACAGCGATAAGCAAGGCAGTCAGAACAAGGATCATCAGCGCGGAGGTGAAGAACACCACGCGGTTGACCCGGACCCTCTCGGCGGGGGGTTTGGTAAGTGAGGCAGAACTCATTGCACGAATGCTCCGGGCAGTGCGGCTATGGAGGCTAATCAGTGTTCCCGAGCAATTGGTGGAATATCCCCACTGCGTCAGGTGTTATAAAAGGCACCCTGGAAACCGTGATCCCGAATCGATACGTTGCAAAAAATCAGACAGATGGCCTGTCGCCACTGCCACACCTCGGTCGAGGTGTGCGCATTAGCCACAGCCCACCCCGCCCGCTCCAAGGGCCTGCCGCAGGCTCGACGAGCGCACGGCAGAATCTGCATTCGCATCGCTCATGCCCGTCAACGCCTTGTATTCCGGGGGTTACGCGATTTCCTGGGGTGTCAATCCGTGCTTCTTAGACCGCCTGAAAAACTGTCAATGGCACAAATTGTCGCAGAGCTTATTCTTTATTGATTGAACGTTCAATCAAAACAAAATAGACTGGCCTTCGCCGAGTCAGCGCCTGTCGCCTGCTCGCAGGCCTGAGGAGATAGCAAGATGCCCAAGGTCGGTATGCAACCCATCCGCCGCCAGCAGTTGATCGAAGCCACGTTGCAGGCGGTCGATCAGGTCGGACTGGGAGATGCCAGCATTGCGCTGATTGCCCGTTTGGCCGGTGTGTCGAACGGCATCATCAGTCACTACTTTCGGGACAAGAACGGCCTGATCGCAGCGACGATGGGATACATCATGAACATGCTCAACGAAGGTGTTCGAGCACGTCGCCAGGCCCTGACGGACGACAGCCCGCGCGCCCACCTGAAAGTGATCATCGAGGGCAACTTCGATGCCAGCCAGGTGAACGGCCCGGCAATGAAAACCTGGTTGGCTTTCTGGGCTTCCAGCATGCACCAGCCCGATTTGCACAGGTTGCAGCGGATCAACGACCACCGCTTGTATTCCAACCTGTGCTGCCAGTTCCGCCGCGCCCTGCCGCTCTACCATGCGCGCAAGGCAGCCCGCGGCCTGGCGGCGTTGATCGACGGCTTGTGGCTGCGTGGTGCCCTGTCGGGTGATGCATTCGACACCGACCAGGCGATACGGATTGCTTACGAATACATGGAACTACAACTGGCTAAACAGCACACCCTGGACACCAACAACCAGGCTGCTGATCAAGCACGCACGGCACTTGTCGACCCGGCAGGAGCGTGACGCGCAGCCAACCACACACTGCACTTGCGAGGACACTATGGCCCGTTTCGGAACGCAAAAACTCTACATTGATGGCGCTTACGTCGACGCTGGCAGCGATGCCACTTTCGAAGCCATCAACCCGGCCACCGGCGAAGTCCTCGCCCACGTGCAACGTGCCACCCAGGCCGACGTCGAGAAGGCCGTCGAAAGCGCCGAGCGCGGCCAGAAAGTCTGGGCCGCGATGACCGCCATGCAGCGTTCGCGCATCCTGCGCCGCGCCGTCGACATCCTGCGCGAGCGCAACGACGAACTGGCCATGCTGGAAACCCTGGACACCGGCAAGTCGTACTCGGAAACCCGCTACGTCGACATCGTCACCGGCGCCGACGTGCTGGAATACTACGCCGGCCTGGTACCGGCCATCGAAGGCGAGCAGATCCCGCTGCGTGAGTCGTCCTTCGTCTACACCCGCCGCGAACCGCTGGGCGTGACCGTCGGTATCGGCGCCTGGAACTACCCGATCCAGATCGCCCTGTGGAAATCCGCCCCGGCCCTGGCCGCTGGCAACGCGATGATCTTCAAGCCGTCGGAAGTGACCTCGCTGACCACCCTCAAACTGGCCGAGATCTACACCGAAGCCGGCCTGCCGAACGGCGTGTTCAACGTGCTCACCGGCAGCGGCCGCGAAGTCGGCACCTGGCTGACCGAGCACCCGCGCATCGAGAAAGTCTCCTTCACCGGCGGTACCACCACCGGCAAGAAGGTCATGGCCAGCGCCTCGAGCTCGTCGCTCAAGGAAGTCACCATGGAACTGGGCGGCAAGTCGCCGCTGATCATCTGCGCCGACGCCGACCTGGACAAGGCCGCCGACATCGCCATGATGGCCAACTTCTACAGCTCGGGTCAGGTCTGCACCAACGGCACCCGCGTGTTCATCCCGGCGGCAATGAAGGCGGCTTTCGAAGCCAAGATCGTCGAGCGCGTTGCACGCATTCGCGCTGGCAACCCGGAAGACGAGAACACCAACTTCGGCCCGCTGGTCAGCTTCCAGCACATGGAAAGCGTGCTCGGCTACATCGCCAAGGGCAAGGAAGAAGGCGCCCGCGTACTGTGCGGCGGTGAGCGCATGACCGAAGGTGCTTTCGCCAAGGGTGCCTTCGTCGCCCCGACCGTGTTCACCGATTGCACCGACGACATGACCATCGTCAAGGAAGAGATCTTCGGCCCGGTGATGAGCATCCTCACCTACGAAACCGAAGAAGAAGTCATCCGCCGTGCCAACGACACCGAGTACGGCCTGGCCGCCGGTGTGTGCACCAACGACATCAGCCGCGCCCACCGCATCATCCACAAGCTGGAAGCCGGTATCTGCTGGATCAACGCCTGGGGCGAATCGCCAGCCGAAATGCCGGTGGGTGGCTACAAGCAGTCGGGCGTCGGCCGTGAGAACGGCATCAGCTCGCTGGCCCAATACACTCGCATCAAGTCGGTCCAGGTCGAGCTGGGCGGCTACAACTCGGTTTTCTAAACCCTGTATAGCCACGCCCGTGCCGCTGCGCACGGGCGTTTCCGCTCCCTGATCACCGCCAACATGAGGGTACTTTCATGTCCAAAGAATACGATTACATCATCGTCGGTGCCGGCTCGGCCGGTAACACCCTGGCGACCCGCCTGACCGAAGACGCCGGCGTCACTGTGCTGCTACTGGAAGCCGGTGGCCCCGACTACCGTTTCGACTTCCGTACCCAGATGCCAGCCGCCCTGGCCTTCCCGCTGCAGGGCCGCCGCTACAACTGGGCCTATGAGACCGACCCGGAGCCGCACATGGACGGCCGCCGCATGGAGTGTGGCCGTGGCAAGGGCCTGGGTGGCTCGTCGCTGATCAACGGCATGTGCTACATCCGCGGCAACGCCATGGACTTCGACGGCTGGGCAGAACTGCCAGGCCTGGAAGACTGGACCTACCTGGACTGCCTGCCGTACTTCCGCAAGGCCGAAACCCGTGACATCGGCCCGAACGACTACCACGGCGGCGACGGCCCGGTCAGCGTGACCACGCCGAAAGCCGGTAACAACCCGCTGTTCCACGCCATGGTCGAAGCTGGCGTACAGGCCGGTTACCCACGCACCGAAGACCTCAACGGCTACCAGCAGGAAGGCTTCGGTCCGATGGACCGCACCGTGACCAAGAACGGTCGCCGCTCCAGCACTGCCCGTGGCTACCTGGACCAGGCCAAGAAGCGCCCGAACCTGACCATCGTCACCCACGCCCTGACCGACCGCGTACTGTTCGACGGCAAGCGCGCCATCGGCGTGACCTACCTGGTCGGCGACAGCGAAGAGCGCGTCGAAGCCCGCGCCCGCAAGGAAGTGATCGTCAGCTCCGGTGCCATCGCCTCGCCGCAACTGCTGCAGCGTTCCGGCGTCGGCCCGCGCGCCCTGCTGGAAAGCCTCGACATCCCGGTGGTGCACGACCTGCCGGGCGTCGGCGAAAACCTGCAGGACCACCTGGAACTGTACCTGCAGTACGCCTGCACCCAGCCGGTGTCGCTGTACCCGTCGCTGCTGTGGTGGAACCAGCCGGCGATCGGTGCCGAGTGGATGTTCAACGGTACTGGCATCGGCGCCAGCAACCAGTTCGAGGCCGGTGGTTTCATCCGTACCCGCCCTGAATTCAAATGGCCGAACATCCAGTACCACTTCCTGCCGGTGGCCATCAACTACAACGGCTCCAACGGCGTGCAGGAACATGGCTTCCAGGCGCACATGGGTTCGATGCGTTCGCCAAGCCGCGGCCGTATCCGCCTCAAGTCGAAGGACCCGCGCCAGCACCCAAGCATCCTGTTCAACTACATGGCGACCGAACAGGACTGGCAGGAATTCCGTGACGGCATCCGCCTGACCCGCGAAATCATGGCCCAACCGGCGCTGGACCCGTACCGTGGCCGCGAAATCAGCCCGGGCGCGCACGTGCAGACCGACGAGGAACTGGACAAGTTCATCCGTGAGCACGCCGAAACCGCCTTCCATCCGTCCTGCTCGTGCAAGATGGGCACCGACGACATGGCGGTGGTCGACGGCGAAGGCCGCGTGCACGGCATGCAGGGCCTGCGTGTGGTCGACGCGTCGATCATGCCGATCATCATCACCGGCAACCTCAACGCCACCACGATCATGATTGCCGAGAAGATCTCGGACAAGATCCGTGGTCGCAAGCCACTGCCGCGCAGCACCGCCAAGTACTATGTGGCCAATGGTGCACCGGTGAAGGGCAAGCCGCTGCGTGAGGTCAAGCAGGGCTGATCCTAGACCTGGGTGAGACAGGCCAGCTCAAGGCCTGCCTCACCCACTGCCGCAATGGCTATGCACCCCCTCCGTAGTTTCCTTCATGCCCCGCTGTCGCAGCATGCTCACCATGGCATGGCGACAACCCCGCCTGTTTCCCTTCTCGAACGTCTACCCTGCATGCCGGTGTGCATTCGAGCGCTCGTTTCTGCTGCGCTGCTCGTCACCAGTCTCCCCGAGAATCCCGCCGTTTATGAAATATCCGTCATGAATTTGGCATTTCTGCCATGAGGTGCCATATTTTTGCGCTGGCCAGGAGGCCAGGTAAGCCGAACAGGCTTTTCCACACCAGAGGCCACGAGAACAAACATGGACGGTTGGCAAATCGAGCTTCTTCATGCACTGGAACGTGTCAGCGACGAAAACGCTATCTTCGCGTTGATCATGGAGGCCAGCCTTGCGCTGGATTTCAACTACTGCGCCTATGGTTTGCAGGTGCCTTACCCTATCTCCAGCCCCAAGGCGATCATGCTGAACAACTACCCTGCCGCCTGGCAGGAGCGCTACAGCAAGGCCAGGTATCTGGAAAAAGACCCCACCATCGCCCTCGGGCGGCAGTCGGAGCGGCCCATCATCTGGAGCGACCAGCTTTACGCTCAAGCACCCGACCTGTGGGAGGAAGCCCGTGGGCATGGGCTGCGCAAAGGCCTGTCGCAGTCAATACTCAACACCGGCGGTAGCTGTGCGATGCTCACCATAGCACGCAGCGACACACCTATCAGCGAACGCGAGTTACACCAGAACGGCGACAAACTGCGCTGGCTGGCCAGCACCGCCCACGTCTCGCTTAGCTCAATTCTCAACCGCCGGCACCGGAATGCCGAAGCCCCGGAGCTCACCGAGCGCGAGCGTGAGGTACTCATGTGGACTGCTGATGGCAAATCGGCCAGTGAAATTGCCGACCTGCTCACGGTCTCCAAGAACACCGTCGACTTCCATATCAAGAATGCGGTGCGCAAGCTCAAAACGGCCAACAAGACCGCTGCTGTGGTTCGCGCGGCCATGCTTGGGCTGCTGTTCTGACGCCGTGAGCAATTCGGCAACATGACAGCCAAATGACGGCCGCCCTACCCATTTTGGTAGGTTACACATTCAGTAACTGTTGTATCTAATAGCTCCGCCACCGAAAGTTTGCGGAGCCTAATAAATGGAATTCATCACGGGTACGCTGGAAACACTGGATGCCAGCCTGCGCTCGGCCATGGCGCAATATCGATATGAAGTATTTGTCCGCCAGCTCGGGTGGAAACTGGACTGCGAAGTAGATTCGGAGTTTGATCAATTCGATCGAGACGATACGGTCTATATTCTAGCCCGGGACGAACAGAAACAAGTGGTCGGGGTGGCGCGGTTATTGAGCACCGCCACGCCTTATTTACTCAGCGAAGTGTTTCCCGAACTCATGGCCGGCCAGCCGCTGCCCGCCAGTGAACAGGTCTGGGAGCTATCACGCTTCGCCGCCGTCGGCGACGCCCCCTGCCGTGCCAAGCGGCAGATCTCCTCCCCCAATGCTATTGCCCTGATGCAAGCGACATTGCGCTGCGCTGCGGCACATGGGGCACGCAAGTTGATAACCGTGTCACCGCTGGGTATCGAGCGCCTGCTGCGCAAGGTTGGCATAGATGCCTCTCGCGCCGGCCAGGTCTGCACCAAATACGGCCAACCCTTGTACGCCTCCTGGATCACCGTGAACTGATCGGCGGGCGCTTCGCCCTTTGTTTCCACCTCACCTGACTGGAAAAAAAATGAGTCTCGATTTGATCAATGACCATTGGTATGCAAAAGCGACTGTGCGCAGCACACCGCGAATCATCGTCCCGGAGTATGACGGTGAACAATTAATTTATCCCGTCTCCCGCTGTGCGATGTGTGAGCATCCGATCATTCAAACTCACGGCAAGCACATCAGGAATTACCTGTTGACCCAGGCGGCCTATCAATTTTTGTATAACGTAGGGCTGCTGGAAACCAAATTTATTATCCAATGTTGCCTGGACATGTTGCATGACAAATTCCCAGGCATTGGCAATGAGGAAAAACTGCAAGCGCTCACCGTGATCATCGACGAGGGGTACCACGCCCATGTGGCCCTTGATTACCTGACGCAGATGAATGAAAAAAGCGGTATCGAGGCTATCGAAGTTCCGCAGAGCAACCAGAAGCTGGATGCGACAGCGCGCGCCTATGCGCAATTGCCCGAATCGCTACGCACCGAATTCCAGCTACTGGCCGTGACCATCGCAGAGAATGTGCTCACTGACGAAGTGGCCAACCTCGGACGCGAACGTCAGCTGAGCCAATCGTTCACCACCCTGATGGTTGACCATGTACGCGACGAAGGGCGCCATTCGCGGTTCTTCGCCGACCTGATGAAAAAGCGCTGGCCAACACTGCCGGAAAGCACCCGCGAGCGCTTCGGCCTGATGCTCCCCGCCTATCTCGACGACTTCCTGGATATCGACCCCGAGCGACGCTTCGAACGCCGCATGCTGGCCCATTGCGGCCTGACGCCAGAACTGGCCGAACAGGTAATCCACGAATCCGACCCGACCTTCCATGCCGACCATGCGCGCATGAAGAAATCGATTCTGCAACGTCTGTACCGGCTGTTGCGGCAGATGGGCATCCTCGACCTGCCACAGGTCAGAGAAGCCTTCGCCGGCCGCGACTACGTCAGCGCCTGACAGGAGGGCAGCGGCCGTGAAAACCCTGATCGTCGACAACTTCGATTCATTTACTTACAACCTCTTCCAGTTCATGGGCCAGGTTTGCGGTGAAGAGCCTGATGTCTTCACCAACGATGTTTCCCCGGCGGACATCGACCTGAACCGTTATGCCGCCATCATCATTTCCCCCGGCCCAGGAACCCCGGCGCGCAAGACCGATGTCGGCCTGAGCGAAGACATCATCCGCGATGCCAGCGTGCCTGTGCTGGGTGTGTGCCTGGGGCACCAGTGCATGGCCCACCTGCACGGGATGGACGTGGTGCACGCCCCCGAACCGATGCACGGTCGCATGAGCCTTATCAAGCATGACGGCCAGGGCGTATTTGCCGGGCTACCTGCCGACCTGACCGTGGTGCGTTATCACTCGCTGATGGTGCGCCAGATCAAATCGCCGTTCGTCGTCAGCGCCTGGGACCAGAACGGCATGATCCATGGCATTCGCCACAAGGACAGGCCACTGCACGGCATTCAATTCCACCCCGAATCCATCTGCACCGAAGCGGGCCTGCAAATGCTTGGCAACTTCCGCGACCTCGCACACCAGCACCAGGGTGGCCTTTGCTGACAGCCATCGCCAGCTTTTCCGGAGATTCTAGATGAGCAACCGTGTCGAATTCCGGGCCCTTGACCATGTGCCCGACACCCTGGCGGCCTTCGAGCAAGAGTTCGCCCCGTCCCCGGCCCGCTTCCTGCTGGAGAGCAGTGTGGTGATCCCCGGGTTCTCCCGTTTTACCTTCATGGGTGACTCGCAAGGACGCTGGGCCGAGGTGCTGCGCTACAAGCAGGAAAGCGCCAGCGTCGAGATCCGCCGCATGGAAGGTACCGTGCAGGAGCCCGCCGAGGACTTTCTCGCCTGGCTCGGTGAGCGCATGCTTGCCCTGCGCACGCCCTGCCCTGACGAACTGCCGTTCGACTTCAACCTGGGTTATGTCGGGGTTCTGGGCTACGAGCTGAAGGTGGCCACATTGGCCGACCCGGCCTGGACATCTCCGGCCCCCGATGCGTGCTTCATGCTGGCCACGCGCATGCTTGTGATCGACCATCAGGAAAACCGCAGCTACCTGCTGCACCTGCTCAAGGATGACTACGACCAACCGGCTGCCAGAGCCTGGCTGGAGCAAGCCGGTAACCGCTTGCAGGCCCTGCCTGCCGCCCAGCCCTTGGCCAAGCGCCCCAGGCGCATGTCGCTGGACCAGGTGGAGCAGTGGATTGCTGCCCATGCCAAGGCCCGCCACAACAAACCGGCGTATATCGAGAAGATCCTTGAGGCCCAGCGTCAGATCGTCGATGGCGAAACCTATGAAGTCTGCCTGACCAACCTGGTCGAACTGCCGTTCGAGCATTCTGCCTATGCCCTGTACCGGATCATGCGCGAGCTCAGTCCGGCGCCTCACGCCGCTTACTACGCCATCCCCGGTTTCGAAATGGCCAGCTCGTCACCTGAGCGGTTCCTCAAGGTGGACCGTTCCGGCCAGGCCGAGGCCAAGCCGATCAAAGGCACCCGGCCTCGCAGCCACGATCCCAGGGAGGACCAGCGCCAACTCGACGAATTGCGCCAGGACGAAAAGGACCTTGCTGAAAACCTGATGATCGTCGATTTGCTGCGCAATGACCTGGGCAGGGTATGCCAAATAGGCTCAGTCAACGTGCCAGGCCTGTTCGTGGTGGAGAGTTACTCGCACGCTCATCAGTTGGTCTCGACCATCCAGGGCCAGCTGAAACCCGGTATGCATGCACTGGACTGCATCAAGGCCAGTTTCCCTGGCGGCTCGATGACCGGCGCGCCGAAAAAGCGCACCATGCAGATCATCGGTGAGCTTGAGCAAGGCGCGCGGGGAGCCTACTCGGGCTCATTGGGGTGGCTTTCGCTGGGCGGTGCCTGCGACCTGAGCATCTTGATCCGCAGCGTGGCAGTACACAACGCCCAGGCGCGTTTCGGTGTCGGCGGGGCTATCACGGCATTGTCCGACCCGGAAAGCGAATACCTCGAGACCGTGGTCAAGGCCAGTGGCGTGGTAGAAGCAATAGCCCTTCTCGAAGAGGTGTGCGCATGACAACTGTGCCCTACCCGAGCGAGAGGCATGCGATCATCGTTGGCGCCGCCGGATCGATAGGGCGGATGCTCTGCGAACAGCTGAGTGCATCCGGATTGCATGTGCTCGGCGTCGACCTGGCAACAAGCCAGGCAGCGCAAGGCTATGACGTCATGCAAGGCGATATCTGTGCGCCTTCCCCACTCCTGTGCCAACGCCTCGCCACTGCGCATCTGCTGGTACTGGCGCTTTCGGAGAAGGTGCTTCTGCAGGCGCTCCCCGTGTTGCTGCCGCATCTGGCGCTGGACTGCCTGCTGGTCGAAACGCTGTCTATCAAGAACACTTTCGCCACGCTGATCCGTGACGTTTCGCTGCCGCAGGCGGTGGCTGGGCTCAACCCGATGTTCTCGGGTGACCTGCCGCCAGAAGGGCGACCGGTGGTGGTGGTACCCTACCAGCCTGACGCGGCCCTGGACGACCTCTGCGAACGTCTGGAAAGCCGCGGCATGCGCCTGTTCACGCTGACAGCGCAGCAGCACGACCACGCCATGGCTCTCTTGCAGACAGTTGGCCACTCGATGGTACTCGCCTTCGGTCACACCGTGGCCGCCAGTGGCGTGCCGTTGGCGCAACTGATCGAACTGGGGCCACCACCGTTCAAGGTCATGCTCTGCCTGCTGGCGCGCATGATGACCAACCATCCAGACGTGTACTGGGAGATCCAGGCCGGCAACCCGGCTTCGGCTACAGCCCGCGAGAACGCCTTTGCCCAGTTGCAACGCCTCGATATACACGCCCGCAACGACGCCCACGTCGAGTTCCTGGCCGCCATGGCCAGCCTCCGCAACCACCTCGAACCAGCCCAGCCACAACTGGCAGCCAGCTGCAGGCAACTGTTCGAAGTGATCCAGGCGTATGCGCCCGGCACCATGGGCGAGGGCGCAGGACTGAGCAGCCATCGCGATCGTATCGACCGTATCGACGACCAGTTGATCGACCTGATCGCACAGCGGCTGAACATCATCCGTGAAGTGGCCGACAGCAAAAAAGGCAGCAGCACCGCCGTGATGCAGCCCGAACGGGTCAGGCAGGTGGTCAGCCGCTGCACCGAACGCGGGCGTACGCTCAATGTGCCAGCAGAGCTGATCGAGCAGCTCTACCACGCCATCATCGAGCAGTCCTGCCAGATCGAATACGACGTCGTCGGCGGCCCTCGCCAGACATTGCTCGACGTCACACCGGAAGTGTTTTCACAGACAGGAGTCCGCTGAACATGAACCAGGATAAGCACAACGCCGGCCCGCTCATCGAATGGCTGGCTCAGACCCTCGACCAGGATTACCAATACCGCCAGGACACCCTGAGCCTGACTGCCAACGAGAACTACCCAAGCGAACTGGTACGCCTGACATCCGGCAGCACCGCCGGGGCCTTCTATCACTGTTCCTTCCCCTTCCCGGTACCGCTGGGCGAGTGGCACTTCCCCGAACCAGGGCAGATGAACGAGATTGCCGACGACCTGCGCGGGCTGGCCCGACGCATGCTGGGGGCACAGGCATTCGACTGGCGACCTAACGGTGGTTCGCCCGCCGAACAGGCATTGATGCTGGCAGCGTGCAAGCCAGGCGAAGGCTTCGTGCACTTTGCCCATCGCGACGGTGGGCACTTCGCGCTTGAGCAGCTGGCAAGCAAGATGGGTATCGAAATCTTCCACCTTCCGGTCGACCCGCGCAGCCTGCTGATCGATGTCGCCAAGCTCGATGACATGGTGCGCCGAAACCCGCATATCCGTATTGTCATCCTCGATCAGTCTTTCAAGTTGCGCTGGCAACCGTTGGCGGAGATTCGCGCCGTACTGCCCGAATCATGCGCCCTGACCTACGATATGAGCCATGACGGCGGCCTGATCCTGGGCGGTGTGTTCGACTCGCCCCTGGCCTGTGGCGCCGACGCTGTCCATGGCAATACCCACAAGACCATCCCCGGCCCGCAAAAGGGCTACATCGCCTTCAAGTCCGCTCAGCACCCACTGCTGGTCGATACCTCGATGTGGGTGTGCCCTCACCTGCAAAGCAACTGCCACGCCGAACTGCTGCCATCGATGTGGGCGGCCTTCAAGGAAATGGAAGTGTTCGGGATGGCTTACGCGCAGCAGATGGTTAAAAACGCCAAGGCCCTGGCGCAGCAACTGCACGAGCTCGGCCTGGAAGTTTCGGGGGAGTCGTTCGGCTTCACCGAAACCCATCAGGTGCACTTCGCCGTCGGCACGCTGCAGCAAGCGCTGGCCATGTGCGTCGACAGCCTGCATGCCGGTGGCATCCGCTCTACCAACATCGAGATACCCGGCAAGCCAGGCGTTCATGGCATTCGCCTGGGCGTACAAGCCATGACCCGCCGCGGTATGCGAGAGGACGACTTCCGTCAGGTGGCCGGGCTGGTAGCCGATTTGTACTTCAAGCGCACCGAGCCTGCGCGGGTCGCCAGCCGTGTCAAGGAGCTGCTGGCTGGCTTCCCCTTGGCCCCCCTGGCGTACTCCTTCGACGGGCAGATTGACGAAGCGCATCGCCATCTGATCGAGCGAGGTATCCAGCGATGAACATGCTGACCCGGCTTTTCACCGCGTCCCGGGAAATGACCCTTGGGCAACTCGTGGGCCATGTGCTGGTTGAAAGCCAGATCAATGACCTGTTCTGCATTCCCGGTGACTTCACCATGCAGCTGTCGCGGGAAATGCTGGCCACTCCCGGCCTGACCCTGCGCACCATGTCACACGAGTACAGCACCACCCTCACCGCCCTGGGCTACGCGCTCGGGGGCCAGGCGCCCGGCGCTGTATGTTTCACCTACGGGGTGGGTGCCCTGAACGCCATCAACGGCATCGCCCAAGCCTACGTGGAACGTCTGCCGCTGGTGGTGATATCCGGGTCGCCCGGGCACAAGGAACGCCAGGGTTCGATGTTCGCTCACCACACCATTGTCGACCATGGCACCCAGCTGCGGCTGATGAAAGAAATCACCGTGCATCAGGCGTGCATCGACGACCCGCACCAAGCCCAGGACCAGCTGCGCGAAGCCATCGCCATCGCCCTGCATGAATCGCGGCCGGTGTATGTGGAAATCCCTCGCGACCTCTTCCTGCACAAGGTACGCCATACACCACGACGGACACCGCTGGGGCGTCAACCAGCCCTGTTCGACCAACACGCATTGAGTGCGGCCGAACAGGCACTGAAACTGCTCGACCAGGCCCAGCAGCCGGTGCTGGTGCCCGGCCTCGATGTGAAACGCGGGCACCTCGGTGCCGAAGCACTGGCGCTGAGCGAGGCGCTCGGGTTGCCTTGGGTCGAAACACCAATGTCGCGGGGCGGCCTGCCGACCACGCATGCCCACTATCGAGGCATCTACGCCGGCCCGGCTTCACCTTCCCGTCTGACCCAGACGTTGGTCGACAGTTGCGACGTGCTGATGCTCCTTGGCGAACCCAACTCCGACGTCAATATGGGCATAGCCAGCCAGATTGCCGGTGGTCGGCTGATCCACGCCAATGACGGCGTGGTGATGGTCGGTCGGCAACGCTACGAGCTGAGCACCGAAGCCTTCTTGCGCGCCTTGCTGGGTCTGGCTGCTTCGGCACGCCGCCATGGTCAAACCCTGGCGCCACTGGAAGCGGAACAGGCCGCCTTCATCCACCCCAGTGCGCCAGAACAGCTGTTCGCCGCTGATTCACCGTTGACCCCGTACGAAATCATCGATGAGTTGAACAGGGTGTTCAGCGCGCTTCCCGACCTCGACCTGATCGTCGATTGCGGTGATGCCTTCTTCATGTCGTTGGGCATGTTCCCGCGCGATGTGCTGGCGTCCTCCCTGTACATGAGCATGGGCCTGGCCGTCCCGGGCGCCATTGGCTACCAACTGGCAAGCGGTAAACGCCCGCTGGTACTGGTGGGCGACGGCGCATTCCACATGACCGGCAACGAGCTGATGCATGCTGCCCGTTTCGGCACCAGCCCCATCGTGGTGGTCCTCAACAACCGGCGCTGGACCTCGTTGTCAGGCAAGCCTCAGGACCGACCATTGACCGAGCAGCCAGACCTGGAATTCATCGACATAGCGCGCTTCCACAAGGTGCAGGGTTTCACCGCACATACTTCGGAGCAACTACGCGACCAGCTTGCCGAAGCCTTGGCGATGGACCGCCCCGTGCTGATTGATGCCCGGGTCGCCCCGGATACCCGCTCGTACCTTTGCGAGCGTTTCTTCGACGCGGTGCAGAAACAGCAGCACCTGCCCAAAGCCTGAGCAATCGTGCCCCGGTCACAGAATGGAGTCGTTTGAAATGGAAGTTGCCACCTCACTCCCGCTTACTGCCGCCCAGCGCTCTATCTGGCTCGGGCAGCAGCTGGCCAGCGACAGCGCCGCGTACAACATTGCCAGCCTGCTGCGCTTCGATGGCAAGGTGGACGCGCAGCACCTGGCGGTTGCCCTGAACCAGGTGATGGGCGAGAGCAGCGGCCTGCGCGCACAAGTGCACGAGGCGCATGGGCAGGTACAGCAGCAGATCATCACCACATCCGAGTACTCGCTGGCCGAGCACGCCTTTGCCAGCGAAAGCCTGGCACGCCAGTGGATGGCCAGCGACCTCGCGCTCCCCATTGACCTGGGGCAGGGCCCGCTGCTGCAGGCAAGCCTGGTGCGTATCGCCGGACAGCCTGACTGGCTGTACGTGAAGAGCCATCACATCGCCTTGGACGGTGTCGGACTGGGCTTGTTTCTCAAGCGCTGGGCGGCGTTGTACAGCGAACAGGCTGGCCATTCCGTCAACGCAGCGCCACTGGGCGCATTGCACAAGGTGCTGGAAGCGGAACAGGCTTACCAGGCATCACCCGACTTCGCTCGCGACCGCGACTACTGGCAGCAGCAGGTCGACAGCAGCCTGACCGTGGCCAGCCTCAATCCACAGGTCAAGCTGCCCACCCGACAAGCCCTGCTGCACCGCGGCCAGGTGTCCGAAGCGGCCTTCCAGCGTTTGCGTGAGTGCGCCAGCCAATCGCAGAGCCACTGGCTGCAGGTACTGATCGCTGCCTTCGGCGCGTTCATCGGCCGCAGTACCGGCCAGCGGGACGTGGTCGTTGGTGTTCCGATGATGAACCGCCTGCACACACAGGCGCATGATGTTCCTTGCACGTTGGCCAACGTGCTGCCCTTGCAGCTGCAAATCGACCCATGGACACGTGTTGGCGAACTGGTAGCAGCCACAGCCAAGGCGCTCGCCAGCATGCGCGAACACCAGCGCTACCGGGCCGAGGATATCCGCCGCGATTGCAACCTGCTGGGTGATGGACGACGCCTGACCGGGCCTCAGATCAATATCGACATCTATTCGCCTGCACTGGTGTTCGGCCCGCTTGCCGGTGAAGTCGAAGTGCTCAGTGCCGGTGCAGCCGACGATCTGTCGCTGCTGGTTCAACCCGTCCCTGGCAAGGGGCTGCGGGTATGCGGTATGGCCAACCCTGATCTGTACGATGGCAAGGCGCTAGGCACCCACGTGGAGCGTTTCCTCGCTTTCATCGAGGCATTCGCCACCGACGTCGAGCGCCCGCTCGGCCAGCTTGCCGCCTACCCGTACCAGGTCTGCCCAGCACCGCAACCAACCTGCCAGGCACAATCGACGCTGCTCGACGGCTTCGCTCACTGGGTTGGCACCACGCCCGAAGCCACCGCACTGACCTTGGGCGAACGCTCACTGAGCTACAGGGAACTGGACAGCCAGGCGAACCGCCTGGCACATCTGCTCAAAGCCCGCCTGCCATCGCGCACGGCTTCGCCGCAGCGCACCGTTGCCCTGTTACTGGAGCGCTCGCTGGAAACGGTAGTGGCCATCCTGGCCGTACTCAAATGCGCTGCGGCCTATGTGCCCCTGGACCCCGATGCGCCGCAAGAGCGACTGGCCGGCATTGTTGAAGAATGCGCCGCTGACTTCATGCTATGCGACGAGAATACGGCGACGAAAGCCCGCAGTCTGCAACCCGATAGCCAACTGCTGAGCATCGATGCCCAAGCCACCCAGCAGGCGCTGCAAGACGCTGCCGATTTGCCCCCGGCGGGCGGTCCGCAACCGCACGACAGGGCCTACATCATCTACACCTCAGGCTCCACCGGCAAACCCAAGGGAGTCTGCATCAGCCACCATAACGTGGTGCGACTGTTCAGCAGCACCCACTCTTGGTTCGACTACCGCAACAGCGACGTCTGGACAGCCTGCCACGCCTACATGTTCGACGCCTCTGTCTGGGAAATGTGGGGCGCCCTGCTGCATGGTGGGCGTCTGGTGATCGTACCGGTAGCCACCACCCGCGACCCTCATGCCTTGCTGGACCTTGTGGTACGCGAGCACGTCACCGTGTTCGGCCAGATCCCTTCCGCGTTCTACCGGTTCATGGAAGCCGAAGCTGATCATCCGGAGCTGGTTGCACGCATGAAGCTGCGCTACCAATGCTTCGGCGGCGAGCCACTCGACCTCGGTCGCCTGGCCCCATGGTTCGATCTGCCGCGGCCGGCAAACACGCAGTTGCTGAACCTGTACGGCATCACCGAGACCACCATCAACACCTGCCACCGCTTCATCTCCCGCGAGCAGGTGCTGGCCAATGCCGGCAGCCTGATAGGCCGGCCCTACGCCGACATGGATATCCTGGTCCTGGATGATGCCCTGCAACCTGTACCGGAAGGGGCGCAAGGCGAAATGTATGTCCGTGGTGAAGGCTTGGCCGAGGGTTACCTGGCCCGTCCTGAACTGGATGCCACGCGGTTCGTCGCCGACCCATTCGGCGCTGCGGGACAACGCATGTACCGCAGTGGCGATGTTGCAATTCGCCTGGCCGACGGCGAGCTTGAATACATCGGGCGTGCCGACCAGCAGGTCAAGTTGCGTGGATACCGTATTGAATTGGGTGAGATCGAAAGCTGCCTGCGGGCTCACGCATCGGTGTCCAATGCCGTGGCCCTGGTAGTCAACGACCGGGCCAACGACCCACGACTGATCGCCCACGTGGTGCCGGCACCGGGTTATGCAATCGCAGATGTGGACAGCGAAGCATTGCGCGATCATTTGCGCGCCAACCTGCCGGCGTACATGGTGCCCGTAGCGATCGGCGTCCAACAGGCATTTGCCATGACCGCCAACGGCAAGCTCGATCGTCGCGCGCTGCCGGCCATCGAGTCGAATGCCAGCCGTCACCTGGAACCGCCAAGGGACAGCCTTGACGAACAGGTGCTAGCCCACTGGTCGTCGCACCTGGATGTACAACGCATCGGCATGGATGACGACTTCTTCAGCATCGGTGGCGACTCGATCAAGGCCATCGGCCTGTGCCGTGAAATGGGCCTGCCCGTACTGCAACTGTTCGAACAGCCAACACCCCGCGGCTGCGCCGACTACCTGCGGCACAACGGTATGGGCACCGCCGAAACCAGCTGGACACAGGCCATGGGGGCCAGCGCTCGTGCCGACCGAGCCACCTTGTTACTGGTGCCATTCGCTGGGGGTAACGTGTTTGCCTACCGGCAACTGGTCGAGCAATTGGGCACCGCGTTCAACTACCTGTGCGTGCGCCTGCCGGGCCACGATGTGGTGCGCGCCGACGAACCGTTCGCGGACAACGCCACGATCGCCGCCGGTGTCGCCGCCGAGGTCCTGGCCAAGGTGCAAGGGCCGTTGCTGGTCTACGGGCACTGCGCCGGCAATGCGCTGGCGCTGGACATCAGCCGTCGCCTGGAGCAGGCCGGCGCCGATCTGCGCGGGTTGACCATCGGCGGCATGCTGCTGGACCTGCAGCCTCACGAGGTCGAACACCAGGTGGCGCAGCGCTCGGGCGAGCAGATCATTGGTTTCCTGCAGGAGTTGGGCGGGTTCAAGGAGGTCCCGGACGCGCAAAGCCTGGCCGCGATTGCCCGGATGACCAAGCACGATGCCGGCCAGACCGCTGCATTCTTCAGCAACGAAACCAGGGGCCGTGGCACCTTGCGCGCGCCCATCCATGTGATCGTAGGCAGCGCCGACCCATTGACCCCGGACTACGCCAGCCGCTATCTCGACTGGCAGGCCTACAGCCCGAAGGTGTCTCTGGATGTGATCGAAGGCGGCGGCCACTATTTCGTCAGCGAACAGCCGGAGGCACTCGCCCAAGTGCTGTTGCGCCACAACGCGGCGCTGGCGAAGCCCCAGGCACGGCGAGCACAGCATGTGCTGCGTGACTTCCACAACCCGTTCGATGCCGCGCATGGCCAGTTCTTGCTACTGCGCAACGGTGCCTTGCAACCTTCACTGTGGCCAAGCTTCAAACCGTTGCCGGCCGGCTGGCAAGTGGCGTTCGGCCCGGCCTCGCGCCAGCACTGCCTCGACCACCTGCACCACCACGTCCAGCCAGAGCCGCCCCAACTGCCAGGTCTGGACGCGCCCTACTGGCCGGAGCGCTTCGAGCGCTACTACCGCCAGCAAGGCGCCTGGACCGGTGAAACCCTTGATGCCTGCATTGCCCAGCATGCCCGCCTGACCCCAGGGCAGGTCGCGGTGGTAGACCAGGAACGCCGCATCACTTACGCAGAACTCGACCGCCGCTGCAACCAGCTCGCCGATGGCTTCACCCGTCTGGGGTTGCGACCGGGCGACCGCATGGTGGTGCAGTTGCCCAATGTGCTGGAGTTCATCGAGACCACCTTCGCGCTGTTCCGCCTGGGCGTGGTCCCGGTATTCGCCTTGCCCACCGACCGGCGCAACGAAATCACCCACATCGTCCAGGCCAGCAAGGCCGTGGCCTACATGATCAAGGACCACGCCGTCGGGTTCGACTATCGGGATATCGCCCGTGAACTGCAAAACCTTGCCGGCCCGGTTCGTCATGTGATCGTGCTGGGCGATGCGGCGGAGTTCACGCCCTACGCTAGCCTGTATGGCCGGGACCTGCCGGTACCGCCTCGCGACAGCCGCGCACCGGCGTTGATCACCCTGTCCGGTGGCAGCACCGCCATGCCCAAGCTGATCCTGCGCAGGCACGACGATTATCTTTACAGCATCCGTGCCAGTGCGAAGATTTGCCAGTTGAGCCCGCAAAGCGTCTACCTGTGCGTGCTGCCGGCAGGGCACAACTTCACCCTGAGTTCCCCCGGTTTCATCGGCACCCTGCTCGCCGGCGGCCGGGTAGTGATGCAGGCCGACCCCAGCGGCTCAGCCTGCTTTGCCAGCATTGCCCGCGAAGCGGTGACTTTCACCGCCCTGGTTCCGAGCCTGGCGCAGGCCTGGTTGCACGCGCCACGCCAGCACGACCTCGGCAGCCTGCGCTTCCTGCAAGTTGGCGGCGCACGTCTGAGCGATGACGTTGCAGCGCGTTTGAGCGACAGCTTCGCATTCACCTTGCAGCAGGTTTATGGCATGTCCGAAGGGCTGGTTTGCTATACCGACCTGGCTGGCGACCTTGACCAGCGACTGCACACCCAGGGGCGGCCGATGAGCCCGCTGGACGAAATCCTGGTGGTCGATGATGACGACCAGCCGGTCGTCGTCGGGCAACCGGGACACCTGCTGGTACGTGGGCCGTACACCATTCGCGGCTATCTCGACGCGCCTGAGCACAATGCCCGAGCCTTCACCACCGATGGTTTCTATCGAACCGGCGATGTGGTCCGCCTGCGTGAGGACGGCTGCCTCGTCGTCACTGGCCGCCACAAAGACCAGGTCAATCGCGGCGGCGAGAAAATCGCCGCCGAGGAAATCGAGGGCCACCTGCTGGCCCACCCTGGGGTGTTGGAAGCGGCGGTGATCGGCGTACCCGATCCGCACCTGGGCGAGCGCTCCTGCGCCGTGCTGGTCGCCGCCCCCGGCTTGGGCTGCGACACCGATTCGCTCAAGGCTCATCTGCAGGCACGCGGCGTCGCGGCACAGCGCATCCCCGACCAGTTCCATTGGCTGGCGAGCCTGCCCAAGACCACCCTGGGCAAGACCGACAAGAAGGTGCTGCGCCACCAATTCGCGGCGTGACCCGCCCTTTACGCTTTCAAGGATATTTCGATGGCAATTCCACAGATCGAGCTTTACCAGGTTCCGAGCCACGTCATGCTGAACCGTCCAGCGCTGCCCTGGACGCCGGCCCCCGAACGGGCGGCACTGTTGATCCATGACATGCAGAACCACTTTCTCAAGCCCTATGCCTCGCAAGCTTTCGTCGACGCCCTGATACAGCGCATCCAGGCCCTGCGCTCTGCATGCCATGCCCTTGGTATCCCGGTGTTCTACACCGCCCAGCCCGGTAATCAGCAGGTCGAATCGCGCGGTCTGTTGTGCGACTTCTGGGGCCCGGGGCTGGCCGAGGATGGTGTCAGCCCTGGCATCGTCTCCGGCCTGGCGCCCGACCCTCAGCGTGACGTCATGCTGGTCAAGCACCGCTACAGCGCCTTCGCCCGCTCCGACTTGCTTGAACGCCTGCAACTGGCGGGGCGCGACCAATTGATCATCTGCGGGGTCTACGCACACATTGGCTGTCTGACCACCGCCACCGATGCCTTCATGGCGGACATCCAGCCATTCGTGGTAGCCGATGCCCTGGGTGACTTTTCCCTGGAGCGTCATCAACTGGCACTCGAGCACATGGCGCACTGTTCGAGCGTAGTGCTGTCGACGCAGCAGTTGCTTGATGCCCTTGCCCCGGCACAGGTGGCCCACGATATTCCCGGCGATATCGCCCGCTGCCTGGCGCTGCCCCTGGAGCGCGTTGCAGAAGTGGACGACCCGGTCGAACTGGGCCTGGACTCGGTGCGCCTGCTGATGCTGTTCGAACAATGGCAACAGGCAGGCCTGCCGGTAAGCTTTCTGGAACTGCTCGAGCGCCGCAGCATCCGCGCCTGGGTACAGCTGATCGAGCAGCGCCTGCAGGCACAAGCCAGTGGAGCCTCGGTATGAAACGTTTCGCCGGAAGATCCGTCATGGTGACCGGTGCTGCGAGCGGCATCGGTGCCGCAGTGGCCGGGCGCCTACTGGCCGAGGGCGCCACGGTGATCGCCCTGGACTGCGACAGTTCTGGCCTGGAGGCACTCGCGGCGGAACTGCGCTCGGACAAGGTCAAGCTGCATGCGGCCGACATCACCGACCGCGAGCACATCACGAGCCTGGTCAGCCGCATCGACGAGCAATATCCACTCGACGGTCTGGTCAATGCCGCAGGCGTCATGGAGGCAGGGCCCTTCGAACAGATGTCGGCGCAGGCCTGGCTGCGGCTGTTCGAGATCAACGTGCACGGCACCTTCCATGTATCGCAGTCCGTAGCCCGCTGCATGTTGGCAAGACACCGTGGGGCCATCGTCAGCGTTGCATCCAACGCCGCCACCACGCCGCGGGTGAACCTGAGCGGATACTGCGCATCGAAAGCCGCCGTGGCCATGCTCACCCGCTGCATGGGCCTGGAGCTCGGCAGGCAAGGTGTGCGCTGCAATGTGGTATCGCCCGGTTCTACCCGTACCCCGATGCTGCACCAACTGGCCGGCCACGACGAAACCCTGGACCGGCGCATGGTCGAGGGCGACCTCGGCCTGCATCGCATCGGCATCCCGCTTGGCAAGATCGCCGAACCCCAGGACATCGCAGCCGGAATCGCTTTCCTGCTCTCGGACGATGCCAACCACATTACCCTGCAAAACCTGGTCATGGACGGCGGCGCCACCTTTGGTTGAGTGCACGTCCTGGATATTGCGAGGCAGATTGCCATGAACTTCACGATTTCGTCCTTTGCCACGTCCGCGTCCGCAAACGCGCAAACGGCACCAGGCAGGGCCTGCAGCGAACCATTGGGCCAACTTCTGGATAGAGTGCTGGCAGGTGAGGCCCTCATTCAGTGGATCGAGCTGCCAACCAATGCGCGCGTTGATCGCCAGGCGCTCGAGATGACCAGCCAGCGCTTGCGGCGTTACCTGCAGTGGATGACCGGTGGCCCGGTATTGACGGTCCTGCACGCTACCCCGTCGCAGGCCCACGAGCTGCAAGGCCTGAGCGAGAGCTACCTGGCCATCACGGCTGGCTACCCTGGAGCGGGTAGCCAGCTCAGGCTGTTCGACAACCAGCTGCAGCCAGCCTGGCCGCAAACATTGGCCCTGCCGCTTGCCTTGGCGGTGCACGGACTCAGCCCGGCACAAATCGCCCAGCGGGTTGCCGAGACCAACCCGGCGCAGCCGCACGGGACTGCGCTGCTGCTGTGCGATACCCCGCCGCGACACGACGGCAGCCTTTGGCTGTTCGACCCTTGTGACAATCTGCGCAACATACGCAGCGCCATACAGCCAGGCAGCCGCCCGCACGGCCTGGTGCACCGCTGGCAGGCCGCGAACTACGCCGCGGCCGTGCCACCACTGCCAGCCCCGACCGACTTCGAACGGGACCTGCAGCTCTGCAGCCATCTGGCCCAGGCATTCAAGGAGCCAATTTGCGCATGATCAGCCACTTCGACTTTCCCCTGCCAACATCTGCGCTCGGCGTACACGACGCCGGCACAGCTCTGCTCGCCGAAATGAGTCGTGCCTTCCCCGGACTTGCCGAGCAGTTCAGTTGCGTGTTCAGCGAACATACCGATGGGCATGACCGTTCGCTGGTCGGTCTCGGCAACCAGTATCGCCTTCGTGCGACGCGCGAACCGCAGGCACTTCGTATCGACTGGCTCGACCACGACCGCGTGCTATGCCGCGATACGCTGCACATGGACGACCAGCAGTCGTTTCACGAACAGCTGTTCAAGGGCGTGGCACAATTCTGGAAGACCGTGGGCAGCAGCTCGCCAGCCCTGGCTGGCCTGCCTCGCGACGTCCCCCTGCTGGGTGGCTGGCGCTGCGCTACTCACCCCGAACGGTTGCACGAGCCACTGATCATGACCATGCCGACCCTGTTCCTGTGGGTGGAGCCTGGACGTATCAGCGGGGCGACCTTCGATGCCGGACTGTGCGCACAGATCGCACGTATCGTGGCCCACCTGGCTCCGCGCACCTACCCGGCATTGCCCGCAGTCAACCGCTACGAGTTGATCCCACCATGCAGCAACTATGTCGACAACCTGCTCGACCTGCTCGGCGAAATGGCCACAAGCGAAGCGGACAAGGTGGTGATAGGGCGTGAAGTCCGCTTGAGCATGAGCAAGCCGGTAGACCCCTTGCAGTTGCTCGGTCAAATCGCACCGCGGCCCAACCCGCACTATGAGTACCTGTTCCGCTGGGATCGCGGTCCGGCATGGATCGGCATCTCACCGGAGACCCTGATACGTACCGACGGCAGCAAGGTGGTCGTGGAGCCGCTGGCGGGAACCCGAAAAGGCTCCGACGAAGCGCTCAAGCGTGACCGCTATCGTCAGGAACTGCTGTCCGACAGCAAGGAACTGGAAGAGCACGAAACAGCTGCCCAGCTGTTTTTCGAACAACTTCGGCAGGTTTGCCGACCGGGCTCGCTCGACGTGCGCGAATCGAGGAATGTCATCGATCTGGGGTATGTACAACACCTCAAGAGCCGCATTGAAGGCGAACTGGCGAGCGGCATGAACGTGTTCGATGCTCTGGCGGCCGTCTACCCACCTGCGACCATCTGGGGCAAGCCGCTGGGCCTGAGCGGCGAACGCATCCGACGCTTCGAATACATCGATCGAGAGTTTTTCACCGGCGGCTTGGGTTACCTGACCCTGGGGAGCCGGTGCAACTTCGCTCTGGCGATCAGAACCGCCAAGGTGACCGCAGCACAGGTACACATTTTTGCCGGCAGCGGCATCGTCAAGGCCAGCGACCCGTACCGCGAATGGCTGGAGACCAGCAACAAGATGAAACCGTACCTGCAAAATGGCGCTTGGTCATATGAAGGGTGATAACGTTGCAAAAGCCTTGCACAGGATCGAGCAAGGCCCTCTACACCGGCGCCTTGGCGCCAACGTCAAACTAAATGGGCAGCAAACAACATGATCTCTATCGCTCTACCGGATGGCAGTCGCAAGGAATTCCCGGAGCCGCTCAACGTCCAGCAATTGGCAATGTCCATCGGCAGTGGCCTGGCGGCCGCGACACTCGCGGCAAAAGTCGACGGGCGCCTGGTTGACGCCTCATACATGCTGACTGGCGATACCACGGTCGAGATCGTCACAAGCAAAAGCGAGGAGGCACTGGACGTCGTCCGCCATTCCACTGCACACCTGATGGCACAAGCCGTGCAGCGCCTGTACCCAGGTACCCAGGTCACCATCGGCCCGGTGATCGACAATGGCTTCTATTACGACTTCGTGGCCGAGCGCCCTTTCAACCAGGATGATCTGCCGTTGATCGAGGCGGAGATGCACCGGATCGTCGACAGCCGCCTGGAGATAAAACGTCGGGAGCTGCCGCGCCAGCAGGCCATCGACCTGTTCAGCAGCCTGGGCGAGTCGTACAAGGTGAAGATCATCGAGGACATTCCGGGCGGCGAAACCCTTTCGGTGTACCAGCAGGGTGAGTTCACCGACCTTTGCCGCGGGCCTCACGTACCTGATACCGGCAAGCTCGGAGCATTCAAATTGATGAAGGTGGCCGGTGCCTACTGGCGCGGTGATTCCAGCAACGCAATGCTCAGCCGCATCTATGGCACCGCCTGGCTGAATGACAAGCAGCTCAAGGCTTACCTGTCGCAGCTGGAGGAAGCGGAGAAGCGCGACCACCGCAAGCTGGCCAAGCAATACGACCTGTTCCATCAACAGGAAGAGGCGCCGGGCATGGTGTTCTGGCACCCCAAGGGCTGGGCGATCTGGCAGACGGTAGAGCAATACATGCGCAAGGTGTATCGCGACAGCGGTTACCAGGAGGTGCGCTCGCCGCAGGTGGTGGACAGCTCGTTGTGGCGCCGCTCTGGGCATTGGGACAACTACAAGGAGAACATGTTCGTCACCGAATCGGAAAACCGCCAATACGCCCTCAAGCCCATGAACTGCCCAGGGCATATCCAGATCTTCAAGTTCGGCCTGCGCAGCCACCGCGAGCTGCCGATTCGCTATGGCGAGTTCGGCGGTTGCCACCGCAATGAGCCCTCTGGGGCCCTGCATGGCATCATGCGGGTGCGCGCCTTTACCCAGGACGACGGGCATATCTTCTGTACCGAGCAACAGATCGAATCGGAAATTCGCACCTTCCACCACCAGGCTCAGAAGGTCTACCGGGCATTCGGCTTCGAGGACGTGGCGGTGAAGATCGCCCTGCGTCCCGAACCCGGGAAGCGCCTGGGCAGCGACGAGGTCTGGGACAAAGCCGAAAACCAGCTGCGTTCGGCGTTGTCCGCCTGTGGCGTGACCTGGGAAGAGCTGCCAGGGGAAGGGGCCTTCTACAGCCCCAAGATCGAATACCACTTGCGCGATGCCATCGGCCGCGAATGGCAGGTCGGCACCATCCAGGTCGACTATCACATGCCCGACCGCCTGGGTGCCGAGTATGTCGACGAACATTCGCAGCGCCGTCGCCCGGTGATGCTGCACCGGGCAATTGTCGGCTCGCTCGAGCGCTTCATTGGCATCCTCATCGAACACCATGCTGGCGTCTTTCCCACCTGGCTGGCACCGGTTCAGGCCATGCTGCTGACCGTGACGGATGCACAGAACGGTTACGCCGAGCAGGTCCGCCACCAATTGCGCGAGCGCGGCCTGCGGGTCGAGGCTGACCTGCGCAACGAGAAGATCGGCTACAAGATCCGCGAAAGCACGCTGCAACGTGTGCCCTACCTGCTGGTAATCGGTGACCGTGAGAAAGACAGCGGCACGCTCGCCGTGCGCAGCCGTGCCGGCGACGACCTCGGTACGCTCAGCGTTGACGACTTCGCCGAACTGCTGGCCAGGGAAGCCCTGGTGGATTGACCCTGCCGCCACGGGCTCGAGAGGTATTGAGCCCGTGGCCAACCCAGGCATGACCTGCCTGGAATGAATGCTGAACACGGGAGGTCGCAATGCCCAAAGTCCGAACCCGATAACGCATCAAGTCCGCCTCACCCCTCTCGCACCCTGCCTCGCAGCCATTCGCATGCGCGGCCTGGCCGTGCCTGTTTCAGAACGACAACCAGGATGTCAGACATGAGCACCATTGCCTTTTCGCGCTTGCCCAATCTCGACTCTGCAGCCACGCCCGTGGAGTCCGTCATCCAGACACTACCCAGCGCCTACACGCTGAGAGCCGCACTGCCAGTGGACGGGCAGTTGGCACAGCAGGTCCACTGGCAGCGCCAGCAAATCCGGGAGATTGTCCACGGTAACGATTCGCGCTTGCTGGTGATCGCAGGCCCTTGTTCGCTGCATCACGGCCCGGCTGCGGTTGAGTATGGCGGCAGGCTGGCTGAACTCGCAGACGAGCTGCAAGACCGACTGCTGATTGTCATGCGCGCCTACGTAGAAAAACCCCGCACCACCGTAGGCTGGAAGGGCCTGATGTACGACCCGGATCTCAACGGCAGCGACGACATGCAGGCTGGCCTGGAGCTCTCCAGGTCGCTGATGCTCGAACTGGTCGGGCTTGGCCTGCCGCTGGCCAACGAGATGCTGCAACCCATGGCCGCCCATTACTTCAGCGACCTGCTCAGCTGGGTCGCCATAGGCGCCAGGACCAGCGAATCGCAGATCCACCGTGAGCTGGTCAGCAGCCTTGATGTCCCCGTCGGGTTCAAGAATGGCACCGATGGCAGCCTGGGCGTGGCCTGCGATGCCATTTGCAGCGCTGCCCACCCGCACCGCTACTTTGGCATCGATCTGCGTGGCCGCCCGGCACTGATCAGTAGTGCCGGCAACATGGACGGCCACCTGGTGTTGCGGGGCGGGCGCAACGGCGCCAATCACCATGCGGAAGCAGTCGCGCAGGCGCGAGCCCAACTGCTGGCAGCAGGCGTCGCCCCGCGCCTGCTGGTTGACTGCAGCCACGCCAACAGCGGCAAGGACCATAGCCGCCAACCGCAAGTCCTGGAAGAGGTACTGGCACAGCGACGTGCGGGCAATCGCGATCTTTTCGGCATCATGCTGGAGAGCAATCTGAACCCGGGCCGACAGGACCTGTCGACGCAGCTGCGCTATGGCGTTTCCATCACCGACGGCTGCCTCGGCTGGGACGAGACCGCCACGCTGTTGCGCCGCGCCGCTGATCTGGCCTGACAGTGCCACTGCGCAGCCCTGCGCTGCCAGTGGTTTGCCAGCATTCGCCAAAGGCACCCACGGTGGTGCCTTTTTTCATCAGCAGAAACGCCTTACATGCTGCCAATTCATCAGGTTAGAATCGATTGGCACGCGACTTGCGAGTCAAGTCATCTTCCCGCGCCACACCCCGGAGTACCTGCCTTTGGATGCCAGCACCATCAACAGCCTGTTTCTGATCGGCGCATTGCTGGTGGGCGCAAGTATCCTGGTCAGCTCGCTGTCGTCGCGCCTGGGCATCCCTATCCTGGTCATCATCCTTGCGGTCGGCATGATCGCCGGCGTCGATGGTGGCGGCATCATCTTCAACAACTACCCGACCGCCTACCTGGTGGGCAACCTGGCACTGGCCGTGATCCTGCTGGACGGCGGCCTGCGCACACGGGTTGCGAGCTTCCGCGTGGCCCTGTGGCCGGCGCTGTCGCTGGCCACCGTCGGCGTGATGATCACCACCGCCCTCACCGGTATGGTCGCCGCTTGGCTGTTCGACCTGAGCCTGATCCAAGGCCTGCTGATCGGCGCCATCGTCGGCTCCACCGATGCTGCGGCGGTGTTCTCGCTGCTCGGCGGCAAAGGCCTGAACGAGCGGGTGACCGCCACCCTGGAAATCGAATCGGGCAGCAACGACCCGATGGCCGTGTTCCTCACCGTCACCCTCATCGACATGATCGCCAGCGGCCAGACCGGCCTGCACTGGAGCCTGCTCACCCACCTGCTGCGCGAGTTCGGCATCGGCGGGCTGCTGGGCCTGGGCGGTGGCTGGCTGATGCTGCAGCTGGTCAACCGCATCAACCTGGCGGGCGGCCTGTACCCGATCCTGGTCATCGCTGGCGGCCTGGTGGTGTTCTCGCTGACCAACGCCCTGCACGGCAGTGGCTTCCTTGCCGTCTACCTGTGCGGCCTGGTGCTGGGCAACAAGCCGATCCGCAGCCGCCACGGCATCTTGCACATGCTTGACGGCATGGCCTGGCTGGCCCAGATCGGCATGTTCCTGGTGCTGGGCTTGCTGGTCACGCCGCACGATTTGCTGCCCATCGCCCTGCCTGCGCTGGGCCTGGCGTTGTGGATGATCCTGGTGGCGCGACCGCTGTCGGTGGTCGCCAGCCTGCTGCCGTTCAAGGCCTTCCATGGCCGTGAAAAGGGCTTCATTTCCTGGGTTGGCCTGCGCGGTGCGGTACCGATCATCCTGGCGGTATTCCCGTTGATGGCCGGCCTGCCGGACGCCCAGTTGTTCTTCAACCTGGCGTTCTTCATCGTGCTGGTGTCGCTGCTGGTGCAAGGCACCAGCCTGCCGTGGATGGCCAAGCTGCTGAAAGTGACCGTACCGCCCGACCCGGCGCCGATCTCCCGTTCTGCCCTGGAAGTCCACCTGACCAGCGAGTGGGAGCTGTTCGTCTACCGCCTGGGTGCGGAAAAATGGTGCATCGGCGCCGCCCTGCGCGAGCTGAAAATGCCCGAAGGCACGCGCATCGCGGCACTGTTCCGGGGCGAGCAATTGCTGCACCCGTCGGGCAGCACCGTGCTGGAAGTCGGCGACATGCTTTGCGTGATCGGCCACGAGCACAACCTGCCAGCCCTGGGCAAACTGTTCAGCCAGGCGCCGCAACGCGGCCTGGACCTGCGCTTCTTCGGCGACTTCGTACTCGAAGGCGATGCCGAACTGGGTGCGGTGGCAGCGCTGTATGGCCTGAAACTCGATGGCCTGGATGCAAAAATGCCGTTGGCGCAGTTCATCCGACAGAAGGTCGGAGGCGCTCCAGTAGTAGGTGACCAGGTCGAATGGCATGGCACAATTTGGACCGTGGCCACCATGGACGGGAACAAGATTCAGAAAGTAGGCGTCAGATTCCCCGAAGGAACGCGACCCGGACCAGGATTGTTCCTCTAAACTTCGATTGCCTGATTCACAAGTAGCCTGCCTATGTCCCTGCGCGCGTATCTCCGCACAGCCCTGCTCGGGCTGTGCCTGTCTCTTTCTTTTGCAGCCACTGCGGCAGAAGCCCCGACCACCGCCAGTATCCAGAACAGCCTCGACAAGATCGCCGAGCGCAAGCTGCCCGAAGCCGAGCAGAAGGCCCTGCAGCAGGTACTGGAGCAAACCCTCAGCCTGCTCGCCAGCAAGGAAGACAACGAGAAGAAGCTCGCCGCGCTCAAGCAGCAGCTGGCCGGGGCTCCGAAGGAAACCAGCGACAGCCAGCGCGAACTGGCCAAGCTCCAGGAAAGCAAGCCACAGCCGGTGGCCCAGCGCTACGCCAGCCTCAGCGTGCCGCAACTGGAACAGATGCTCAGCGAACGCAGCACCCAGCAGGGCGAGCTGCAGAAGGCGCTGTCCGAAGCCAACAGCCTGATCATCAATTCGCAAACCCGCCCGGAACGTGCCCAGGCGGAAATCAGCAATGCCCAGGCGCGCACCCAGCAGATCAACAGCATCCTCAAGACCGGCAAGGATGCCGGCAAACCGATCAACGCCGACCAGCGCAACCAGCTGAATGCCGAACTGGCCTCGCTCAACGCCCTGACCCTGCTACGCCGCCAGGAGCTGGCCGGCAACAGCCTGCTGCAGGACCTCGGCAATGCCCGCCACGACTTGCTGATCGAACGCGCGGCGCGCCTGGAGCAGGAAATCCAGGACCTGCAGACCCTGATCAACGACAAGCGTCTGGCCCAGTCCCAGGAGGCCGTCACCCAGCAATCGATCGAGGCCCAGAAGGCCGGTGGCAGCAGCCTGCTGGCCACCGAAAGCGCGGTCAACCTCAAGCTTTCCGACTACCTGCTCAAAAGCACCGACCGGCTCAACGAACTGACCCAGCAGAACCTGCGCACCAAGCAACAGCTCGACAGCCTGACCCAGGCTGACCAGGCGCTGGACGAACAGATCAACGTGCTCAAAGGCAGCCTGCTGCTGTCGAAGATCCTCTACAAGCAGAAGCAGACCCTGCCGCACCTGAAACTGGACCGCGACCTGGCCGACCAGATCGCCGACACCCGCCTGTACCAGTTCGAGGTCAACCAGCAACGCGAGCAGATGAGTAGCCCGGTCACCTACGTCGACAAGCTGCTGGCGGCACAACCCCAGGAAGAGGTGACGCCGCAGCTGCGCAAGGCCCTGCTGGAAGTAGCCATCACCCGCAGCGACCTGCTGGAACGGCTGAACCGCGAACTGTCGGCACTGCTCAACGAATCGATCACCCTGCAGCTCAACCAGAAGCAATTGCTGGGCACCGCCCAGAGCCTGCGTACCACCCTCGACGAGCAGATGTTCTGGATCCCCAGCAACAAGCCGCTGGACTGGGACTGGCTGCGTTACGTGCCGGAGCGCCTGGCCGATCAGGTCGCCAACCTGCCGTGGGGCTCGGGCCTGAACGAGCTGGCCGACGGCCTCAGCCAGCGGCCGTTGCTGTTCCTGCCGCTACTGCTGGTGATCGGCGCCCTGCTGTGGCGACGCAAGTACCTGTACCAACGGCTGGGCAAGGTGCACCAGGACATCGGCCATTTCCGCCGCGACAGCCAGTGGCATACACCGCAGGCAATCCTTATCAACATCCTGCTGGCGATGCCGGTCAGCCTGGGCCTGGCCCTGTGCAGCTATGCCCTGCAGATCGACGCCCGGGGACAGAACGCCAACCTCGGCGCCGCCCTCTGGCAGCTGGCCCAGGCCTGGCTGGTGTTCTATACCGCCTACCGCATCCTTGCCCCCGGCGGCGTGGCGGAAATCCACTTCCGCTGGCACAAGCCGCAAGTCGAGTTCCTGCGCGGCTGGGTACGCCGCCTCGGCACCGTGGTGCTGGCGCTGGTCGGGGTAGTGGCTGTGGCCGAGCATCAGCCATCGGCCCTGGCCGACGACGTGCTGGGCATCGGCGTTGTGCTGGCCTGCTATGCCTTGATGGCCTGGCTGCTCAGCCGCCTGCTGCTCAGCAGCCCGGCACACCGCGACACCTCGCTGTTCCGCAAGGCCGTGGGCGTAGCCTTCACCGCACTGCCCATCGCCCTGTTCGTGGCGGTGTGCTTCGGCTATTACTACACCGCGCTGAAGCTCACCGACCGGCTGATCTACACCCTCTACCTGCTGCTGTTCTGGCTGGTGATCGAGGCCGCGTTCGTGCGCGGCCTGTCGGTGGCGGCACGGCGCCTGGCCTACCAACGCGCGCTGAGCAAGCGGGCGGCAGCCAAGGAGGGGCTGGATGGCGAAGTCATCACCGAAGAGCCGACCCTGGACATCGAACAGGTCAACCAACAATCGCTGCGCCTGATTCGCCTGGCCCTGCTCGGCGGCTTCATCGCCGGCCTGTACTGGGTGTGGTCGGACCTTATCTCGGTATTCGCCTACCTCAACAACTTCGTCCTCTACGAATACACCAGCGGCACTGGCGCCGCCGCCAGCATGGTGCCGATCAGCCTCGGCGACCTGCTCGGAGCCCTGGTCATCGTCGGTATCACCTTTGCCCTGGCCGGCAACTTGCCGGGCCTGCTGGAAGTGCTGGTACTGTCGCGCCTGAACCTGGCGCAGGGCAGCGCCTACGCCACCACCACGCTGTTGTCGTACACCATCGTCGGCGTCGGCATCGTCAGCACCCTGTCGACCCTGGGGGTCAGCTGGGACAAGCTACAGTGGCTGGTGGCCGCGTTGTCGGTGGGCCTGGGCTTCGGCATGCAGGAAATCTTCGCCAACTTCATTTCCGGCATCATGATCCTGTTCGAACGCCCGGTGCGCATCGGCGACACCATCACCATCGGCAACCTGTCGGGCACGGTGAGCAAGATCCGCATCCGCGCCACCACCATCACCGATTTCGACCGCAAGGACATCATCGTCCCCAACAAGACCTTCATCACCGGCCAGCTGATCAACTGGTCGCTGACCGACACGGTCACCCGGGTGACACTGAAGCTGGGCATCGACTACGGCTCCGACCTGGACCTGGTACGCGACCTGCTGCTCAAGGGTGCCCATGAGAACCCACGGGTGCTCAAGGACCCGGAGCCGATCGTGTATTTCCTCAACTTCGGCGAAAGCTCGCTGGACCATGAACTGCGCATGCACGTACGCGACCTGGGCGACCGCAACCCGACCCTGGATGAGATCAACCGCTACATCAACCGTGAGTTCAAGGCGCACAACATCAAGATCTCGGTACGCCAGGTAGAGGTATTCCTGATGGACCCGAAAGGCGGCAAGCAACAGCTGGTTCCGGTGGAACAGCCGAAATCGGATGGCACTGCTTCGGCCTGAGAACGCTCCAATGCTTTATTCTGGGCAAACCCCCGCGAGGCCTTTGCCCTCGTTCGCGGGCAAGCTCGCGAAGGGCCGTAGCGCGGCCCCGGACACTCAACCCCAGGAGCCGGCCCGTGAAAGCCCTCGACCAACTCACCTTCGACAATCGCTTCGCCCGCCTGGGCGACGCGTTCTCCACCCAGGTACTGCCCGAGCCCATTGCAGACCCACGCCTGGTGGTTGCAAGCGAGTCGGCCATGGCCCTGCTCGACCTCGACCCGGCCCAGGCCGAACTGCCACTGTTCGCCGAGCTGTTCAGCGGCCACAAGCTGTGGGACCAGGCCGACCCACGGGCGATGGTCTATTCCGGCCACCAGTTCGGCTCGTACAACCCACGGCTGGGTGACGGTCGTGGCCTGCTGCTGGCCGAAGTATTGAATGACGCCGGCGAGCATTGGGACCTGCACCTCAAGGGCGCCGGCCAGACCCCTTACTCACGCATGGGCGACGGCCGCGCCGTGCTGCGTTCGTCGATCCGCGAGTTCCTTGCCTCGGAAGCCCTGCATGCCCTGGGCATCGCCACCAGCCGAGCGCTGTGCGTCATCGGCTCCAGCACCCCGGTATGGCGTGAAACCCGTGAAAGCGCAGCCATGCTCACCCGCCTGGCGCCGAGCCATGTGCGTTTCGGCCATTTCGAATACTTCTACTACACCAAACAGCCCGAGCAACAGCGCGTACTGATCGACCATGTGCTGGAACAGCACTACCCCGAATGCCGTGACGCCGAGCAGCCCTACCTGGCCATGTTCCGCAGCATCGTCGAGCGCAACGCCGAGCTGATTGCCCGCTGGCAGGCCTACGGCTTCTGCCACGGCGTGATGAACACTGACAACATGTCGATTCTCGGCATCACCTTCGATTTCGGTCCCTATGCCTTCCTGGATGATTTCGACGCCAACTTCATCTGCAACCACTCCGACGACCGTGGCCGCTACAGCTACGCCAACCAGGTGCCGATTGCGCACTGGAACCTCAGTGCCCTGGCTCAGGCGTTGACCACAGTGATCGAAGTGGAACCGCTGAAAGAGGCGCTGGGGCTGTTCCTGCCGCTTTATCAGGCCCATTACCTCGACCTGATGCGCCGCCGTCTGGGCCTGACCACTGCCGAGAACGACGACATGGCGTTGGTCGAGCGCCTGTTGCAGCGCATGCAAAGCGGTGGCGTGGACTACAACCTGTTCTTCCGCAAGCTGGGTGACAAGCCGCTAGCCGAAGCGCTGAAGGTGGTGCGCGACGACTTCATCGACCTGGCCGGTTTCGATACCTGGGCGGCCGACTACCTGGCCCGCTGCGAGCGCGAAGCCGGCAATGCCGAAGGGCGTCGGGCACGGATGCATGCGGTCAACCCGCTCTACGTGCTGCGCAACTATCTGGCGCAGAAAGCCATCGAAGCGGCGCAAGCGGGAGACTACAGTGAAGTACGACGGTTGCATCAGGTGCTGAGCAAGCCTTTTGAAGAGCAAGCCGGGATGCAGGCCTACGCCGAACGGCCGCCGGAGTGGGGCAAGCACCTGGAAATCAGCTGTTCATCATGAATCCTGGGGCCGCTTTGCGGCCCATCGCGACACAAGGCCGCTCCTACAGGAATACGCGTATCCTTGCTGGGGTGGCCTTGTGCCGCGGTGGGCTGCAAAGCAGCTCCGAAATCTCAAGGAAATGACATGTCCGAGCCCCTGGTAATCCCCTGCCCCCACTGTAATGGCCTCAACCGCGTGCCCGCCGAGCGTCTGGGCGACGCCCCGAAATGCGGCCGCTGCAAACAGGATGTACTGCTCAGCGCCCCCTTCGAGGTTACCGAAGCAACCTACGCCAGCCAGATCAAGGGCGACTTGCCGCTGCTGGTCGACGTCTGGGCCGACTGGTGCGGCCCGTGCAAGGCGTTTGCTCCCACATTCGAACAAGCCGCCCGCCAACTGGCCGGCCGCTGCCGCCTGGCCAAACTCGACAGCGAAGCCAACCGCACCCTGTCCGGGCAATTGGGTATCCGTTCGATCCCCAGCCTGCTGCTGTTCAGAAACGGCCGCGAAATCAGCCGCCAGGCCGGGGCGTTCCCACTCCAGTCATTGCTGGAGTGGTTGCGCAGCCAAGGGGTTTAAGCGTTCTCTTCAAGCAGCGAATGCAACTCGACAAACTGCTGCGTCAGCTTGTGCCTGGGCTCCAGGTGAATCAGCGGCAGGCTGGCGTGGTGCGATTCACGCATCTTCACCGAGCTGCCCAGGTACACCGGCAGCACCGGCAGGCCCTCTTCCAGCAGCTCATCGAGCATCTGCTGCGGCAGGCTGGCACGGGACTGGAACTGGTTGACCACGATGCCTTCGACCACCAGGTCTTCGTTGTGGTCGTCTTTGAGCTCTTCGATCTCGGCCAGCAGGCCATATAGGGCCTGGCGCGAGAAGCTGTCGCAGTCGAAGGGGATCAACACTCGATCGGCGGCGATCAGTGCGGAAACCGCATAGAAGTTCAGAGCTGGCGGGGTGTCGATATAGATCCGCTCGTAGTCCTCGTCCAGTTCGTCGAGCAGCTTACGCAGCTTGTTGATCTTGTGCTTGGCCTCCAGCTTCGGCTGCAGGTCGGCTAGCTCGGCGGTGGCGGTGACCACGTGCAGGTTGTCAAAGGGAGTTTCGTAGATATCGACCTTGTTCTTCTTGCTGAACGGCCCGCTGGACAGGCTCTGCTTGAAGAAATCGGCGATGCCCATGGGAATGTCCTCGCCGGTGAGCCCGGTGAGGTACTGGGTCGAGTTGGCCTGGGCATCCAGGTCGATCAGCAGGGTCCGGTAGCCTTCATTGGCACTGACCGCCGCCAGGTTGCAGGCGATGCTCGACTTGCCCACGCCACCTTTCTGATTGAACACCACGCGCCGCATGATTGACCTCCGTGTTTCAACGAATGCCCGAGTATGTGGCGGCGCTGCGGCAATGGCCAGTGCCATTTGCCGTTCACCCCTGCAGGTCGTCAGTCATAGGACTGCCCGGTGACCAACTCGGCAAAAGCCCTGGCCATTGCCGACCTGCCGCGCTCGCGCTGTACCAGCCACACCGCCGTCATCGCCCCGTCATCAAGCAAGGTGCGGTAGACCACGCCTTCGATGCGCATGCGCTGGAAGGAGGCCGGCAGTACCGAGACCCCCAACCCCGCCGACACCAGGCCAATGATGGTCATCGCTTCCCCCGCTTCCTGGGCAAAATGCGGGCTGAAGCCCGCCTGCCGCGCCAGGCTCAACAGCTGCGCATGCAGGCCGCTGCCATAACTGCGCGGGAAGAACACGAACGGCTCATGGGCCAGCGCCGCCATGTACACGCCATGCTCGGTACCTTCGGCCAGCGGGTGCGACGCGTTGATTACCGCTACCAGCGGCTCGCTGAACAGCTCTGTGGCGACCAGGCCTTCCGGCAGCGGCATCGGCCGCATCAGCCCTACCTCGATGGATTCATCGAACACTCCCTCGGCGACATCGCGGCTGCTCATTTCCCTGAGGCTCAGGTGCACCGCCGGGAAGCGCTGGCGAAACGCATGGATGGCCTTGGGGATCTTCGAGGTGAACGGGGCCGAGGACGTGAAGCCGATCTTCATTTCGCCCAGCTCGCCCAACTGCGCACGTCGGGCCACATCGGCGGCTTTTTCCACTTGCGCCAGCACCTGGCGGGCTTCGTCGAGGAACAACCGCCCCGCCTCGCTCAGCTCGACCCGCCGGTTGGTGCGCTCGAACAGCCGTGCGCCCAGTTCCTGCTCCAGCGCCTGGATCTGCTGGCTCAAGGGCGGCTGCGAGATGCCCAGTTGCTGGGCGGCACGGCCAAAGTGCAATTCCTCGGCCACAGCAATGAAGTACCGCAGGTGGCGCAGTTCCATGGTCGGCTCCGAACAAGTCGCTAAACATCTTAAATAGGTCGAACAATATATTGGAACTAATCATTAGCCAGCTATATGCTTTTTTCATTGCGTCAGAGGTCCCCGCCCGTGAAAACTGCCGTAGCGCCCCTTCCTGCCGAGCCGGAACCCGCCCCCTTGAACGAAATGTGGATCGAAAAGGGCACGCCTGCCTTCCTGAAGACCGTGCTGGCGCTGTTCAGCGGCGGCTTCGCCACCTTCGCCCTGCTGTATTGCGTACAGCCGATGATGCCGCTGCTGTCCAAGGAATTTGCCATCAACGCGGCGCAAAGCAGCCTGGTGTTGTCGGTATCGACGGCGATGCTGGCGTTCGGCCTGTTGATCACCGGGCCCATTTCCGACCGCATCGGCCGCAAGCCGGTGATGGTATTTGCTCTGGCTTGTGCTGCCCTGGCCACCTTGGCCAGCGCGGTGATGCCGAGCTGGGAGCTGGTCCTGGCCAGCCGCGCCCTGGTCGGCCTGTCGCTGAGCGGCCTGGCGGCAGTGGCGATGACCTACCTGAGCGAAGAGATCCACCCGCAGCACATCGGCCTGGCCATGGGCCTGTACATTGGCGGCAATGCCATTGGCGGCATGAGCGGGCGCTTGATCACGGGTGTACTGATCGATTTCGTCAGTTGGCACACTGCGATGCTGACCATCGGTGGCCTGGCCCTGGCGGCCGCGCTGGTGTTCTGGAAAGTGCTGCCCGAATCGCGCAACTTCCGCCCACAGGCAATGAACCCGCGTAGCCTGCTGGACGGCTTTGTCATGCACTTCAAGGATGCCGGCCTGCCCTGGCTGTTCCTTGAAGCCTTCCTGCTGATGGGCGCCTTCGTCACCCTGTTCAACTACATCGGCTATCGCCTGCTGGCCGAGCCCTACCATATGAACCAGGCACTGGTCGGCTTGCTGTCGGTGGTGTACCTGTCGGGTATCTACAGCTCGGCGCAGGTCGGCGCCCTGGCCGACAAGCTGGGCCGGCGCAAGGTGTTCTGGGCCAGTATCGTGGTGATGGCGAGTGGCTTGCTGATGACCTTGGCCAGCCCGCTGGTGATGGTGATCGTGGGTATGTTGGTGTTCACCTTCGGCTTCTTCGGTGCGCATTCGGTGGCCAGCAGCTGGATCGGTCGCCGGGCGTTGAAAGCCAAGGGGCAGGCTTCGTCGCTGTACCTGTTCAGCTATTACGCCGGGTCGAGCGTGGCCGGTACGGCGGGCGGGGTGTTCTGGCACCAGTGGGGCTGGAATGGCATCGGGCTGTTCATCGGCAGCCTGCTTGCGGTGGCATTGTTGGTGGCGCTGCACCTGAGCAAGCTGCCACCTAAGTCGATCTGAACCTTGGGGGCCGCTTTGCGGCCCATCGCGACACAAGGCCGCTCCTACAGCGGAACGCGATTCCCGTGTAGGAGCGGCCTTGTGTCGCGATGGGCTGCAAAGCAGCCCCTGAATCTCGGATCAGTTGATGATTTCGACCATATCCACATCCACTTCGCGGCTCATCAGGTGTTTCTCCACCTCACCGGTCAGCTTGACTTTGGTCTTGTCGTTGAATGGCGTCGGCGGCAGGTCTTCATCATCGATTTCCACGGTGATGGTGCCGGTGTTGTCCTTGAACTCGTACTTGTCGTCGTTGTTGATCTTCTTGGTCACGAAGCCCTGCAACACCACCGGAGTGTCATCGGCAGCATCGTTGGCGGCGGCAACAGTGGTGAGCGACTGGGCGCCGGGGCCGGTATAGCTGCCAGCCAGGGCTGCGGTACTGAACAGCGGTACGAAGATCATGGCGAGGTAGCGGGTTTTCATGAGGATCAGGTCCTGTCTGGTTTCGATAGAAGCAGATTAGCGACGATCGCTGAATTAAAACTTAACGCAACAAAAAGCCCGGCACTTGGCCGGGCTTTGCCTTTCAGCGATCAGCTCACCGATGGTATTGCGCCGACAGCTCATGCACGGCATTGATGAACACGCCAGCGTGCTCCGGGTCGACTTCCGGTGTGATGCCGTGGCCCAGGTTGAATACGTGTCCCGTGCCATGGCCGTAACTGGCCAGGATTCGTGCCACTTCCTTGCGGATCGCCTCGGGCTTGGCGTACAGCACGGTCGGGTCCATGTTGCCCTGCAACGCCACCTTGTCACCCACGCGGCGGCGGGCATCGCCGATCTCGCAGGTCCAGTCCAGGCCCAGTGCATCAGCACCGGCTTCGGCGATGCTTTCCAGCCACAGGCCGCCATTCTTGGTGAACAGGATTACCGGTACCTTGCGCCCTTCGTGCTCGCGGATCAGGCCGCTGACGATCTTGCGCATGTAGGCCAGGGAGAATTCCTGGTAGGCCGCCGCCGACAGGTTGCCGCCCCAGGTGTCGAAGATCTGCACGGCCTGGGCGCCGGCGAGGATCTGGCCGTTGAGGTAGCTGGTCACCGACTGCGCCAGCTTGTCCAGCAGCAGGTGCAGGGCTTGCGGGTTGTCGTAGGCCATTGCCTTGGTCTTGCGAAAGTCCTTCGACGAGCCGCCTTCGACCATGTAGGTGGCCAAGGTCCATGGGCTACCCGAGAAGCCGATCAGCGGCACGCGGCCGTTGAGTTCGCGGCGGATGGTGCTGACCGCGTCCATCACATAGCCGAGGTCTTTCTGTGGGTCGGGGATCGGCAGCGCTTCGATATCGGCCGGGGTGCTGATGACCTTCTTGAAGCGCGGGCCCTCGCCGGTTTCGAAGTACAAGCCCAGGCCCATGGCGTCAGGGATGGTGAGAATGTCCGAGAACAGGATCGCCGCATCCAGCGGGTAGCGGTCCAGCGGCTGCAAGGTAACCTCGCAGGCGAACTGCGGGTTCATGCACAGGCTCATGAAGTCACCGGCCTTGGCGCGGCTGGCGCGGTACTCCGGCAGATAGCGGCCGGCCTGGCGCATCATCCACACCGGGGTGACGTCTACGGGTTGCTTGAGCAGTGCACGCAGGAAACGATCGTTCTTCAGGGCAGTCATGTCGGCATCCGGAAAAAAAGTGCGGGCATTTTCTCAGACGCCAGCGCAAAAGGCACGGTCAGGGCCATGCGTTTTGTCTATTGGATGCCATGGATCAAGCAATCTTGTATACAAAAATGCCTTTGGGGTTGCTTTGCAGCCCATCGCGACACAAGGCCGCTGCTACAGGACATACACGATCCCCTGTAGGAGCGGCCTTGCGTCGCGATGGGCCGCAAAGCGGCCCCCGAAAATCGATCAGACTTCCAGATAGTCCAGAATACCCTCGGCAGCAGTACGCCCTTCGAAGATCGCCGTCACCACCAGGTCCGAACCGCGCACCATGTCGCCCCCGGCAAATACCTTCGGGTTGCTGGTCTGGTGCTTGAACTTGCCCTTCTCCGGCGCCACCACGCGACCCTGGCTGTCGAGCTGGATGCCATGCTGCTCGAACCACGGCGCCGGGCTTGGGCGGAAGCCGAAAGCGATCACCACGGCATCGGCCGGCAGGATCTCTTCGGAACCCGGGATCGGCTCGGGGCTGCGGCGGCCCCGCGCATCCGGCTCGCCCAGACGGGTCTCGACCACCTTCACGCCTTCGACCTTGTCTTCGCCGACAATGGCGATCGGCTGGCGGTTGTAGAGGAACTTCACGCCTTCTTCCTTGGCGTTCTTCACCTCACGGCGCGAACCCGGCATGTTCGCCTCGTCACGACGATAGGCACAGGTCACCGACTTGGCGCCCTGGCGGATCGAGGTACGGTTGCAGTCCATCGCGGTGTCACCGCCCCCGAGCACCACCACCTTCTTGCCCTGCATGTCGACGAAATCTTCCGGCGACTTTTCGAAGCCCAGGTTGCGGTTGACGTTGGCGATCAGGAAGTCCAGCGCGTCGTGCACGCCCGGCAGGTCCTCACCGGGGAAGCCACCCTTCATGTAGGTGTAGGTGCCCATGCCCATGAACACCGCGTCGTACTCGGCGAGCAGTTGCTCCATGGTCACGTCCTTGCCCACCTCGGTGTTCAGGCGGAACTCGATCCCCATGCCGGTGAACACTTCGCGGCGGTTGCTGAGCACGGTCTTTTCCAGCTTGAACTCGGGAATGCCGAAGGTCAGCAGGCCGCCGATTTCCGGGTTACGGTCGAATACCACCGGGGTCACCCCAGCACGCACCAGCACATCGGCGCAGCCCAGGCCGGCCGGACCGGCGCCGATGATGGCGACGCGCTTGCCGGTGGGCTTGACCTTGGACATGTCCGGGCGCCAGCCCATGGCGAAGGCGGTGTCGGTGATGTACTTCTCGACCGAACCGATGGTCACCGCGCCGAAGCCGTCGTTGAGGGTGCAGGCGCCCTCGCACAAGCGGTCCTGCGGGCATACGCGGCCACACACTTCCGGCAGGGTGTTGGTCTGGTGCGACAACTCGGCCGCCGCCAGGATGTTGCCTTCGGAAACCAGCTTCAGCCAGTTGGGGATGAAGTTGTGGACCGGGCACTTCCATTCGCAATACGGGTTACCGCAGCCCAGGCAGCGGTGCGCCTGCTCCACGGACTGCTGCGGCTTGAACGGTTCGTAGATTTCCACGAACTCCTTCTTGCGCTGGCGCAGCAGCTTTTTCTTCGGGTCCTTGCGGCCCACTTCGATGAACTGGAAGTCGTTGTTCAGACGTTCAGCCATTTTTCAAAACCTCTTTACCGCAGTTGCCAGCCTCAGGCTGCAAGCTGCAAGACGATCACTTGAGCACGACAGGCCCCGCGCACGGGGCCGTCACTTGCAGCTGTTGTTACTGCGGGTTGGCACGGGTGCTGGACAGCAGTTGCTTCAGGTTGGCCGCCTTCGGCTTGACCAGCCAGAAGCGCCGCACGTAGTCGTCCAGGTTCTCCGAGAGCTCACGCCCCCACTCACTGCCGGTCTCCTCGACGTACTCGGCAAGGACTCGCGCCAGGTGGCTGCGATAGGCCTCCATCGCTTCACCACTGATTCGCTGGATTTCCACCAGCTCGTGGTTGAGTTTGTCGACGAAGGTGTTGTCCATGTCGAGCACGTAGGCGAAGCCGCCAGTCATGCCAGAACCGAAGTTGTAACCGGTCTTGCCCAACACGCAGACAAAGCCGCCGGTCATGTATTCACAGCAGTGATCGCCAGTGCCCTCGACAATAGCGTGGGCGCCAGAGTTACGCACAGCGAAGCGCTCGCCCGCTGTACCAGCGGCGAACAGCTTGCCACCAGTGGCCCCGTACAGGCAGGTGTTGCCGACGATGGCGCTGTGCTGGGTTTCGAACGGGCTGCCGGCTGGTGGCACGATGGTGATCTTGCCACCGGTCATGCCCTTGCCGACGTAGTCGTTGGCGTCGCCTTCCAGGTGCAGGTTCAGGCCCCCGGCGTTCCACACGCCGAAGCTCTGCCCCGCAGTGCCCTTGAAGCGGAAGGTGATCGGCGCTGCAGCCATGCCCTGGTTGCCATGCAGGCGGGCGATCTCGCCCGACACGCGGGCACCGATGGAGCGGTCGCAGTTGCAGATGTCGAGGCTGAACTCGCCACCGGCCTGGTCACGGATGGCCGGCATGGCCATTTCGACCATTTTTTCGGCCAGCTCGCCCTTGTCGAACGGCGGGTTCTTGTCCACTTCGCAGAACTGCGGCTTGTCCGCCGGGATGTGCGAGCTGCCCAGCAGCGGCGACAGGTCGAGGTACTGCTGGCGCTCGGTGTCGCCTGGCAGTACATCGAGCAGGTCGGTACGCCCGATCAGCTCGCCGAGGCTGCGCACGCCCAGCTTGGCCAGCCATTCACGGGTTTCTTCGGCGACGAAGGTGAAGAAGTTGATCACCATGTCGACGGTGCCGATGTAGTGGTCCTTGCGCAGCTTGTCGTTCTGGGTGGCCACGCCGGTAGCGCAGTTGTTCAGGTGGCAGATGCGCAGGTACTTGCAGCCCAGGGCGATCATCGGTGCAGTACCGAAGCCGAAGCTCTCGGCGCCAAGGATGGCCGCCTTGATCACGTCCAGGCCGGTTTTCAGGCCACCGTCGGTCTGTACCCGGACCTTGCCGCGCAGGTCGTTGCCGCGCAGGGTCTGGTGGGTTTCGGCCAGGCCCAGCTCCCACGGGGCGCCAGCGTACTTGATCGAGGTCAGCGGCGAAGCACCGGTACCACCGTCGTAACCCGAGATGGTGATCAAGTCCGCATAGGCCTTGGCCACACCGGCAGCGATGGTGCCGACCCCGGCTTCGGCCACCAGCTTGACCGACACCAGGGCCTGCGGGTTGACCTGCTTGAGGTCGTAGATCAGCTGGGCCAGGTCTTCGATCGAGTAGATGTCATGGTGCGGTGGTGGCGAAATCAGGGTCACACCCGGCACCGCGTAGCGCAGCTTGGCGATCAGGCCGTTGACCTTGCCGCCTGGCAGCTGGCCGCCTTCGCCGGGCTTGGCGCCCTGGGCAACCTTGATCTGCAGCACCTCGGCGTTGACCAGGTATTCCGGGGTCACGCCAAAGCGACCGGTGGCCACCTGCTTGATCTTCGAGCTCTTGATGGTGCCGTAGCGCGACGGGTCTTCACCGCCCTCACCGGAGTTGGAGCGCGCACCCAGGCGGTTCATGGCCTCGGCCAACGCCTCATGCGCCTCTGGCGACAACGCGCCCAGCGAAATACCAGCGGAGTCGAAGCGCTTGAGAATGGCCTCCAGCGGCTCGATCTGCTCCAGCGGCAGCGGCTGCTCAGCCACTTTCACCTTCAGCAGGTCGCGGATCATCGACACCGGGCGCTGGTCGACCAGCGCGGTGTATTCCTTGAACTTGGCGTAGTCGCCCTGTTGCACCGCAGCCTGCAGGGTGTTGACCACGTCCGGGTTGTAGGCGTGGTATTCGCCACCGTGGACGAACTTCAGCAGGCCGCCTTGCTGGATCGGCTTGCGCGCGCTCCAGGCTTCGGCAGCCAGCAGCTTCTGGTCGCTTTCCAGGTCTTCGAAGCGCGCACCCTTGATGCGGCTGGACACGCCCTTGAAGCTCAGGCCAACCACTTCCTCGGACAGGCCGATGGCTTCGAACAGCTGCGCACCACGGTACGAGGCGATGGTCGAGATGCCCATCTTCGACAGGATCTTCAACAGGCCCTTGGAGATGCCCTTGCGGTAGTACTTGAAGACTTCGTCCAGGTCGCCCAGCACTTCGCCGGTGCGGATCAGGTCGGCCAGCACTTCGTAGGCCAGGTACGGGTACACGGCCGAGGCACCGAAGCCCAGCAGCACGGCGAAGTGGTGCGGGTCACGGGCGGTAGCGGTTTCCACCAGGATGTTGCTGTCGCAGCGCAAGCCCTGTTCGGTCAGGCGGTGGTGCACCGCACCAACGGCCAGCGAGGCATGCACCGGCAGCTTGCCCGGGGCGATGTAGCGGTCGCTCAGCACAAGCTGGGTCTTGCCGCTGCGCACCGCTTCTTCAGCCTGGTCGGCGATATTGCGGATGGCCGCCTCCAGGCCGACGCTCTCTTCATAGTTGAGGTCGATCAGCTGGCGGTCGAAGCCTTCACGCTCCAGGTTCATCAGCGAGCGCCACTTGGCAGGCGAGATGACCGGCGAGCTGAGGATCACCCGCGAGGCGTGCTCCGGTGACTCCTGGAAGATATTGCGCTCGGCACCGAGGCAGATTTCCAGGGACATGACGATCGCTTCGCGCAGCGGGTCGATCGGCGGGTTGGTCACCTGGGCGAACTGCTGGCGGAAGAAGTCGTAAGGCGAGCGCACGCGCTGCGACAACACCGCCATCGGCGTGTCGTCACCCATCGAACCGACCGCTTCCTGGCCCTGTTCACCCAGCGGGCGCAGTACCTGGTCACGCTCTTCGAAGGTGACCTGGAACATCTTCATGTATTGCTTGAGCTGGTCAGCGTCGTAGCTGGCCACGCCCTGGTCGTCGGTCAGCGTCGCCTGGATGCGCGTGGCATGCTGACGCAGCCAGCGCTTGTACGGGTGGCGCGACTTCAGGCGGTTGTCGATGGCATCGGTATCGAGGATCTGGCCGGTTTCAGTGTCGACGGCGAAGATCTGCCCCGGGCCGACCCGGCCCTTGGCAATGACGTCCTCTGGCTTGTAGTCCCATACGCCGATTTCCGACGCCAGAGTGATGTAGCCGTTCTTGGTGGTCACCCAGCGCGCCGGGCGCAGGCCGTTGCGATCGAGCAGGCACACCGCGTGGCGGCCTTCGGTCATGACGATACCGGCCGGGCCATCCCACGGCTCCATGTGCATGGAGTTGTATTCGTAGAAGGCGCGCAGGTCGGCGTCCATGGTCTCGACGTTCTGCCAGGCTGGCGGTACCAGCATGCGCACACCACGGAACAGGTCGATGCCACCGGTAACCATCAGCTCGAGCATGTTGTCCATGCTCGATGAGTCGGAACCGACACGGTTGACCAGCGGGCCGAGTTCTTCGAGGTCGGGGATCAGGTCGTTGGCGAACTTGGTGCGACGGGCCATGGCCCAGTTGCGGTTGCCGGTGATGGTGTTGATCTCGCCGTTGTGGGCGAGGAAGCGGAATGGCTGCGCCAGCGGCCATTTCGGCAGGGTGTTGGTGGAAAAGCGCTGGTGGAACACGCAGATCGCGGTTTGCAGGCGCTCGTCACCCAGGTCCGGGTAGAACGCCGCCAGATCGCGCGGCATCATCAGGCCTTTGTAGATGATGGTCTTGTGCGAGAAGCTGCAGATGTAATGGTCGACGTCGTGCGCGTTGGCCACGGAAGAACGGCGACGGGCACTGAACAGCTTGATGGCGAATTCCTGGTCGCTCAGCCCTTCGCCACCAATGAATACCTGCTCGATCTGCGGCAGGCGCTCCAGGGCCAGGCGGCCGAGTACGCTGGTGTCGATCGGCACCTTGCGCCAGCCAACCAGCTTCAGGCCGGCGGCGAGGATTTCGCGGTCCATGTTGGCACGGGCAGCTTCGGCTTTGACCGGGTCCTGGTTGAAGAACACCATGCCGACGGCATACTGCTTGGGCAGCTCGACGGCGAAGTGCTCCTGGGCCACGGCACGCAGGAACTGATCGGGCTTCTGCATCAGCAGGCCGCAACCGTCACCGGTCTTGCCGTCGGCGTTGATGCCGCCGCGGTGAGTCATGCAAGTCAATGCCTGCATGGCGGTTTGCAGAAGGTGGTGGCTCGGTTCGCCCGTCATGTGGGCGATCAGGCCAAAACCACAGTTGTCCTTGAATTCTTCGGGATGGTACAGACCTGTTTTCATAGACACATTCTCACCAGGTTCACCTCTCAACGGAGGTAAATCTCTTTTTTTAACAACCACTTACCATCCACGCCGATCAAACGCCAGCTTTTTGCGGTGGCCATGGAAAACCATTGTTGCACAGCGACAGCGATGCTCACAAATTTTCATGTCTCACCATTGAAAATTTATGTCGCAATTTTGAATGTTTTTACGCCATGTGCCGTGATAGCGGCTTGGCTCGAGTCTGAAGCGTTTCAGCCGTGACTGCAAGGGAGGCTTTTGGCCGGCAGTCTGGGACAGAAAAGCCTGCCGCGCTCAGGCGCAGCAGGCTAGTCGAAGTTCTGTAATCGCTCAGCAACTGGGCAGCGGGGTGTTGCCGCCCGGAAGGTAATCAGCGAGCCGTGGCAAGCTCTTGTTGAACACTGCCGACGGTACGTGGCCAAGGTTTACCAGCCTGGACCTTCGCTGGCAAGTTCTTGATTGCCGCAACTGCAGCATCGCGGCTGGCGAAGTTGCCGTAGGTGACGACGTACAGCGGCTTGCCCTGGAGGTTTTTCTTGAAGTAGCGATAGTCGCCACCCTGGGCCTTGACGAAGGCCTGGGCCGACGCCTCGGAGCTGGTACCGAGGATCTGCACCACGTAGTTGCCCGGTTTTTGCCCGGTGTACCAGCCACTGTTGCCACTGCCACCAGTCACCGGCTTCTCGGCAGGTTTGGCGACCGGCTTGGCCACGGCGACCTGGGTCGGCGCCGGGGCAGGCTTGGCAGGCGCAACCGGCTTGGCAGGCTGGGTTGCAACAGGTTTAGGCGCAGGCGCAACCGGCTGCGACTGCACCGGCTGGGCAGGCGCAACGGCAACAGGCTGGGCAGGTACCGGGGCCGGACCTGCCTGCACGCCTTGTGGTGGCGCGATGGTGGTCACGGTAGGCGGCGGGTTGCCAGGCTGCAGCGCGGTATCACCAGCCGGGCTACCCTCTTCGCCCTCGCCCATGCCTGCGGCCTGGGCCAGCGGCTCGCGCATTACCGGCTGTGACTGGCCAACCAGTGGCAGCGGCATCGGCTGGGACGAGCCCGAGAACTCGATGGCCGGGTTGCCAGCGTTGCCCTGGCCTTCGCCCAGTGGCAACTGGGCCTGGGCGACGGGCGCTTCGGCAGGCGCCTTGTCACCTTTCTTGGGCATCAATACCGCGGCCGCAACGGCGACCACGACCACAGCGGACAGTGCGAGCACGTGTTTTTTAGGCATCTTGAACCCCATGGATGGTCGCTTGGCCGTCGAGCGGCTGGCGATCATGGCTTCGATCAAAGTGTCACGGGCGACCTGGTTGATGTTGCCAGGCCAACCGTCAGAGTTTTCATGGATATCGACGATCTGTTCGCGGGTGAACACCTCGATGCCCCGGCCAGCGCCTTCCAGGCGCTGCTCCAGGTACTCGCGGGTTTCTTCTTCGCTGTAGGGGGCGAGCTCGATGATGTGGAAGCGTTCTTCCTCGATATTCAGCTCATCCAGCCCGGCAATCAGCGAAGGCTCACCGAACAGGAACACATGCGGACGCCCTTCCGGCACGCCAGCGGCCAATTCCAGCAACGCTTGGAGTGCCGACTCGTCGAGTTGTTCCGCATCGTCCACCAGCAAATACACTTCCTGGCCGGTCAGTGCCAGCTGCACCACCTTGGCCAGGATCGCCTGCATTTCAGGCTGCGCCACGTCCAGGCTCTGTGCGACCTGGCCAAGTACGCTGGCGGCGTCACTGGCGCCCCGGGCAGAAACCACGACGCTCTGCACCGCCTGCTTGTTGGTGCTGGCCACCAGGGCCTGGCGCAGCAAGGTCTTGCCGCTGCCCAGCGGGCCGCTGACCACCAGCATCAATTGGCTGTAGCGCGCCAGGTGGTGCAACTGGCCAAGCACGGGCTTGCGCTGGGCCGGAAAGAACTTGAAGCCGGGCACGCGGGGTGCGAACGGATCGTGGCTCAACTGGTAATGGTCGAGAAAGGCCTCATCGGCATGCAAACTGGTCATTGCGCTGTCACAACCTCAAAGCTGGGCCACGATCGCGCGGTAATCCGCCGACAACGTGGCCTGTAGAATCTCTTTCGGATAGTCGTCGGTGACTACGGCCTCGCCCATCTGGCGCAGCAGCACCAGACGCAGACGACCGTCGAGCACCTTTTTGTCGACCGCCATGTGCTCCATGAAATGCGCCGGGGTCATTTCCTGTGGTGGCACCACCGGCAAGCCTGCGTCCTGCAACAGGCGGATTCCGCGATCGCGCTCGGCCTGGTTGATCCAGCCAAGGCGCATGGACATTTCCAGGGCCATCACCGTGCCCGCCGCCACGGCTTCGCCGTGCAGCCACACGCCATAGCCCATGTGGGTCTCGATGGCATGCCCGAAGGTATGCCCCAAATTCAGCGTGGCACGCACGCCCGACTCGCGTTCGTCGGCCCCCACCACCGCGGCCTTGGCCGCGCAGGAGCGGCGAATGGCTTCGGTCAGCGCTGCCGGGTCGAGGGCACGCAGCGCCTGCATATTGTCCTCGAGCCAGGCGAGGAACGGCTTGTCGCAGATCAGGCCGTACTTGATCACTTCGGCCAGGCCGGCGGACAGCTCGCGCGCCGGCAGGGTCTTCAGGGTGGTGGTATCGATCAGTACCGCATTGGGCTGGTAGAAGGCTCCGACCATGTTCTTGCCCAGCGGGTGATTGATACCGGTCTTGCCGCCTACCGAGGAGTCGACTTGGGACAACAGCGTGGTCGGCACCTGGATGAAGTCGACACCGCGCTGGTAGCAGGCGGCGGCGAACCCGGCCATGTCACCGATCACACCGCCACCCAGGGCAACCACGGTGGTGCGGCGATCGTGACGCGCCGCCAGCAAGCCGTCGAAGATCAGCTGCAGGGTTTCCCAGTTCTTGTGGGCTTCGCCATCGGGCAACACCACCGGCAGTACCGCATAGGCACCCAGGGTCTGGCTCAGGCGTTCGAGATACAGGGGCGCGACGGTTTCGTTGGAAACGATGGCTACCTGCCGCCCGGCGATATGCGGTGCCAGCAGCTCGGGCTGGTCCAGCAGGCCTTCGCCAATGTAGATCGGGTAGCTACGCTCGCCCAGGTCGACCTTTAGTGTCTGCATGTATCCCCACAATGTGCTTGGGCGCGGCGCCGTTGGGGCGGCCCACGCGGTAACGTTCAACCTCGCCTCGGCGCTGGTGGCCGAGAATAGTCCCGGGTCAACGGGGCGGCAACTGCTGCAAACGCTCGAGAATATCGATCACCACCATGCGTGGCGGCCGCTCGTCGGTTTCCACCACCAGGTCGGCGATTTCGCGGTACAGCGGGTCGCGCGTCTCCAGCAAGGAGCGCAAGGTTGCCTCGGGATTGGCCGTGCGCAGCAGGGGGCGATTGCGATCGCGCGCGGTGCGGCCAACCTGCTGTTCCACCGAAGCATGCAGGTAGATCACCCGGCCACCGCGGCGCAGCGCCTGGCGGTTGGCTTCGCGCATCACGGCGCCACCGCCGGTGGCCAGCACCACGCCGTCGAGTGCGCACAGCTCGGCGATCATCGCCTGTTCGCGGTCACGGAAACCCGGCTCGCCTTCCTTGTCGAAAATCCACGGGATGTTGGCGCCGCAGCGCAGTTCGATTTCCTTGTCGGAATCCTTGAACAGCAGGCGCAGCTCTTTGGCCAATAGGCGTCCGATGGTGCTTTTACCAGCACCCATGGGCCCCACAAGTATCAAATTTCGCACAGAATCAACGACTCACAGCAATCGCCTGGTCACTCATGATACGCGGAGTCAGGAAGACCAGCAGCTCGGATTTTTTCTCTTGTAATGCATCGCGTCGAAACAGCCGCCCAACATACGGCAGATCGCCGAAAAATGGCACCTTGTCGACCACATTGTTTTGCGAAGTCGAGTACACGCCACCGATCACGATCGTTTCGCCGTCCGTGACGCGCACCTTGGCATTGACCTCGTTCTTGCGAATCGGCGGCACGTCGTTCAAGGCATTGACGTAATCCGGCTCGTCCTTGGTCACCCTGACGGTCATGATCACCTTGTTGTCTGGGGTGATCTGCGGGGTCACCTCCAGCGACAGCGAGGCTTCGCGGAACGCTACCGAGGTGGCGCCGCTCTTGCTGGTTTCCTGGTAAGGCACCTCGGTGCCCTTGAGGATCCTGGCCGTTTCCTTGTCGGCGGTAACCACCTTGGGCTGCGAGATGATCTCGCCGTTGCCGCTCTTTTCCATGGCGCTGAGTTCAAGGTCGAGCAGCACGCCCCCACGCAGCAGGCCCAGGCCGATGCTGCTGCCGGCACGCTCCAGGCCAAGGTCGACGAACAGGTCCTTGCCCGGCTGCGGCTCCTCCAGGTACAGCGGCCCACCCCAGCGCACCCCCAGGCTCTTCTGGTAATCGACGTTGGCCTCGACGATACGCGCCTCGATCACCACCTGACGCACCGGCACGTCCAGCTGCGCCACCAGCTGCCGCAACTCGGCAAGACGCTCGGCAGGCTGGTGCAGCACCAGCGTGTTGGTGCGCTCATCGACACTCAGGCTGCCCCGCCCGGCAAGGATGCCATCATCCGCCAGGCTTGCCATGAGCAACTCCGCCAGTTCGGCAGCCTTGGCATGGTGGATGGGCAGCAACTCGCGGCGCAGCGGTTGCAACTGCGCCTCCAGCGCCTGCCCCACCCGGGTATCGAACGACTGCGTGGCCAGCTCGGTGGCAGGCGCCACCAGGAGCACATTGCCTTCCTGGCGCCGGGCCAGGCCCTTGCTGCGCAGTACCAGGTCAAGCGCCTGGTCCCACGGCACATCCTGCAAGCGCAAGGTGACGTTGCCCTGTACGGCATCGCTGGCGACCAGGTTCACGCCGGCATAATCTGCCAACACCTGCAACACGGCGCGCACCTCCACATCCTGGAAATTCAGCGACAGCGGTTCACCCTGATACGGCGTTGCCGACGCCAGTGGAATCGACAGCAGGGCTGCCAGCACCAACTTCATCAATCGTTTCATCCTGGTCCGGGGCCTCCTTGCCCAGGCGGGTTGCGAGAGTCAGGAGCGCCGTGCGTTCGTGCCAGCTTCCTGCCATGAACACCCGCTCACGTATTTCGACCTGACGCTGGTCGATTTGCGTCACTACCCCCTGGTCACGCCCCAGCCGATCGCCCGGGCGCACCCGATAGAGCCTGCCAGCCACCCTCAGCAGTGCTTCGTGCGCAGCTCCGCGCGACAGGCTGCCGACCATTTCCACCTGCGCCAGCGGCACGCTGCCCAGCCCGGCGCTCGGTAGCTGCGACGCCCCGGAGGCAAACGGATCGATTGCCGGCACTACCGTCGCGGCCCTGGCCGGCATCTGCGCCAGCACAGCAGGTGCCGTTGTGGGCGCCAGCGCCTGATAGGTATCAAGCCGCAACTGCAGGCGCAGCAGGCCAGGCTGGCCATCGGCCGCCGCGAGCCGCAGAACACCGCGGCGCAACACGCGCGCTTGGCCGAACCAGTCGTCCAGCCACTGGCGCAAGGCTGCGTAGCGCCCCACCATCTGTAGCTCCAGCGGTACCTTGCGAAAGCCAGCCTGTTGTTCCTCCTCATGTACAACGACCCGCTCGATGAGCAAGCCGTGCGCATGACCCAACGCTGCCAGGCGCTCGAGCAGATCACTCATGCCCTCGCCAGCCGCCAGTTGCCAGTGCGCCTCCTGCAAACGCCGTTCGGCAACCGCCACGGAAGCCTGCAGCTGCTCCAGTTCGGCCAGGTGCGCGGCGCTGGCTGCCTGCTGTTCAGCGAGCGCGACGTGCCGGGCATTCTCCCGTGCCTGTTGTTGCAACACTGCCGGCAAACGAATCGCGCAGCCAAGGCCAAATACCGCCACTGCCACCAGCCCTGGCGCCAGCAGCCGAAAGCGGCGGGCGCGGCTGACCACCGCCAGCCAGGCCAGCACCTGCGCTGGCTTCATGACCAGAACGCCGAAACACAGGCGCTGAGCACAAACTCATCGCCGCCCGGCAGGCTCTCGATGCGCTTGAGCTCCAGCCCGAGCAATGCCCCCGAGCGGTCCAGGTCGCGCATGAATTGCGCGACCACGGCACCGGAGGTAGCCAACCCGGTCATTTGCAGGCGGCCGTCTTCAAGACTGAGATCAAGTAACTGGATACCTTGCGGCAACGCCCCTTCAAGGTCCGCGAACACGCCGGCCAACACATCCTGGTGGGCACGCAGGCTCTCCAGCGCCATCGCCCGGGCGAGTAGGGTTTCATTCAGCTCACGCACATCGGCCAACGGTTGCAGTTGCTCGCGTAGCGCTGCAAGGGCTGCCTGGCGCTGGTCGTGGGCCAACGCTTGCTGCTGCCCGCGCTGACGGGCCAGCTGGTCGACCAGCATCACTGCGCACATGGCCAGAACTGCGCCAGCGACCAATTGTCGGCGCAGAAGCCGGAGCGCAGCCTGGCGCTGCCGTTCCCGCCAGGGCAGCAGGTTCAGGCGCATCATGACTGCACCCCACCGAGGGCCAGGGCGCAAGCCAGCAACATCGAGCCATCGACCTGCCCAAGGCCGGCCAAGCCAGGCAGAAGCCGGCAGGGCACGTGCAATCGGGCACTCAGGCTTTGCAGCCAGCCCGGGTCGATGGGTGAGCTGCTGGCAACCCACAGGCATGCCGGCCGCGGCCCATCGGCAAGCAGCGCCTGCAGGCACCCGGGCAACTGCTCCTTCATGCCCGCCTCAGCCACTTGCAGATCCCGACGTTGCTGCAGTCGCCCCGGCTGCCAGTCATAAAGCGTTGTGCCATGCACATCGATACGCAGCAGTGCCGCCCCCTCAAGGCTGCCCTGTGGCAACAGCCGGCACAGGGCAATGCTGTCGACCTCCACAGCCTCCAGCTGCAACCCGGCTTCCTCGACCATGGCGTCAAGGGGCGCCATCGCGCTTTGCCGGCACGCCGCCACCATCACTTCGACACAACCAGGCTGAGCGCGGGAGCCACCCATTACCTGAAAGTCCAGGGCCAGGTCTTCCAGCGGAAATGGAAACAGCCGCTCTGCGTCAGCCAGCAGCTGCGCCTCCATGTCCGCCTCGTCCTGGCCCTGCGGGAGCTGGCACAGCTTGCAAATCACCAGGTTGGCGGGCAATGCCAGCGCTACCCGGCGCTGCCCCAGGCCGCTGCGACGACAGGCGCGGCGCAAGGCAGCCACCACGGCTGCCGGCTCTGCCAGCCAATCCTGGCCGACCGGCGATTCGAACGGCTCCTGTGCCGAGACATGCACCCGGTAGCGCCGGTTGCGCCGTTGCAGTTGCACGATCCGAACGGTATCAGGGGCTATTTCCACCCCCACGAGTGAACCCGCATCCTTGCCGAAGCGTCCTAGCATGGTGGCTTCCTTGTCGTCTGTCGCAACGATCCGTCGCAACCCCGCGCCAACACCGGGCCGCGCCTGCGCATCGAGGCGACGGGCAGCCTGACCGGTAACCCGGAGAGGCTAAAAAATGCTTATAATGCCCAGCGTTTTTTGGTCCGCCGGACCTGCGTGCAATCCACTCCCAACCTGGACACCGAAAAGCCTTGATACGCCTGCTGAAGTTCTTCTGGTGGTCTTCCGTCGCAGTCATCTGCGCGCTCGTACTCGGTGTGAGCGGTGCGTTTCTGTATCTTAGCCCCAGCCTGCCCTCGGTCGAATCGCTCAGAAGCATCCAGTTGCAGATCCCCCTCAGGGTGTATAGCAGCGATGGCAAGTTGATTGCCGAGTTCGGCGAAATGCGCCGCTCGCCGATCCGCTTCGCGGAAATTCCCCCACAGTTCATCCAGGCGCTTCTGTCAGCCGAGGACGACAATTTCCTCAATCACTACGGTGTCGACCCCAGCAGCCTGATGCGCGCCGCGACCCAGTTGGTGAAAACCGGGCATATCCAGACCGGCGGCAGCACCATCACCATGCAGGTGGCGAAGAACTTCTTCCTCACCAGCGAGCGCAGTTTCTCGCGCAAGACCAACGAGATCCTGCTGGCCTTGCAGATCGAGCGAGAGCTGACCAAGGACGAGATCCTCGAGCTGTACGTGAACAAGATCTACCTGGGCAACCGTGCCTACGGCATCGACGCCGCTGCGCAGGTGTACTACGGCAAGTCGATCCGCGATGTGAGCCTGGCGCAGATGGCGATGATCGCCGGCCTGCCCAAGGCCCCGTCGCGCTTCAACCCGCTGGCCAACCCGGTGCGCGCCAAGGAGCGCCGCGACTGGATCCTCGGCCGCATGTACAAGCTCGGCAAGATTGACGAGGCCAGCTACCAGGCTGCCCTGGCCGAGCCGCTCAACGCCAGCTACCACGTGCCCGCGCCAGAAGTTAATGCACCCTATATCGCCGAAATGGCCCGCGCCGAAATGGTCGGCCGTTATGGCAGCGACGCCTACACCGAAGGCTTCCGCGTCACCACCACGGTGCCCAGCGACATGCAGGAAATGGCCAACAAGGCCATCCTCAACGGCCTGTCCGAATATGACGAGCGCCACGGCTACCGCGGGCCGGAAGCACGCTTCCCCGGCCGCACCCAGGCGGCCTGGCTGCAGGAACTGGGCAAGCAGCGCATGCTGGGCGGCCTGGAGCCGGCCATCGTCACCCAGGTCGAGAAGGCCGGCCTCAAGGTGCTGACCCGTAGCGGCCAGGAAGAACTGGTGGCCTGGGATACCATGAAATGGGCCCGCCCGTTCATCAACAGCAACGCCCAGGGCCGTGCGCCGCAGTCACCGGCGGATGTCGCCCAGGTCGGCGACCTGGTACGCGTCCAGCGCCTGGAGGACGGCAAGCTCAAATTCAGCCAGGTGCCTGGCGCACAGAGCGCGCTGGTTACCCTCGACCCTTACAGCGGCGCCATCCGTGCGCTGGTTGGCGGCTTCTCGTTCGAGCAGAGCAACTACAACCGTGCCATGCAGGCCAAGCGCCAGCCGGGCTCGAGCTTCAAGCCGTTCATCTACAGTGCTGCCCTGGATAGCGGTTATACCGCTTCCAGCCTGGTCAACGATGCGCCGATCGTGTTCGTCGATGAGTACCTGGACAAGGTCTGGCGACCGAAGAACGACACCAACACCTTCCTCGGCCCCATCCGCATGCGCGAGGCCCTGTACAAGTCGCGCAACCTGGTGTCGATCCGCCTGCTGCAGGCCATGGGCGTGGACCGCACCATCGACTACATTGCCAAGTTCGGCTTCAACAAGCAGGACCTGCCGCGCAACCTGTCGCTGGCGCTGGGCACCGCTACGCTGACCCCGATGGAAATCGCCACTGGCTGGAGCACCTTTGCCAACGGCGGCTACAAGGTAACCCCGTACCTGATCGAGCGCATCGAGAGCCGCAGCGGCGAAACCCTGTTCACCGCCAACCCGCCGCGCGTACCGCAGGGTGCCGAGGACCATGCTGGCCTGGCAGCAGCCGAACAGCCGATCAGCACCGCCGCCATGCCGGGCGAGGCCCCACCTGCCTTCAGCCAGGTAGCCTCTGCACCGCAGGCGCCAGCCGTGGCCGAACAGATCATCGACGGGCGGACCACCTACATCCTCACCAGCATGCTGCAGGACGTGATCAAGCGTGGCACCGGCCGCCGGGCGCTGGCCCTGGGCCGCACCGACCTGGCCGGCAAGACCGGTACCACCAACGAGTCCAAGGACGCCTGGTTCTCCGGCTACAACGCCGACTACGTGACCACCGTGTGGGTCGGTTTCGACCAGCCTGAGACCCTTGGCCGCCGCGAGTATGGTGGCACCGTGGCGCTACCGATCTGGATGAGCTTCATGGGTGCGGCACTCAAGGACAAGCCTGAGCATGCGCCTGCCGAGCCGGAAGGCATCCTCAGCCTGCGCGTCGACCCGGTCAGCGGTCGCGCTGCCTCGCCCAGCACGCCAAACGCCTACTTCGAGCTGTTCAAGGCCGAGGATTCGCCGCCTTCGGTGGACGAACTGGGCACCGGAGCGGCGCCGGGCAGCCCGCTGCCGGCGGATGAAGCGGCGCCGATGGATCTGTTCTAAAGGCAGGTGCCTGTCTCAGGTTTTGAGTGGGCGCGTAAATCGAGCGCCGCCCGCGCGGCGCATCGCGAGCTACGGACATGTCGCGACGAACACCTTGCAGCCCTGACGCATTTCCATGGCACAACAAAAAGCCCCGGCTCATGCGAGCCGGGGCTTTTTTGTGTCGCTCAGCTGCAATCAGCCGTTGAACACATCATCCACGCTGGTCAGCGGGTAGTGCTTCGGATACGGCAGGGTCGCTACGCCGGATTCGATGGCAGCCTTGGCCACGGCGTCGGAAACGACGGTGATCAGGCGGGCGTCCAGCGGCTTCGGAATGATGTACTCGCGGCCGAACTCCAGGCCTTCGACGCCGTAGGCTTCGCAGACTTCCTTCGGCACTGGCAGCTTGGCCAGGTCCTTCAGGGCGATGGCGGCAGCGATCTTCATTTCTTCGTTGATGCGCTTGGCGCGGACGTCCAGGGCACCACGGAAGATGAACGGGAAGCCCAGTACGTTGTTGACCTGGTTCGGGTAGTCGGAGCGACCGGTAGCCATGATCACGTCGCTGCGGGTGGCGTGAGCCAGCTCTGGCGAGATTTCCGGGTCCGGGTTCGAGCAGGCGAACACGATCGGGTTGGCGGCCATCGACTTCAGGCCTTCGGCGCTCAGCAGGTTCGGGCCCGACAGGCCTACGAACACGTCGGCACCGTTGAGGGCGTCAGCCAGGGTGCGCTTGTCGGTCGCGTGGGCGAACTGCGCCTTGTACTGGTTCAGGTCGTCGCGGCCAGCGTGGATCACGCCGCTGCGGTCGATCATGTAGATGTTCTCGACCTTGGCGCCCATGCTCACCAGCAGCTTCATGCAGGAGATGGCGGCAGCGCCAGCACCCAGGCAGACGATCTTGGCGTCTTCCAGCTTCTTGCCGGCGATTTCCAAGGCGTTGATCATGCCGGCTGCGGTGACGATGGCGGTACCGTGCTGGTCATCGTGGAATACCGGGATGTCGCACTGTTCGATCAGGGTGCGCTCGATTTCAAAGCACTCAGGCGCCTTGATGTCTTCGAGGTTGATGCCACCGAAGGTGATCGAGATACGGCGAACGGTGTCGATGAACGCCTGCGGGCTCTCCGATTCCACTTCGATGTCGAACACGTCGATACCGGCGAAACGCTTGAACAGTACACCCTTGCCTTCCATGACCGGCTTGGAGGCCAGCGGGCCGAGGTCGCCCAGACCGAGGATGGCAGTACCATCGGAAATCACCGCAACCAGGTTGCCCTTGCCGGTGTATTTGTAAGCCAGCTCTGGATCACGGCCGATTTCACGCACCGGCTCTGCAACACCTGGGCTGTAGGCCAGGGCGAGGTCACGGGCGGTGGCAGTGGGCTTGGAAAGTTCGACGCTCAGTTTCCCCGGACGAGGTTGGGCGTGATATTCGAGAGCGGCGGTTTTCAGGTCTGACATGGTGGGCATTCCGCTGTTTACTGTTCTGACGGACCGCCGAGGATACGCAAAGAGCCGGGGAGCCACAAGACTGGCCGGTCACTTGTGTCAAGGCCTTTAGCCTACGACTTTACGCTATAACCCACGGGGCATACGGCTCACAGTGTGTACAATCCAATAGCGAAATGTCTACAACTTTTAGCCTGAAATACGTTCCAACATGCTTGGATCGGTCAATGGCAACACCCAGCGCCGCTGCCCTGGCTTGAGGCCGCCCTTGCGGGAACGATCCAGCACCCAGCCGCGCGCTTCGACCTGGCGTCCCTTGAGGTTATCGAAGAAGCTGGCGGGGAAGTTGCGTTGCAGACGAGCGGGAACCTGCAGCACCACGGCATCGTCCAGGTTCAGCCAAACTCCGCCACGGTTGCGCTGCACAGCCTGGATACGGCCAGCGACAACGGCGAAACCGGACTGCCGCAGCTCTTCGGCACGTAGCACTGGCGAGCGTCGCCACAAGCCGGCGCCAGCCTTGCGCGCCGCCTGCTCGGCCAGCTGGTGGCAAGCGCTAAGGCGCACATTAGGGGCAACCGCCACCCGATAGCCCAAACCCTCGCCGAGCAATTGTGCTTCCAGATTGTCGCCATTGCTGGCGTAGATATGCGCCAAGGTTCGGCCGTATTTGTCTTTGCTGTCGATGCCCGGCACCAAGCCGACACGCCCGTCACTGGCCTTGACCAATGCCTGCAGGCGTCGCTTGGCGGCCTCCGCATAGGGTTCGCTGCTACGCCCGTTACGGCCGATTTCCGGGGCATTGATGCCTATCAGCCGCACGCTGCGGCCATCGACCAGACGCAAGGTATCGCCATCTACCACCTGGCGCACCGCCACCTGCTGCGGCCTGTCCGGCAGCGGGCAGAACGCCTGGGCCGGCAGGTGCCAGATGAGGCCCATAAAAAAAGCGCCCACAAGGGGCGCCTTTTTTTGCAGCAATGCGAAACCCGAGGGGCTCGCCATGCGCATGATTACTTCTTGGTACCGAACATACCGAAGCGATCGGCGAACTTCTGTACGCGACCACCGGTGTCCAGGACTTTCTGCTTACCGGTGTAGAACGGGTGGCACAGGTTGCAAACGTCGATCGCCAGGGTGCTGCCCAGGGTCGAACGAGTTTCGAACTTGTTGCCGCAGCTGCAGGTGACTGCAACTACTTCGTAGTTCGGATGAATATCTGCTTTCATGGTCACTTCCTCGAGCTGCGTGCCGCCACCCAACACCAATTGTTGAATACCGCACGTAATTAGGCGGCGAATAATACCAGAGCGTCGCGCCAGTGCAAGTTGTCGCTTGCACCGACCGTCGTCTGCTAGGCTCGCCAGTTCTTGAAACGCCCTCCGAGACTTTCCGCGTGTCCGACGTCATCCTGCGCCTTGCCCTGCCCTCCCCGCTGCGTCGCCTGTTCGACTACAAGGCACCGGCGAGCATGGCGCGCCAGGCCCTGACCCCGGGCATGCGTATCCGCGTGCCGTTCGGCCGCCGCGAAATGATCGGCGTGCTGGTGGAGGTCTGCGAGCACAGCGAAGTGCCGGCAGACAAGCTGAAAGCGGCCAGCGCCCTGCTCGACCCGCTGTCCCCGATCCCGCCGTCGCTGTTCAAGCTGTGCCTGTGGACTGCCCAGTACTACCAGCACAGCCTGGGCGATACCCTGAGCTGGGCCCTGCCAACGCTGCTGCGTCAGGGCGAACCCGCCGAGATGCGCCAGGAGCGCTTCTGGCACGTCGCCCCCGGCGCCCGCCTGGAAGACCCGCGCATCGCCCGTGCCCCACGCCAGCGCGACGCGCTCAAGACCCTGGCCCAGCACCCGCATGGCGTGGCCCACAGCCTGTTGGCCAAACTCAACCTGAACAAGGACAGCCTCGACCTGTTGCTGGCCAAGGAGCTGGTGCAGATCGAGGTGCGCCGCCACCTGCCGGCGCTGCGCCACGAGCACTGGCTGGCACAACCCGAACTACCGCTCAACGACGAGCAACGCGAAGCCTTTGACGCCGTGCGCGAAGGCTTCGGCGGCTTCGCGGCGTTCCTGCTGGCTGGCGTGACCGGCAGCGGCAAGACCGAGGTCTACCTGCAACTGATTCGGGAAACCCTGGAAGCCGGCAAGCAGGCACTGGTGCTGATCCCGGAGATCAACCTCGGCCCGCAAACCCTGGCGCGTTTCGAACAACGCTTCAACGCCCGCATCGCGCTGCTGCATTCGGCGGTGAACGACCGCGAGCGCCTGGACGCCTGGCTGGCGGCACGCGACGGTGAAGCGGACATCATCATCGGTACCCGCTCGGCGTTGTTCACGCCGATGAAAAACCCCGGGCTGATCATCATCGACGAAGAACATGACGGCTCCTATAAACAGCAGGAAGGCCTGCGCTACCATGCCCGCGACCTGGCGCTGGTGCGCGCCCACCAGGAGAACATCCCGATCCTGCTCGGCTCGGCCACGCCGTCGCTGGAAACCCTGCACAACGCCCTCAACGGCCGCTACCGCCTGTTGCGCATGAACCAGCGCGCCGGCGGTGCACGGCCACCGCGCATGCTACGCCTGGACGTGAAGAGCCTGCCGCTGGACAGTGGCATCAGCGGCCCGTTGCAGCAGGCCATCCGGCAGACACTGGAGGCCGGCCAGCAAGTGCTGGTGTTCCTCAACCGCCGCGGCTTCGCCCCGACCTTGCTGTGCCACGACTGCGGCTGGCTGTCGGAATGCCCGCGCTGCGACGCGCGCATGACCGTGCACCAGCGCTCCGGCGTGCTGCGCTGCCACCATTGCGGTTATGACGAACGCCTGCCGCAGCAGTGCCCACAATGCAACCACGTCGACCTGCGCCCGGTTGGCGCCGGCACCGAACGGGCCGAAGAGCGCCTGAAGGTGTTGTTCCCGGATTACCCGATCCTGCGCGTGGACCGCGACAGCACGGCGCGCAAGGACGCCATGCACAACCTGTTCAGCACCATCCAGCGTGGTCAGCCGAGCATCCTTGTTGGCACCCAGATGCTCGCCAAGGGCCATCACTTCCCGCGGGTTACCCTGGTCGCAATCCTCGACGCCGATGGTGGGCTGTTCTCCGGTGATTTCCGCGCCAGCGAGCGCATGGCACAACTGATCGTGCAGGTGGCCGGGCGTGCCGGGCGCGCCGAAGAGCCTGGCAAGGTGATCATCCAGACCCACCTGGCCGACCATCCCCTGCTGGTACAACTGACCGAACAGGGCTACTTCGCGTTTGCCGAACAAGCCTTGCAGGAGCGCCGCGCCGCAGGGTTGCCACCTTACTCGCACCTGGCACTGCTGCGCGCCGAAGCGCACCGCCCCGGGCAGGCCGAAGGCTTCCTTGACGAGGCCTGCGCCGCAGCCGAGCGCCTGGTAGCCGAGCAACGCCTGGCGGGCATCGAGCTGCTGGGGCCGGTGCCGGCGCCCATGGAACGGCGGGCCGGGCGCTTCCGCGCGCAACTGTTGATACAGGCCAATACCCGCGCGCCTTTGCATCGACTGATCAGTGCCTGGTTGCTAGTGTTGGAGCAGATGCCGAGCGGGCGCCAGGTGCGCTGGTCGCTGGATGTCGACCCGGTAGACCTTTACTGATACCGGGGCTGCCTTGCAGCCCATGGCGACACCAGGCCGCTCCTGCAGCGGGATCGCGTCCCCCTGTGGGAGAGCGGCCCTGTGTCGCGATGGGCTGCAAAGCGGACCCAAAGGTTGGCAACCCGCTCCCAGCCACGGATAATGTCCAGTTTTTCCACCTGCGCATCCAAGCGCTCCACCGCGCTTGCGGTCGAAAAGAGATCCCCATGAAAGACACCATTCGCCAGCTGATCCAGCAAGCCCTCACCCAACTCGTCACCGACGGTGTGCTGCCTGAAGGGCTGTCGCCGGCGATTCAGGTGGAAAACGCCCGGGACAAGACCCACGGCGACTTCGCCAGCAACATCGCCATGATGCTGGCCAAGCCGGCCGGCATGAAACCACGCGACCTGGCGGAAAAACTCATCGACGCCCTGCCCGTCAGCGCCGACATCAGCAAGGTCGAGATCGCCGGCCCCGGCTTCCTCAACTTCTTCCAGAACACCGCCGCCCTGGCCAACCGCCTGGATGCCGCATTGGCCGACGCCCACCTGGGCGCACGCAAGGCTGGCCCTGCGCAGAAGGTGGTGATCGACATGTCGGCCCCCAACCTGGCCAAGGAAATGCACGTCGGCCACCTGCGTTCGACCATCATCGGTGACAGCGTGGCGCGCGTGCTGGAATTCCTCGGCGACGAGGTGATCCGGCAGAACCACGTGGGCGACTGGGGTACCCAGTTCGGCATGCTGCTGGCCTACCTGGAAGAAAACCCGATCACCAGCGACGAGCTGTCCGACCTGGAAAACTTCTACCGCGCCGCCAAGAAGCGCTTCGACGAGTCCGAAGAGTTCGCTACCCGGGCGCGCGGCCTGGTGGTCAAGCTGCAGGCTGGCGACCCGGACTGCATGGCGTTGTGGACACGCTTCAAGGACATCTCGCTGTCGCATTGCCAGAAGACCTACGAGCTGCTCAACGTCAAGCTGACCATGGCCGACGTGATGGGCGAGAGCGCCTACAACGCCGACCTGGCCAACGTGGTAGCCGACCTCAAGGCCAAGGGCCTGCTGGTCGAAGACCAGGGCGCCCAGTGCGTATTCCTCGAGGAGTTCAAGAACAGCGAAGGCGAGCCGCTGCCAGTGATTGTGCAGAAGGCCGACGGCGGCTACCTGTACGCCACCACCGACCTGGCCGCCGTGCGCTACCGCAGCAACGTGCTCAAGGCTGACCGCGCCCTGTATTTCGTCGACCAGCGCCAGGCGCTGCACTTCAACCAGGTGTTCGAAGTCGCACGCCGCGCAGGCTTCGTCGGCCACCCGATGCAGATGGAACACATGGGCTTCGGCACCATGAACGGCGCCGACGGCCGCCCGTTCAAGACCCGTGACGGCGGCACCGTGAAGCTGATCGACCTGCTCACCGAGGCCAAGGAGCGCGCCTATGCCCTGGTCAAGGAAAAGAACCCGAGCCTGGCCGACGAAGAACTGCGCCGCATCGGCGAAGTGGTGGGCATCGGCGCGGTGAAGTACGCCGACCTGTCCAAGCACCGCACCAGCGACTACAGCTTCAACTTCGAGCTGATGCTCAACTTCGAAGGCAACACGGCGCCTTACCTGCTGTACGCCTACACCCGCGTGGCCGGCGTGTTCCGCAAGCTGGGCAAGGCCTTTGACCAGGTCGAAGGCAACATCGTGCTGCAGGCCCCGCACGAACAGGACCTGGCCGCGCGCCTGGCGCAGTTTGGCGAAATTCTCAACAACGTGGCCGACAAGGGCACGCCGCACGTACTGTGCAGCTACCTGTACGACCTGGCCGGGCTGTTCTCCAGCTTCTACGAGAACTGCCCGATCCTCGCCGCCGAAACTGCAGAACAGCAGCAGAGCCGTCTGCGTCTGGCGGCCCTGACTGGCCGCACCCTCAAGCAAGGTCTGGAACTGCTCGGCCTGGAAACCCTGGAGCGCATGTAAGTTGGCTGCCAAGAAAAAACCTGCCCCAAAACGCGGCGCCAGCCGTCAGACGGCGCCGGCCAAGCAGCCGATTCCCGGTTGGGTATGGCTGGCGGTCGGCCTGACTGTAGGCGCGTTCATCGTGTTCCTGATGAAGCTCGAGCCTGGTGGCGATGACATCAAGCGGGCCAAGCCCGAGCAGCAGAAGCCGGAAAAAGTGGCCGAAGCCGGCAAGACGACACAAGCCGCATCGCAGCAGCCGGTGAAGCCGAAGTATGACTTCTATACCCTGCTGCCGGAGACCGAGGTGATCGTGCCGCCGGAAGCCGTGCCCGAGAAAACACCGCCCGTCCCGGCCCAACCGGTGACACCGGTGACCCCTGCCGAAGCGGCAAAGATCGACACGGCGCGGGCCCAGGCGGCGCTGATGGGCCAGACCCCGCCGCCGGCGCCACCGGTGATCAAGCCAGCGGCGACCACGCAGTTCTTCCTCCAGGCTGGCTCGTTCCGCAAGCAGGCTGACGCCGACAAGGTGCGCGCGCAGATCATCCTGCTGGGCCAGGCGGTAAAGGTGGAGTCGGGCACGGTCAAGGACGAAACCTGGTACCGCGTCATGGTCGGCCCGTTCAGCAACCGCGAGCAGCTGACCGGGGCGCAGAAGCAGCTGGCCGGGGCTGGTTTCAGCAACCTGCTGCTGCAACAGCGGCAAACCCGCCAGTAGCCTGTGAGCGGGGGCGCTGTGCGCCCCTGTCGCGACGCAAGGCCGCTCCTACAGAGACCGCGACAACCCCAGAGGGCTTATCCGATCTTTGTAGGAGCGGCCTTGTGTCGCGATGGGCTGCAAAGCAGCCCCAGGGCCCTCAAGCCCGTACCGCATTGCGCTCGGACACCTGGCTGTTCAACGTCCAGAAGTCGTACAGCACTCCCACCAGGCACAGCCCGCCTGTGAAGAAGTAGATGATCGCGGTCACCCACTTGCCCTGGTACAACCGGTGCAGGCCGAACACCCCGAGGAAGGTCAGCAGGATCCAGGCGATGTTGTAGTCGATGCGCCCGGACTGGAACCTCAAGTCGGCCTCACGGTCCATGGACGGGATCAGGAACAGGTCGATCAACCAGCCGATGCCCAGCAGGCCCAGGGTCAGGAACCAGATGGTGCCGGTGACGGGCTTGCCGTAGTAAAAGCGATGCGACCCGGTGAAGCCGAAAATCCACAACAGGTAGCCAATGGTCTTGCTGTGGGTATCGTGAAACGGCGCTCCCTGATAACTGTTCATGCATAGCTCCCGCGGGTTATCCGAAAATTTTCTAAAAAAAAATGTGACTTTCTCGTCGCAGGCCGACGTACGGCACCCGGACAGTCGACCAACGGATCAAAGATTGATCAAAAAGCTGTTATAAAGTTGCGCGCCCAACACACAACTATTCATAAGAGCTTCATCTATGCCGCCTTTACTCAAGACATGGCTGACCCTCTGCCTATTATTGCCCCTGGCCGCCCACGCCACCAATCGTGAGCAACGTCTTCCCAATGGTTTCACCGGCTACACCAGCAATGCCTCGGTGAGACACGCACCGGTCAAGCAGACCACGCTGCGCAGCCGCCCGAGCAATGCCGCCAGCGGCCGCAGCAGCGGCCCAACCATTGCCATGTCACCGAAGCAGAGCAGTGATGTGCTCAGCCGTGCGGTGAATGTGCTCGGCACCCCTTACGTCTGGGGCGGCAGCAGCCCGAAGAAAGGCTTCGACTGCAGCGGGCTGGTCAAGTACGCCTTCAACGATGTCGCCGACGTCGACCTGCCGCGCACCTCCAACGCCATGGCCCAAGGCCACGGGGTCAAGGTGGCCAAGGGCGACCTCAAACCGGGCGACCTGATCTTCTTCAATATCAAGAGCCGTCGGGTCAATCACGTTGCCATCTACCTGGGCAATGACCGCTTCATCCATGCCCCGCGTCGTGGCAAGCGGGTGAGCATCGACACCCTGAGCAAGCCTTACTGGCAGCAGCATTACGTAGTAGCCAAGCGAGTGTTGCCAAAAGAACAGCAGCAACTGAACCTGGCCAAGCGCTGATCTGATCGGCGCTCTCCTGTATCGGCCTCTTCGCGGGCACGCCCGCTCCCACAGGTACCGCGTCGCTCTCGCGGGCAGCGCCATACCTGTGGGAGCGGGCGTGCCCGCGAAGGGGCCGGTACAGCCACTACAAGTCCTCAATCAGCCCTCGCTCCCTCAGTCCTCGCATCGCCCCCTCCATCGTCCGCATCCCGTCCGCACCACCCGCCTGCATCACCGAACACAACTGCGCCATACGCCCTTCCCGAATCAGGTTACGCACCGCTGGCGTAACCACCAGCACCTCACGCGCCGCAACCCGCCCTCCCCCCGCACGCCTGACCAATATTTGCGCCACCACCAGGCGCAACGACTCGGCCAGCATCGCCCGCACCAGCGGCTTCTCTTCGGCCGCAAACACCTCCACCAACCGGTCAACGCTGTTCACCGCCGAACGCGTATGCACGGTCGCCAGCACCAAGTGCCCGGTCTCCGCCGCGCGCAAGGCCAGGCGAATGGTTTCCAGGTCGCGCAGCTCCCCGATCATGATCACATCCGGGTCCTGACGCAGGGCACTGCGCAGCCCTTGGGCAAACCCGCCGCAATGGCGGCCGATCTCTCGCTGGTTGACCAGGCTGCGCTGGCTATTGTGGATAACTTCGACAGGGTCTTCGAGGGTGATGATGTGCAGTGCCCGCTCACGGTTCAGCTGGTCGAGCAGCGCCGCCAGGGTGCTGGACTTGCCGCTGCCGGTCGGCCCACCCACCAGGATCAAGCCATCACTGCACTGCGCAACAGCTTGAAACACATCCCTCAGCTCGAGTTCATCGAGCGTGGCGATGCGCCCCGGGATCAGGCGGAAGGTGGCCGCAGGGCCATGCAACTGGCGAAACAGGTTCAGCCGAAAGCGCCCCAGTGCCGGCAACTCCAGCGCCAGGTCCAGCTCATCTCCCTGGGTCCACTGTCGGCGCCGGGCTTCATCCAGCATGGGTGCCATGCCCTCGATCAAGACGTCCGGGCTCAAGGTCGGCAGAGCCACGCGCTGCAACTCCCCATCCAGGCGCAGCATCGGTGTCTGGCCCGCCGCCAGGTGCAGGTCGGAAGCGCCCGCATCCACGGCCAGGGCCAACAGGTCGGTCACATCCATGAGACTCCCCAAAGGCCTGCAAGTAGGTAGAATGCCGCAAACCCTAAAACGCCGGCATCAGTCCATGTCCACCCTAGCAGACAACCTTTCCGCTATTTCCGCCCGTATCGCCAGCGCTGCCCAGGCTGCCGGGCGTGATCCGGCCAGCGTCCAGTTGCTGGCCGTGAGCAAGACCAAGCCAGCCAGCGCCATCCGCGAAATCCACGCCGCAGGCGTGCGTGATATCGGTGAAAATTACCTACAAGAAGCGCTGGCAAAGCAGCAGGCACTCAGCGACTTGCCCTTGATCTGGCACTTCATCGGCCCCATTCAGTCGAACAAGACCAAAGCCATCGCCGAGCATTTCGACTGGGTACATTCCGTGGACCGTCTGAAGATCGCCCAACGCCTGTCGGAACAGCGTCCTGCCGGGCTGGCGCCGCTGAATATCTGCCTGCAGGTGAACGTCAGCGGAGAGGACAGCAAATCCGGCTGCGCACCGGCTGACTTGCCGGCCTTGGCGAAAGCGGTAGCCGCGCTACCCAACCTGCGCCTGCGCGGGCTGATGGCCATTCCCGAACCCACCGACGACCGCGCCGCCCAAGAGGCAGCCTTCGCCACCCTGCGCAAGCTGCATGAAGAACTCGGGCTGGGCCTGGATACGCTGTCCATGGGCATGAGCCACGACCTGGAAGCCGCCATTGCCCAAGGCGCGACGTGGGTGCGTATCGGTACTGCCCTGTTCGGTGCCCGCGACTACAGCGGCCACGCCTGATCCCATGCTTTACTCACTCTTTCCAACAAGGACCTGACATGAGCAAGACACGTATTGCCTTTATCGGCGCCGGCAACATGGCCGCCAGCCTGATCGGTGGTCTGCGTGCCCAGGGCCTGGACGCCTCGCAGATCCGCGCCAGCGACCCGGGCGCCGAGACCCGCAGCCGCATCCAGGCCGAGCACGGCATCGAAACCTTCGAGGACAACGCCCAGGCCATCGACGGCGCCGACGTCATCGTGCTGGCGGTAAAGCCACAGGTCATGAAAGCCGTTTGCCAGGCCCTGCAACCCAACCTGCAGGACGGCCAGCTGATCGTTTCCATCGCCGCCGGCATCACCTGCGCCAGCCTGCAAAGCTGGGTTGGCGCGCGCCCGGTGGTACGCTGCATGCCCAACACCCCTGCCCTGCTGCGCCAAGGCGTGAGCGGCCTGTATGCCACCGCACAGGTGTCCGCCGAGCAGCGCCAGCAGGCCGAGCAACTGCTGTCGGCCGTGGGCACCGCCCTGTGGCTGGAGCAGGAACAGCAACTGGACGCCGTGACCGCTGTTTCCGGCAGTGGCCCGGCGTACTTCTTCCTGCTGATCGAAGCCATGACCGCGGCGGGGGAAAAACTCGGCCTGCCACGCGAAACCGCTTCCCAGCTGACCCTGCAGACGGCCCTGGGCGCCGCGCGCATGGCGGTCGCCAGCGATGTCGATGCCGCCGAGCTGCGCCGCCGTGTCACCTCGCCCGCCGGCACCACCGAAGCGGCGATCAAGTCATTCCAGGCCAGCGGCTTCGAAGCCATCGTCGAGCAGGCCCTGCAGGCTGCCGCCACGCGCTCTGCGGAGCTGGCCGAACAACTGGGCAAATAAGGAGTTCCAGATGAATGCACTGTCCGGCGCCGCGATCTTCGTGGTGCAAACCCTGGTCAGCCTGTACCTGGTGATCGTCCTGCTGCGCTTCGTGCTGCAGCTGGTGAAGGCCAACTTCTACAACCCGCTTTGCCAGTTCGCAGTACGCGCCACTCAGCCGCTGCTCAAGCCGATTCGCCGGATCATCCCCAGTGTCGGCGGGCTGGATACCTCGTCGCTGCTGCTGTCGGTGGTCATCCAGGCGCTGTTGATGGGCTTCGTGCTGATGGTCACCTACGGTACCTTCGGCGACATCCTGCACCTGCTGATGTGGGCGATCATCGGGATCACCTCGCTGTTCCTGAAGATTTTCTGGGTGGCGATGATCGTCATGGTGATCGTTTCCTGGGTCGCCCCCAACAGCCACAACCCAGCCGCCGAGCTGGCCTACCAGATCAGCGAACCGGTGCTGGCACCGTTCCGCCGCATCGTGCCCAACCTGGGCGGCATGGACATCTCGCCGATCTTCGCCTTCCTCGCGATCCAGGTGATCCAGTCGTTCGTGATGCCGCCGCTGGCCGCCTACGCCGGCATGCCACAAGAGCTGTGGCGGATGATCTGAGCCGCCCCCGGCCCTGGTCGCTTCCAGTGGCAAGCCTGTGCTTGCCGCTGGGGGTAGCGCTCTTTAGACTGACGCCTCCGTCAAGCGTGAGCAGGGTCGATGTCCACTGTCTTTCCCGAAGATTCCGTCGGTCTGGTAGTACCGCAAACAGCCCGGTTCGATGAACCGCTGGCCCTGGCCTGTGGCCGCTCGCTGGCCAGTTATGAACTGGTCTACGAAACCTATGGCACCCTCAACGCCAGCGCCAGCAACGCCGTGCTGATCTGCCATGCCCTGTCCGGCCACCATCATGCCGCTGGCTACCATGCCGCCACCGACCGCAAGCCGGGCTGGTGGGATAGCTGCATCGGCCCGGGCAAGCCGATCGACACCAACCGCTTCTTCGTGGTCAGCCTGAACAACCTGGGCGGCTGCAACGGCAGTACTGGCCCCAGCAGCATCAACCCGGCCACCGGCAAGCCCTATGGCGCGGATTTCCCGGTGCTGACCGTGGAAGACTGGGTACACAGCCAGGTACGCCTGGCCGAACGCCTGGGCATCCAGCAATGGGCTGCCGTGGTCGGCGGCAGCCTGGGCGGCATGCAGGCGCTGCAGTGGACCATCAGCTACCCCGAGCGCGTGCGCCATTGTGTCGATATCGCCTCGGCGCCCAAGCTGTCGGCACAGAACATCGCCTTCAACGAAGTGGCGCGCCAGGCCATCCTCACCGACCCCGAATTCCACGGTGGTTCGTTCCAGGACCAGGGCGTGATCCCCAAGCGTGGCTTGATGCTGGCGCGCATGGTCGGCCACATCACCTACCTGTCCGACGACTCGATGGGTGAAAAATTCGGCCGTGAGCTGAAGAGCGACAAGCTCAACTACGACTTCCATAGCGTCGAATTCCAGGTCGAAAGCTACTTGCGCTACCAGGGCGAAGAGTTTTCCGGGCGTTTCGACGCCAACACCTACCTGCTGATGACCAAGGCGCTGGACTACTTCGACCCGGCTGCTGCCCATGGCGGCGACCTGGCGGCCACCCTGGCCCACGTCAAGGCGGATTACTGCATCATGTCGTTCACTACCGACTGGCGCTTCTCGCCGGCCCGCTCGCGCGAAATCGTCAACGCCCTGATGGCCGCACGCAAGAACGTCTGCTATCTGGAGATCGATTCGCCCTATGGGCACGATGCCTTCCTGATCCCCACGCCTCGCTACATGCAGGGTTTCGCGAACTACATGAACCGCATTGCCATCTGAGGACAGCATGAGAGCCGATCTGGAAATCATCCACGACTGGATTCCCGCCGGCAGCCGGGTACTCGACCTGGGCTGCGGTAACGGCGAACTGCTGGCCTCACTGCGTGACCGCAAGCAGGTCACCGGCTACGGCCTGGAGATCGACGCTGACAACATCGCCGCCTGCGTGGCCAAGGGCGTCAACGTCATCGAGCAGGACCTGGACAAGGGCCTGGGCAACTTCGCCAGCAACAGCTTCGACGTGGTGATCATGACCCAGGCCCTGCAGGCCGTGGAGTACCCCGACCGCATCCTCGACGAGATGCTGCGCGTGGGCCGCCAGTGCATCATCACCTTCCCCAACTTCGGCCACTGGCGTTGCCGCTGGTACCTGGCGACCAAGGGCCGCATGCCAGTGTCGGACTTCATGCCATACACCTGGTACAACACGCCGAACATCCACTTCTGCACCTTTGCCGACTTCGAGGAACTGGTGCACGAACGCAAGGCCAGGGTGCTTGACCGCCTGGCTGTCGACCACTTGCACCGTAATGGGTGGGGTGGCCGGCTTTGGCCTAATCTTCTAGGTGAGATCGGTATCTACCGCGTCAGCAGCCCGGGCCTGCAAGAGCACCAGCTCGCTGTCTGACGCCTAGCGGAGGAACCACCCCATGCGTCGCCTAGCCCTGCTCCTGATCAGCCTGTGCCTCGCCCTGCCGGCACTGGCTGCCGATGCTGCCCGCCCCGAGCGCAAGGAAGTGTTTGGCGACGTGACGGTGCACTACAGCGCATTCACCTCGAGCATGCTGACACCAGCGGTGGCTGCAGCCACCGGCCTGGTACGCAGCAAGAACCAGGGCGTACTCAACATTGCCGTGCTCCGCGCCAACAAACCCGCCATCGCGGTGGTCAGCGGCACGGTCAAGGACCTGACCGGGCGCAGCACCCCGCTGTCGTTCAAGCAGATCAACGAGCAAGGCGCGGTGTACTACATCGCCCAGTTCAAGATCGACCAGGCAGAGACCGTCACCTTCGACCTCAACATCGAAACCGGCGGCATCAGCAATTCCCTCAGCTTCAACCAGGAAGTGTTCCCAGGCGAATGATGAATTTCCAGCAACTCGTATTGGCCAGCCATAACGCCGGCAAACTCAAGGAACTCCAGGCCATGCTCGGCGCGTCCGTGCAGCTGCGCTCGATCGGTGAGTTCAGCCAGGTGGAGCCGGAAGAAACCGGCCTGTCGTTCGTCGAGAACGCCATCCTCAAGGCACGTAATGCCGCACGCATTTCCGGCTTGCCGGCCCTGGCCGACGATTCCGGCCTGGCAGTGGACTTCCTCGGTGGTGCACCGGGCATCTATTCGGCGCGCTATGCCGACGGCAAGGGTGATGCAGCAAATAACGCCAAGCTGCTCGAGGCCCTGAAAGATGTGCCCGAAGCAGAGCGCGGTGCGCAGTTCGTCTGCGTGCTGGCACTGGTGCGCCATGCCGACGACCCGCTGCCGATCCTGTGCGAAGGCCTGTGGCACGGGCGCATCATGTTCGAGGCCAGCGGCGAGCACGGCTTTGGCTATGACCCGCTGTTCTGGGTACCGGAGCGCGGCTGTTCCAGCGCCGAACTGGCCCCTGCGGACAAGAACCAGCTCAGCCACCGCGCGCGCGCCATGGCCCTGCTGCGTCAACGTCTGGGCCTGGCATGATCGACACGCTGTCCACACCCGGCACGGCGGGTTTCACCAGCCTGCCGCCGCTGGCGCTGTACATCCACATCCCGTGGTGCGTACGCAAATGCCCTTACTGCGACTTCAACTCCCACGCCGCCGGCCCTGATCTGCCAGAAGATGCCTATGTCGCGGCCCTGCTGAACGACCTCGACCAAGAATTGGCCGCGGTGCAAGGCCGGCCGATCAGCTCGATCTTCTTCGGTGGCGGTACGCCCAGCCTGTTCAGCGCCGATGCCCTCGGCCGGCTGCTGCGAGGCGTGGAGCAACGCATTGCGTTTGCGCCAGAGATCGAAATCACCCTGGAGGCCAACCCGGGCACGTTCGAGCAGGACAAGTTCAAGGCCTACCGGCAAACCGGCATCAACCGCCTGTCCATCGGTGTGCAGAGCTTCCAGCCAGCCAAGCTGCAGGCGCTGGGGCGCATCCACAATGGCGATGAAGCGGTCCGCGCCGCCGGCATGGCGCGTGCGGCCGGCTTCGACAACTTCAACATGGACCTGATGCACGGCCTGCCCGAGCAGTCGCTGGATGACGCGCTGGGCGACCTGCGCCAGGCGATCGAACTGGGGCCCACGCATTTGTCGTGGTACCAGCTGACCGTGGAGCCGAACACGGTGTTCTGGAACCAGCCACCGGAGCTTCCCGAGGACGACATCCTCTGGGACATCCAGGAAGCCGGCCAGGCGCTGATGGCCGATCACGGCTTCCGCCAGTACGAGGTCTCGGCCTATGCCCAGGCTGGTCGTGCCGCGCGGCACAACCTCAATTACTGGCGCTTTGGCGACTTCATCGGCATTGGTGCCGGTGCTCACGGCAAACTGACCTTCGCCGACGGTCGCATCCTGCGCACCTGGAAGACCCGCCTGCCCAAGGACTACCTGAACCTGGCCAAGCCGTTCAAAGCTGGCGAAAAGCTGCTGCCGGTCGACGAGCTGCCGTTCGAGTTCCTGATGAATGCCCTGCGCCTGACCGATGGAGTGGAGGCCGAACTGTTCACCCAGCGCACCGGGCTGCCACTGGAACAGCTGCGCGAAGCACGGCGCGCCGCCGAACAAAAGGGCCTTTTGCAGGTCGAAGCGGATCGACTGGTGGCCACGCCACGAGGCCAGTTGTTCCTCAATGACCTGCTGCAGTATTTCTTGACCTAAGGATGACCCATGGATCTGGTACTTGATCTGCTCGCGACGGTTTCCCGCTGGAGCCGCAGCAACCTGTCGGAGATTTCACTGGCCCTGGTGGGCTGCCTGCTGGTGCTGTTCGGCACCGATATCAAGGGCTGGGTGGAACAGCGCCTGGGCGGCTTGGCCGGCGCCCTGCGCGTACCGTTCATGGCCTTGCTGGTGATGATCGGCAGTGGTGTGGCGTTGATCTATGCCACACCCTGGGTAGTGAAGGGGCTGGGCCAGTTCAACAACTACGCGCTGGCGCCGGTGTTGCTGGTGGTGCTGGTGCTAATTGGGGTAGTGGCTGATCGGCGGGGCTGAGCCAATCCACATTTGCTGCAACATGACCATGCCTGTGAGGCCGTAGTTGTCAGCCGGGGCTAAAAAAAACCGCCTTTTTCAAGGCGGTTTTTTCGTCTGCAGAATCAGCGCATCGAACGGCTAACCAGCCAGTCAATCCACCTTCTCGAACTTCAAATCCCAAACCCCATGCCCCAGCCGCTCGCCACGGCGTTCGAACTTGGTGATCGGGCGCTCTTCCGGGCGTGGCACATAGGTGCCGTCGGCCGCACGGTTGCGATAGCCCGGGGCAGCGCTCATCACTTCCAGCATGTACTCGGCATACGGCTCCCAGTCGGTAGCCATGTGGAACACGCCACCCGGCTTGAGCTTGCGCCGCACCAGCTCGGCGAACTCCAGCTGAACGATGCGCCGTTTGTGGTGGCGCGCTTTGTGCCATGGATCGGGGAAGAACAGCATCAGCCGGTCGAGGCTGTTGTCCGCCACGCAGCGGTTCAGCACTTCGATAGCATCGCAGTCATACACCCGCAGGTTCTTCAGCCCCTGGGTCAGCACGCCGTTGAGCAGCGCACCCACGCCTGGGCGGTGCACTTCCACACCGATGAAATCCTGCTCCGGCGCGGCAGCCGCCATTTCCAGCAGGGAATGGCCCATGCCGAAGCCGATCTCCAGGGTGCGCGGCGCCGAACGGCCGAACACCTGGTCGTAGTCCACCGGGCTGTCGGCCAACGGCAGGATGTACAGCGGGCCGCCCTGCTCCAGGCCGCGTTGCTGGCCTTCGGTCATGCGCCCGGCGCGCATCACGAAGCTCTTGATGCGGCGGTGCGGGCGGGCTTCGCCGTCAGGGGTGCTCGGCGTATCGTGCGATTCAGTCATCAGGGGCTCTTACTTGATCAGACCTTCCAGCGGCGAGGAGGCGCTGGCATAGAGTTTCTTCGGCATACGGCCGGCGAGGTAAGCCATGCGGCCGGCGACGATGGCGTGCTTCATGGCCTCGGCCATCAGCACCGGCTGCTGGGCGTGGGCAATGGCCGAGTTCATCAGCACCGCTTCGCAACCCATTTCCATGGCAATGGTGGCGTCGGAAGCAGTGCCCACGCCGGCATCGACCAGCACCGGCACCTTGGATTCTTCCAGGATGATCTGCAGGTTGTAGGGGTTGCAGATACCCAGGCCGGTACCGATCAGGCCAGCCAGGGGCATGACCGCGATGCAGCCGGCTTCGGCCAGCTGGCGGGCGATGATCGGGTCGTCGCTGGTGTAGACCATTACGTCGAAACCGTCCTTGACCAGCACTTCGGCGGCCTTGAGGGTTTCGATCACGTTGGGGAACAGGGTTTTCTGGTCAGCCAGTACTTCCAGCTTGACCAGGTTGTGGCCATCCAGCAGTTCACGTGCCAGGCGGCAGGTGCGCACGGCCTCGACCGCGTCGTAGCAGCCTGCGGTGTTTGGCAGGATGGTGTAACGGTCCGGTGGCAACACGTCGAGCAGGTTCGGCTCGCCCGGGTTCTGGCCGATGTTGGTCCGGCGCACGGCAACGGTGACGATTTCGGCACCCGAGGCCTCGATGGCCAGACGGGTTTCTTCCATGTCACGGTATTTGCCGGTACCGACCAGCAGGCGCGACTGGAAAGTACGCCCGGCCAGGGTGAAGGGCTTGTCGCTGCGAACATTGCTCATGGTTGTTCCTCGGGAAAAGGTTGCAGGGCTTGCAGGTGAACCGCCGGGCCGCAGTCAGCCGCCACCAATGGCGTGGACCACTTCGACCTGGTCGCCATCATTCAGCAGCGTAGTGTCGTGCTGGCTACGCGGCACGATGTCCAGGTTCAGCTCCACCGCGACGCGGCGCCCGGTCAGCTCCAGGCGGGCCAGCAGGGCCGCGACGGATTCGCCAGCGGGCAATTCGTAAGGTTCACCGTTCAGTTGAATGCGCATGCGCACGGCCACCATTGTGCTTTGGGGGGCACGCATTCTAGCGCCGAACCACCCCGCAACCCAAGGGCGGCGCGCGCCATTAGTCGCGATTGTGGACCACTCGGTCAGCCCAGCCGCCACGCCGCCAGGCCCAGGCACAACCAGCCGGCGAGGAAGCACAGCCCGCCAAGCGGGGTGATGATGCCGAGCTTGCCCAGGCCGCTGAGGGTGAGCAGGTACAGGCTGCCGGAGAACAGCACTATGCCCAGGGCAAACAGCGCGCCCGCCCAGCCGACCAGGCGCCCGGGCAGGTGGGCCGAGAGCACCGCGACAGCGAGGATCGCCAGGGCGTGCACCAGCTGGTAGGTCACACCGGTCTGGAAGATCGCCAGGTAGTCGGCTGTCAGCCGGCTTTTCAGGCCGTGAGCCGCAAAAGCGCCCAAGGCGACACCGGTAAAGCCGAAAAAGGCGGCGAGCATCAGGAAGCTGCGAAGCATGGGACGACTCCTTGGATCGGGTCTGTATAATGGCCCCTTCCACCCGTACGGCCAAGCCATCGCCATGCTGCCAACCCTTCTCCGCCGCCTCTCCCGTGCCCTGCTCTGGTTCGCTGCCGGCAGCATCGTGCTGGTGCTGGTGTTCCGCTGGGTGCCACCACCCGGCACAGCGCTGATGGTCGAGCGCAAAGTGCAGTCCTGGGTGAATGGCGAGCCGATCGACCTGCAGCGGGACTGGGAGCCTTGGGAGAACATCTCCGACGAGCTCAAGGTCGCGGTCATCGCTGGCGAGGACCAGAAGTTCGCCAACCACTGGGGCTTCGACATTCCGGCCATCCAGGCGGCGCTGGCCTACAACGAGCGTGGCGGCAGTATTCGTGGTGCCAGCACCCTGACCCAGCAAGTGGCCAAGAACCTGTTCCTGTGGTCCGGGCGCAGCTGGTTGCGCAAAGGGCTGGAGGCGTGGTTCACCGCGCTGATCGAGCTGTTCTGGTCGAAGGAACGGATTCTCGAGGTCTACCTGAACAGCGCCGAATGGGGCAAGGGCGTATTCGGCGCCCAGGCGGCGGCGCGTTATCACTTTGGCGTCGATGCCAGCCGGCTCAGCCGCCAGCAGGCGGCGCAGCTGGCGGCCGTGCTGCCAAGCCCGATCAAGTGGAGTGCCAGTCGGCCGAGCGCCTATGTGGCCAGCCGGGCCGGATGGATTCGGCGGCAGATGAGCCAGCTGGGTGGCCCCAGCTATCTGATGCAGCTCGACACTTCGCGCAAGCCTTGAGGGCTCTTCGCGGGCGCGCCCGCGAAGAGGCCTTCAAGGCTTGCGCAAAAAAAAGCCGCTCACCCTATCTGGGCCAGCGGCTTTTCCTTGCAGTCAGGGCTCGATCAGGCCGCGATCAATGCCTTGACCTTGTTCATCGCATTCTTCTCCAGCTGGCGAATCCGCTCAGCCGAAACGCTGTACTTGTCCGCCAACTCATGCAGCGTGGCCTTCTCTTCCGCCAGCCAGCGCTGGTACAGAATGTCGCGGCTACGCTCGTCCAACCCTTGCAGCGCTTCGTGCAGGTTGCTGGTGGAGTTGTCGCTCCAGTCGGCATCCTCCAGCTGCATCGCCGGGTCGTAGCGGTGGTCTTCCAGGTAGTGCGCAGGCGACTGGAAGGCGCTGTCGTCGTCAGCTTCCGCTGCTGGGTCGAAGGCCATGTCCTGGCCGCTCAGGCGGCTTTCCATCTCGCGCACTTCACGCGGTTCAACGCCCAGGCTTTCCGCCACGCGGTGCACTTCGTCGTTGCTCAGCCAGGCCAGACGCTTCTTCTGGCTGCGCAGGTTGAAGAACAGCTTGCGCTGGGCCTTGGTAGTGGCCACCTTGACGATGCGCCAGTTGCGCAGGATGAACTCGTGGATCTCCGCCTTGATCCAGTGCACGGCGAACGACACCAGGCGCACACCCATTTCCGGGTTGAAGCGCTTGACGGCTTTCATCAGGCCGACGTTGCCTTCCTGGATCAGGTCGGCCTGGGCCAGCCCGTAGCCGGCGTAGCTGCGGGCGATATGTACGACGAAACGCAGGTGGGCCATCACCATCTGGCGAGCGGCCTCGACATCCTGCTCATAATAGAGACGCTCGCCCAGATCACGCTCCTGCTCGACCGTCAGCAGCGGAATGCTGTTGACCGTGTGCACGTAGGCTTCCAGGTTTGCACCGGGTACCAGGGCATAGGCAGGTTGCAACGATGTGGTCATTCAAGAACCTCCGACTTACCAGACTCGCACCTTGTGGGCGCTGCCAACATTGACCTGGAACGACGGTACAAGTTCCATAGTGAAGAATTTGTCAATGCTGGCACTTAAAAACTATCGCGGCGCCAGCTCGTTCAGGTGGCGGGCGACTGCAATCCATGCACCGATATACCCCAACAGCACCGCTCCGATCAAGAGCGACAGACCATCGGACACCGGCACCCCGCCCAGGGCGAAGTCGCTGCCATACAGGCCAGAAAGCCCTACCACCGCCTCGTTCAGCCAGTTCAGGCCAAACGCCAGGATACCCCACGCCAGCAGGCCTGCGCCCAGCCCATAGAGGGCTCCCATGTACAGGAAAGGCCGGCGCACGTAGGCGTCGGTGCCACCGACCAGCTTGATCACTTCGATCTCGGTGCGACGGTTTTCAATATGTAGCCGAATTGTGTTACCGATTACTAACAGCAAGGCAGAAATCAGCATCACGGCCAGGCCGAAGACGAAACGGTCACCCAGCTTGAGGATCGCCGCCAGGCGCTCGACCCACAGCAGGTCGAGCTGCGCCACCTCTACCCGTGGCAGCTCGGACAAGCGCTGACGCAAGGCTTCCAGCGCCGGTTTGTCGACCTCGGTCGGGGTCACCACGACCACGCCTGGCAGCGGGTTGTCGGGCAGTTCACGCAGGGCTTCACCCAGGCCGGACTGCTGCTGGAATTCCTCCAGCGCCTGCTCGCGGCTGACATACAGTGCGTCAGCCACACCGGGCATGCCCTTGATCTCGTCGCGCAGCGCCTCACCTTCGCGGCTGCCGGCGTCGAGCTTGAGGTACAGCGAAATCTGCGCGGCGCGCTGCCACGAGCCGCCAAGCTTTTCGACGTTCTTCAGCAGTAGCGACAGGCCCATGGGCATGCTCAGCGCTACCGCCATTACCAGGCAGGTGAAGAAGCTGCCGATCGGCTGCTTGCCCAGACGGCGCAGGCTGTCGGCCAGGCTGGCACGGTGGCTTTCCAGCCAGGCATGCAGCAGCGTGCGGAAATCCGGGCCGTCATCGTCATCACCGTGTTTTTTCTTTGCCGGTTGCGGATCGGCCGGTTTCGGCGCAACCCGCTCGGAAACTTTAGGTGTGCGTGTAGTGGTCATTGCCCGGCCTCCCCATCGCCGATCAAGCGACCGCGCTGCAAGGTCAGCATGCGGTGGCGCATGCGCGCAATCAGTGCCAGGTCGTGGCTGGCGATCAATACCGTGGTGCCCAGGCGGTTGATGTCCTCGAACACGCCCATGATCTCCGCGGCCAGGCGCGGGTCGAGGTTACCGGTGGGTTCGTCGGCCAGCAGCAGGGCCGGCTGATGCACGATGGCGCGGGCGATACCCACCCGCTGTTGCTGGCCGGTGGACAGGTCGGCCGGGAACAGCTCGCCTTTGTCGGCCAGCGACACGCGCTCCAGGGCCGAATCCACGCGTTTGGCGACCTCGGCCTTGGACAAGCCGAGAATCTGCAGCGGCAAGGCGATGTTGTTGAACACCGTGCGGTCGAACAACAGCTGATGGTTCTGGAATACCACGCCAATCTGCCGACGCAGGAACGGGATCTGTGCGTTGCTGATCTGCCCCAGGTCCTGCCCGGCCAGCATCAGCTTGCCGCTGGTGGGGCGTTCCATGGCCAGCAGCAGACGCAGCAAGGTACTTTTGCCAGCCCCGGAGTGGCCGGTGACGAACAGGAATTCGCCCCGGCGCGCCCGGA